>NZ_JBHSIV010000056.1:0-25872 GCF_042653685.1 Actinomycetospora atypica | reverse complement strand
GCACGAGGATGACCGTCACCAGGATGTTCCAGGTGAAGATCGGCATCCGGAACATGGTCATGCCCGGGGCCCGCATGCAGACGATCGTCGTCACGAAGTTGACGCCACCGAGGATGGTGCCGAGACCGGAGACGGCGAGGCCGACGATCCAGAGGTCGGCGCCGTAGCCCGGGGTGTAGAGGGAGTCCGACAGCGGCGAGTAGGCGAACCAGCCGAAGCTGGCGGCGCCGCCCGGGGTGAAGAACCCGGAGACGACCATCGTCCCGCCGAAGAGGAACAGCCAGTAGGAGAAGGAGTTCAGCCGCGGGAACGCCACGTCGGGCGCCCCGATCTGCAGCGGCACGATGTAGTTCGCGAAGCCGAAGAGGATCGGCGTCGCGTACAGCAGCAGCATGATCGTGCCGTGCATGGTGAACAGCTGGTTGTACTGCTCGACCGACAGGATCTGCAGACCCGGCTGGGCGAGCTCGGCGCGCATGAGCAGCGCCATGAGCCCACCGATGAGGAAGAACGCGAAAGACGTGATCATGTACAGGATCCCGATGTCCTTGGGATCCGTCGTCTTCAGCATCCGACCGATGAACGAGCCGCGCTTCGACTCCCGCGCCGGGTACGGCGTGGTCGCGATCGGCTTCGGTGCGACGGCCGTCACGGATGCCTCCTGCCCACGGGTTGCCTCCTGATGCGGCGGCGTCCCCCGGGGACGCCGCACTGGTACGACTTCGGCGATCGTAACCGCCGGAGAGCCTCGCGGCTCGCCGGGTGAGCGTACCCACGACGCCCTGTCGTACGACAGGTCGTCCGGGGCTGCGGGGGCCGGTCCGGGAACGACGAAGGCCCGCCGACCGGTGGTCGGCGGGCCTTCGCGTCCGCGGGGTGGAGCTGAGGGGACTCGAACCCCTGACCCTCACACTGCCAGTGTGATGCGCTACCAGCTGCGCCACAGCCCCAACGCGAAAAGACGCTACACGGCGGGTGATCGGCTCCCGACGGCGGGGGTGGCCGCTACCCGAGGGCCGCGGTGAGCTGCGGGGAGTTGGCCTCGACGAGCTGACCGTTCACGACGATGGTCGGGGTCCCGAAGCCGGTGCTGCCGCCGGAGGTCTGCTGCAGCCGCGGGTCGGACGACGCCTGCTGGTAGTTCTGGGCCACCGCGGCGCCGTAGGTGTTGCCCCGCACGCAGGCCTCGTAGCCGCCGCCGGCCCCGGCGTTGGTGCCGAGGGTCACGAGGTCGTCGACGGTGTAGCCGGCCCCGCC
The DNA here is from genome assembly GCF_042653685.1 of Actinomycetospora atypica. Lineage (NCBI taxonomy): Bacteria > Bacillati > Actinomycetota > Actinomycetes > Pseudonocardiales > Pseudonocardiaceae > Actinomycetospora > Actinomycetospora atypica. The sequence continues at coordinate 24,615 of NZ_JBHSIV010000056.1, read as the reverse complement.
CTCCTCGGGCTGGCGCTCGTAGAGCGTCTTGTGCAGCGTCGGGAAGCCGCCGTTCTGCGCGGCGCACATGAGGGCGTTGCCGCCGAGGGTGGAGTAGCCGGCCGGCCTGGACTGCTGCTCGAGCAGGTTGACCATGTGGTAGCGGACGGTCACCCGGTTCGCGTTCAGGGCGTCGACGATCCGGTCGCCGTAGACCGACTCGAACTGCTTGCACGCCGGGCAGAGGGCGTCCTCGTAGACGTCGACGGTCGTCGGGCCGTTGCCCGCGACGATCACGCCGCCGTCGACCCGCGTCTGGTACGTGGCGTTCACCGGGGTGATCGGCTGGTTGACCGGCAGCGAGGCGTTCTTGTTCGACTGCGCGGAGATGACCGCCGCCGCGATCACGCCGACCAGGACGAGCAGGGTGACGACGGCGATGATGGTGGGGGTCCGCGACCGCCCCACCGTCGGTGCGGAGCCCCGGCCCCGCTGATTCTTGGCCATGGGCCAACCGTAACCAGCGGCGATCAGAACTCCGTACGGCCCTTCTCCTGCTCCAGCAGCGCGTCGAGGTCCTTGAGCCGGTCCATGGTGGCGACCGCCCGGGCGGTGCGGTGGTTCGACGCCAGCAGGTCGCGGTGGCGGTGGACGAACTGCCAGTAGCCGGCCGAGAACGGGCAGGCTTTGTCCCCCACCCGCACCTTCGGGTCGAAGGCGCAGCTCCCGCAGTGGTCGGTCATCTTGTTCAGGTAGGCCCCGCCCGAGGCGTAGGGCTTCGTCGCGAGCCGCCCGCCGTCGGCGTGCTGGCTCATCCCGACGACGTTGGGCGGCATCACCCAGGCGAAGCCGTCGACGAACGACGTGGTGAACCACTCCGAGAGCTCGCTCGGGAGGTACCCGCGCTGCAGTGCGAAGTTGCCCAGGATCATCAGGCGCGGGATGTGGTGCACCCACCCGCGGTCGCGGACCCCGGCGAGGGTGTCGCTCAGGCACGCGGCGGTGACCGCGTCGCCGTCGAGCTCGGTCCACCAGTCCGGCAGCCTCGTGCGCGCCTGCAGCTCGTTGCTGCGGTGGTAGTCCTTGCCGAAGTGCCAGTAGAGGTGCCAGATGTACTCGCGCCACCCGAGGATCTGCCGGACGAAGCCCTCGACGGAGTTGAGCCGGGCCGTGCCGTCGTGGTGGGCCTCCTCGGCCGCGTGCACCGCGTCGAGGGGGTGCAGCACCCCGAGGTTGAGCGGCACCGAGAGCAGCGAGTGCGCCATCACCGGGTCGGCCGCGAGGACGGCGTCCTCGTAGGGGCCGAACGGGTCGAGGCGGTGCTCGACGAAGCGGGTCAGCGCGCGCCGGGCCTCGTCGGGGGTGACGGCGAACCACCGGGGGCCGTCCTCGCCCACCGTGGGGAGATCCATCGCGTCGAGGTCGCGGCGGACCTGCTCGTCGATCGCGTCCTCGGTCGGCCACCAGGGCTCGGGGACCCCGAGCGTGCGGCGCTTCGGCGGCGCCTCGCGGTTGTCGTGGTCGAGGTTCCACTTCCCGCCGACCGGGGAGTCGCCCTCCATCAGCACGTCGAAGCGCTGCCGCTGGTTGCGGTAGAAGTTCTCCATCGTGAACGAGCGGTCCCGGCCGGCCCACCCCGCGAACTCCGCTTTCGGGCGCGCGAAGGTGGTGGTGGGCAGGACCGCGGCGACGAGCCCCTCCGCCTGCAGGGTCTCGACGAACTCCTTCGCGGCGTACGAGGTCGGCTCGTGCACGACGACGGGCCGGCCCACCTTCTCGAGCGCCTCGCGGTAGGTGGTGGTGCGGTGGTAGGTGGAGCGGTCGCCGAGCTGGTCGTCGAGGTGGCGCATGCCCGAGAGGAGCAGGTGGAGCTTCTGGCGGTGGTAGCGGCGGCGGCGCAGCACCGCGGAGGACTCGACGAGCACCACCTCGCGCCGCGCGTGCTGGGCGAGCCCGTGCACGGCGGGGCCGAGCTGGTCGCCGAAGACCCACAGCGGGGCCTCGTCGTCGACGCCCTCCAGGGCCGCGTCGATGGCGTCGCCGTAGGTCTCCGCGACCCCGCCCGGCACGGTGTCCGGCCCGATCCTCATGGCGCGCGGGTGCCCTGGCGCTCCGTCCTCGAACCGGTCACCAGCCACACGAGCAGGGCGAGCACGGCGACGCCGCCGGACACGCCGAACGCCGCCGCGAACCCGAGGCCCTCGGCGAGCGCCCCCGCGGCGATCGGGCCCACGATCGCGCCGACGTCCGTGGCCATCTGGAACCCGGAGAGCGCCGGACCGCCCGAGCGGCCCGAGCCCACCAGGTCGGCCACCGCCGCCCCCTGGGCAGGCTGGAGCAGACCGGCGCCCGCCCCCGCCACGAGCGAGGCGACGAGCAGCACGACGAGGTCCGGGAACAGCCCGAGGCAGGCGGTCCCGACGGCCACCGTGCCGAGGCCCGCCATGACCACCGGCCGGCGCCCGACCCGGTCGGAGAGCCCGCTGGTGGCGAGCAGCATCGCTCCGTCGCCCGCCGCGAACACCGTCAGCGCGACCCCCGCCCAGAGCGGCTCGCGCCCGAGCGCCACCGCGACGAACAGCGGGACCAGCGCCACCCGGACGCCCTGCACCGCCCAGCCGGTCGCGAGCCCGGAGGCCAGCGCCGCGCGGTAGACCGGGACGCGGAGCGCGCCGGACAGGGTCAGGGGCGTCACCTGCGGGTCGTCGCCCCGGGTCCCGACCGCGGTCGACCGCGCGAGCAGGGTCCCGACGACGGCCGTGGCCACCACGAGCACCACCGCGTAGACCACGAAGGGGGCCCGGACGTCGACCGCGACCAGCCCCCCGCCGAGCACCGGTCCGCTGATGCCACCCAGCAGGAAGGCCCCGGTGAACAGGCCGCTCAGCTGGCCCCGGCGGCCCTCCGGGGCGAGCCGGAAGATCAACGAGAACGCCGAGACGCTGAACATCGTCGAGCCGATGCCGCCGAGCCCGCGGAAGACCAGCAGCTGGACGTAGCTCGTGGCCAGGGCACAGGCCCCGGTGGACGCGGCGACCACCAGCAGGCCCGTCAGGTACATCGCCCGCTCCCCGACCCGGGCGACCAACCGGCCCGACACCGGGGCGAACAGCAGCCGCAGGACCGGGAGCGCGCTGACCACGGCGGCCGCGGCGGTGACGCCGACCCCGAAGCTCTGCGCGAACGCCGGCAGGGCCGGGGCCACGATCCCGTAGCCCGCCGCGACCAGGAAGCTCCCGGCCAGCAGGGCCCAGACCTCCCAGGGCAGCGCGGCCCGGGGCTGCGCCTCCACCGACATCGTCGTCGTCCTCCCCACCGTCGGCCCCGATCATCGTCCCCGGGGCGACGGTGGGCTCAGCCGGGGAGCCCCGCGGCGAGGACCGCGGCGGGCGCACCCGGGGCGGTCGTCGTGGTGGTCGTGGTGGTGGCGGCCGGCGGCGTCGTGGTCGTCGCGGGCGGCGGCGTCGTGGTGGTGACCGGCGGGACGGTCGTGGTCGTCCCGGCCGGCGGCTGCGACGAACTCGACGGGGGCGGGCCCGGCTGCGACGGCTTCGTGGTCGGCTTCGTCGTCGACTCGGGCGGCTTCGTCGTCGGCTGCGTGGTCGGCTCGACCGGCTTCGTGGTCGGCTCGACCGGCGTCACCGGCACGGTCGACTCCGCCGGGACCGGCACCGGCGGGGCGACCCGGACCGGCGCGGACGTGGCCGTGCCGGCCGACCTGCTGCCCACCAGCGACGGCGGTGCCACCGGGGTCTCGTCGTCGTCCGTGCCGGTGGAGCCCGAGGACCCCGACGTGTCGGCGGAGGCGGGCTGCGCCGGGAGGCCGGGGAGGACCGGCGGGGCCGCGGCGGTGACCGGGAGGGCGGTGCCGACCTCGGCCTGCGGCGTCTGGCGCACGACGTGCGCCTCCCCCGCGTAGATCACGAGGCCCGACGCCAGCGCGAGCGTCGCGGTGGCCGCGCCGAGGACCCCGGCACGGCGGGCGCGGCGCGTGGGCCCGGCGACGATGCCGAACGGCGTGATCCCGTTGGCGCCCCGGGCGCGCACGGCCGGTCCGGCCGCTACCACGGCGGCGGTGGCGTCCGCCGCGGCGGAGGTGTCGGTCCAGGACGCCACGACGGGCACGAGGCGCGACGACTCCGCGTCGTCGGTGTCGGCCGTCTCGTCGCGGCCCAGCCGGACGAGGCGCTCGGAGAGGGCGGCGGCCGAGGGCGGCAGGGCCGTGTCGACGTCGCGCAGCAGGGCGAGCAGCGGGGAGACCCGCTCGCCGCGGGTGGCGGGGAGGGTCACGGCCTCGGGGTCGTCCCCCGTCGCCGCGCCGAGGGTGGCGACGTCGGCCAGGGTCCGGGCGAGGGCGCGGACGTCCGCGGCGCGCTGCGCGGCCTCGTCGTCGGGCGTCGCGGCGGCCTCGGGGTCGATCACGGGCAGCGGGCCGGTCAGCGAGGCGGTGAGCCCGACGAGCCAGGCGGCGGAGCGCCGGCGGTCGACCAGGACGCTGGACGGCCCGATCGCGCCGTGGTGGACGTGGTGCGCGTGGGCGTGCGACAGCGCCGAGGCCAGCTGGGCACCCATGCGGGCGAGGTCCGCGTCGTCGATCGGGCCCTCGCGCAGGACGAGGGGCAGCGGCTCGCCCGACACGTTCTCGAGCACCAGGGTGCCCTCGGTGTCGGGGGCCAGGCCGTCGACGTCGTAGACCTCGAGCAGGTGCGGGTGGTGCAGGCGGGCGAGGTGGCGGACCTGCTCGATCCGCTCGGAGAGGACCTCCCCGGACACCGGGGGCAGCGTCACGAGGCGCACCTCGCGGCCCAGGATCTCGTCGACGCCGCGCACGGCGTCGTCGGCCGCGCCGCCCACCAGGGGCGTCAGGTCGGTGGCCTCGGTGTCGGGCTCGTCGAGCCCGCCACCGGACGTCACCGTGTCGACACTCTCCGCACCGAGCTCCGGGTCGAGGTCACCGTCCCGGGTCGATCCGGTCTCCTCGACCGGTTCTCCGACGGTCACGTCGATCCCCCTGCCTCACGGCGTGCAGTGCCGGCTGCCTCCGGCGTGCACGAAGGGGTGACCGTATCTCCCCGACCGACCGCGGGTCGACAGCATCCGTGGATCTCGCGAGGCGACGAGGATCTCGATCGCGGCGTCCGCCCGCCGGAACGACGAAGGCCGGAGAGCATCTGCTCTCCGGCCTTCGGCTGGGTGGAGGTGCCGGGAATCGAACCCGGGTCCTCCGAACACCTGTCAGGACTTCTCCGTGCGCAGTCTGCTACGTCTCTGCTCGGGTCCACCGGATGCGCAGACACACCGGTGTGACGACCCCAGTCACTGTTCGATGTCCCACCGGGCCCCGTGACCGGGCCCGATGGTGGAGTCCCCTAGCTGATGCCGGCGACCGGGGCGGGAACGAACCCGGGCCGACAGAGTTCAGTCGCTGCTTAGGCAGCGAGCTGGAACTCGCGCTGAGTACTGTTCTCGGCGCTTATTCTTTTGCGACGGGTGGTTATCGAGATCATCGTCGCCTTCCTCGGCACGCTTCTCCTGATCAACCGCTCGGAGTCGAAACCAGTCACCCCCTTCTCCCGGCCGCGTGGGCTGGGACTGTCCATCCTAACGCCTCGGGGGTCCTGGATCATCCCGGGCCGAGTCCGAGCACCTCGGCGGGCGCGTCGTGCAGCACCGAGCGCAGGAACGGCTCGCCCAGGCGGTCGTCGGCCGCGGCCCAGCCGCGGATCGCCTCGAGCTGGCGCCAGTAGGCGTAGGGGATGTTCGGGAAGTCGGTCCCCAGCACCACCCGTCCGGCGCCGGAGAGCTCGGCGAGGCGCGCCGACCAGTCGCGGGGCAGCGGCGCGAAGCTCTCGGTGAACGGGGTCCCGACCATCGTCGTGTCGAGCCGGACGGCCGGGTGGCGCTCGGCCAGGCGCAGGGCGGCGTCGTAGTCGGGCAGGCCGGCGTGGGCGAGCACCAGCGGCAGGCGCGGGTGCCGGTCCATCACCTCGCCGATGATCTCGATGCCGGTGTGCCGGCCGGGGATCGGGCCGTCGCCGCAGTGCGCGACCACGGGGATCCCCGCCTCGGCGAGCAGGCCCCACGCCGGGTCGAGCAGCGGGTCGCGCGGGTCGTACCCGCCGACCTGGACGTGCGCCTTGACCAACCGGGCGCCCCGCTCGACGGCGTCGCCCAGGTAGGTCGTCACCGACTCCTCGGGGAACAGCGTCGCCGTGGGCACCGCCTCGGGGACCTCGGCGGCCCAGTCGAGCGCCCAGCCGGTCAGCCACGCCGCCATGTCGGGCTTGTGCGGGTAGACCAGCGGCGCGAACGTCTCGACCCCGAAGGAGCGCAGCCGCGCGAGGCGCTCGTCCTCGGGCAGCTGGTAGTGGATCGGCCAGTCGTAGCCGTAGTGCTCCTTCGCGGAGGCGAAGTAGGCCCACACCTTCTGCAGCATCCGGTCGGGCAGGAAGTGCACGTGGACGTCCACGAGGCCGGAGCGGCCGTCGGGGCCGAGCCCCAGCGACCGCACCCAGCCCGCGACGTCCTCGTCGCGCGTGATCGGCGTGTCCACCGGCGCGGTGGTCACCATCCCCGTGGTCGAGCTCCGCTCCGCTGCGTCTCCTACCACCCCTTGATCCGCCGACCGACGATGCGCTCCGCCTCCCGCTTGGCGTCGCGCTCGGCCATGGCCTGGCGCTTGTCGTGGCTCGCCTTGCCCTTGACCAGCGCGAGCTCGACCTTCGCCTTGCCGCTGGAGAAGTACAGCGAGAGCGGGACGAGGGTCATGCCGCCCTCGCGGGTCTTGCCGATCAGGCGCTCGATCTCGGCGCGGTGGAGCAGCAGCTTGCGCACCCGGCGCGGCTCGTGGTTCGTCCAGCTGCCGTAGTCGTACTCCTGGATGTGCAGGCCGCGCAGGAAGACCTCGCCGTCGTTGACGCTGGCGAACGCGTCGGCCAGCGAGGCGCGCCCGGCCCGCAGGCTCTTGACCTCGGTGCCCTGCAGGGCGATCCCGGCCTCGTAGACGTCGATGATCGTGTAGTCGTACCGGGCCTTGCGGTTGGTCGCGACGACCTTGCGCCGCTCCTCGGGCCGGTTCGATGAGGCCTTCTTCGAGGCCACTTCCTTCGAGCGCCCCGAGTCGACGGGGACGGCGGTCTTCGCCACGGGGACCTCCTGGTTGCAGCCGGGGACTAGGTGCAGCCCGGATCTAGTTTCGGACGTACAGGCGCAGGGTGACATACCCGGTCGCCGTAGCGATGGCTGCGCCGATCACCACCAGCAGTGGTGCAACGAACAGGAGCACGTCGCCCATTCCGACCGCGGGGATGGCGTTGGAGATCAACCGCCCCGACAGGAGCCGGTCGATGAAGAAGAGCTTGCCCAGCACGAGGCCCACCGTCGCGAGGACGGCCCCGACGACGCCGGTGATCACCGCCTCGATGAGGAACGGCACCTGGGTGTACCAGCGGGTCGCGCCCACCAGCCGCATGATCCCGACCTCGGTGCGGCGGGTGAACGCCGAGACCTGGATGGTGTTGGAGATCAGCAGCAGGGCCGCGAGGGCCTGGACCGACGCGAGCCCGAAGGCGGCGTTGCGGACGCTGCCGAGGAAGGTGAAGAGGTCCTCGACGAGGCGGCGCTGGTCGACGACGTTGCGCACCCCGGGCCGGTCCGAGTACGCCGCGACGAGCGCGTCGCCGCGGGTCGGGTCCTTGAGCGTCACCCGCAGGGTCGCCGGCAGCGACTGCGGGCGGACGAGCTGCAGGATCGGCTGGCCCGCGTAGATGCGCAGGAACCGTTGGAAGGCGGCGTCGCGGCTCTCGTAGGAGACCCCGGCGACCAGCGGGTCGTCCTGGAGCTGCCCGCGCAGCCCCGCGCAGGCGGGGCTCGAGCAGTCGGGGTCGGAGGCGCTGATCGGCTCGTCGAGCGCCACCTGCACCGCGAGCTGCGAGTAGTAGAGGTCCTGGGTGCGGTCGATCGTGCGCACCGCGAGCAGTCCCGCCCCGAGCATCCCGAGCGAGATGGCGGTGGTCAGCATCATCGCCACGCTCATCGTGACGTTGCGCCGCAGCCCGGCGAGGGCCTCCCGCCAGACGAAGCCCAGCCCGTTCACGGGCGCCGCCCGGTCAACGCCGCGCCCCGTACACGCCGCGGGCGTCGTCGCGGGCCAGCTTCCCCAGGTGCAGCTCCACGACCCGGCGGCGCATGGCGTCGACGATCTGCCGGTCGTGCGTCGCCATGACGACGGTGGTCCCGGCCCGGTTGATGCGGTCGAGCAGCAGCATGATGTCGTCGCTGGTCTCGGGGTCGAGGTTGCCGGTGGGCTCGTCGGCGAGCAGCACGAGCGGCCGGTTGGCCAGCGCCCGCGCGATGGCGACCCGCTGGGCCTCGCCGCCGGAGAGCTCGGCGGGCATGCGGTCGGCCTTGCCGGTGAGGTTGACCAGCTCGAGCATCTCGAGCACCACGGTGCGGATCGTGTGCTCGGACTTGCCGGTCACTTCGAGGGCGAACGCCACGTTGTCGGCGACGCTGCGGGTGGGCAGCAGCCGGAAGTCCTGGAACACGCAGCCCATCCGCTGGCGCAGCTTCGGCACCTTGCGGTTCGGCAGGCGCGCGACGTTCCAGTTGGCGACGTACACGCTGCCCCGCGTGGGCGTCTCCTCGCGCAGCAGCAGGCGCAGCAGGGTCGACTTACCCGATCCCGACGGGCCGATCAGGAAGACGAACTCGCCCGCCTCCACGTCCATGGAGACGTCGTCGAGGGCCGGCCGCGCGGACGTCGGGTAGACCTTCGAGACGTTCTCGAGCCGGAGCACGGGGCGCGATGTTACGCACCGGTGTCGATCTTCCCGCTCGGGTGAGTGCCGACTACGCCGCGGATTCCGTCTGCTTGCGCCAGCGGACGCCCGCGTCGAGGAAGCCGTCGATGAAGCCGTCCAGCACCTGCGAGGTCTGGTTGGTCTCCTGTCCGGTCCGCAGGTCCTTCACCATCTGGTACGGGTGCAGCACGTAGGAGCGCATCTGGTTGCCCCAGCTCGAGCCCGAGTCCTTCAGCGAGTCGAGCAGCGCCCGCTCCTCCTCGCGGCGGCGGGCGAGCAGCTTGGCCGCGAGCACGGCCATCGCCGAGGCCTTGTTCTGCAGCTGCGAGCGCTCGTTCTGGCAGCTCACGACGATGCCCGTGGGCATGTGGGTCAGGCGCACCGCGGAGTCGGTGGTGTTGACGCCCTGGCCGCCGGGACCGGAGGACCGGTAGACGTCGACGCGCAGGTCCTTCTCGTCGATCTCCACGTGGTCGGTGGACTCGACGACGGGGGCGACCTCGACCCCGGCGAACGAGGTCTGGCGGCGGCCCTGGTTGTCGAACGGCGAGATGCGGACGAGGCGGTGGGTGCCCTGCTCGACCGAGAGCGTCCCGTAGGCGAAGGGCGCGGTCACCTTGAAGGTGGCCGACTTGATGCCCGCCTCCTCCGAGTACGAGGTGTCGTAGACCTCGGTCGGGTAGCCGTGGCGCTCGGCCCAGCGCAGGTACATCCGCATGAGCATCTCGGCGAAGTCGGCGGCGTCGACCCCGCCGGCCTCGGCGCGCACCGTGACGAGGGCATCGCGCTGGTCGTACTCCCCGGAGAGCAGCGTGCGCACCTCGAAGGCGCTGATGTCGGCGTGCAGCTTGGCCCGCTCGGCGTCGGCCTCGACGGTGATCTCGTCGGAGTCGGCGCCCGCCTCCTCGTCGGCCATCTCGTAGAGGGTCGCGAGGTCGTCGAGCCGGGAGCGCAGCGACTCGGCCTTGCGCAGGTCGGCCTGCTTGTGGGTGAAGTCGCTCGTCAGCTTCTGCGCGGTCTCGACGTCGTTCCACAGGTCGGGGGCCCCGACCTGCGTCTCGAGCTCGGCCACCTCGCGCCGCAGACCGTCGAGATCCATCGCCGCCTCCACGCTGTCGAGGCTGGCGGCGAGGTTCTTCAGTTCGGTCGCGGTCGAGTCGTCCACGACCCCAGGGTAATCCCGGGGCCGTGGACACCGATCCCAGCGGTGGTTCTCAGTGGTGGGCGCGCAGGTGCTCGCCGAGGACGTCGATCCCGAACTCGTGCCCGGGCACGCGCCACACCGAGTGCGCGTGGTTGACGTCGCGCTGGGTGTTGTCCCACTCGGCCAGCAGGCCCGGGCCCTCGAGCCGGTAGTAGTGCGGGTCGCCGCGCTCGGCGCCGCCCGCCCACGCGAAGTGCACGCGCGAGAGGTCGAGCCGCTCGTGCTCCCGCTCGGCGAGCCCGGGCGGCATCCGGTCGAGATAGGTCCCGACGACCGCCCGGAGCAGCTCGGTCTGCCCGGCGGACAGGTCCGCGCCCGCGACACCCTTCGGCGTCGTCGTGAACTCCGTGGCGACCCGGTCGGCCTCGGTCACGCCGAGCCGGGCCTCCAGCCCGTCGTGCATCGACCACAGCCGGTCCTCGAGGGCCTGGTCGTCGAAGTGGCCGCGCCACAGGTCGGGCAGCGGGATCAGCCGGTCGCCGGGCGACACGTGCACCCGGTTGGCCCCGATGACGTCGGCCGGGGCGGTCGTCGTCAGGACCGCCCGCTCGCGCTGGTCGGCGTCGAGCGCGTGCAGCAGCGCCCGGCCCGAGTCCTCGATCCCGCCGAGCGGGCGCAGCTCCTGCCCGCCGAGCAGCGGCGAGACCATCGGGTCGGCCCCGAGGAAGCAGGGGCTCCCCGCCACGGCCTCGCCGTCGACCACGAGGTGGTTGACCGACACGTGGTGGCCGCCGAAGCGCCAGCCCCAGGGGCCGTCGCCGGTGGGGTCGCCGAACACCCGCAGGTAGTACATCCCGGGGTCGCGGCCCCGGTCACGGCCGAAGCCGGTGGCGAACCCCTCGGTGCGGTCGAGGACGTTCTCCAGCCCCATGATCGTCGAGGCGCTCACGTACGCGCGCTCGGAGAGCCCGGTGGCGAGCAGGCGCATCGCCGCCCGCTGCTGGTGGGGCAGCTGCTCGTGCAGCGTCAGGCCGCCGTGGTCGGTCGGCGTGTAGTACCAGTTCCGCCGCTCGGCCTCGGCCGCCTTCGAGCCGGGCCAGGCCCACACCCCCTGGGCGACCTGCTCGTCGTCGAGGGTCTCGCGCCACGCGCCCGCCGCCTCGGCCATGGCCGAGGCGACGGACGCCGGCGTCGCGGCTGGACTCACGCGATCCGCTTGACGCGGCTGATCACCAGGCCGTTGGCGCCGTCCACCAGCAGGTCGTCGAGCTTGCCCGCGAAGTCGACCAGGTGCGGGGCCGCGAGGTGGGCGTCGAGCTTGTCGCCCGAGGTCCAGTTCTCGTAGAAGAAGAAGGTCGCCGGGTCGTCCTCGGCCACGTGCAGGTCGTAGTTGACGTTGCCGTCCTCGGCGAGCGTGGTGGGGATGAGCGCCTCGAGACCCGCGCGGAGCTCGTCCTCCTTGCCCGGCTTCGCGGTCATGCGCGCGATGACGGTCAGCAGGCTGCGGTCGTTCTCGGTGGGCGTCGAGGCCACGGGTGACTCCTTCGTCGGGCGGGTGGTGACGGCGGTCATGCCACCAGGTCTCCTACCCGTCCGCAGCCCCACCTATCCGATCAGGGGGTGGGCTTCGCCTCGTGAGCACTTCGGGGGGCTATAGCCCCCCGAAGTGCTCACGGGACGGAGTCACATGGTCAGCGCCGCCAGGTGCTCGCGGTGCTCCGCGGCCGACCCGAACAGCGGGGCCCGGCGCCGGGCGCGCTTGTAGAAGAAGTGCGCCTCGTGCTCCCAGGTGAACCCGATGCCGCCGAAGAACTGGATCATGGCGCCGGTGGCGTCCCACGCGGCGTCGGACGCCTTCGAGCCCGCGACGGCGATCGCGACGGCCGTCCCCGGGTCGTTGGTGTCCACCGCGTGCGCGGCGAAGAGCACGGCGTGCTCGGCCATGGTCACCGCGACGTGGAGGTCGGCCAGGGCGTGCTTGAGCGCCTGGAACGACCCGACCGGCACGCCGAACTGCGTCCGGTCGCGGTCGTAGGCCACGGTGCGGGTCAGGGCCTCGCGGGCCACGCCCACCAGGTCGGCGGCGTTGAGCACGGCGCCCCGGGCCAGCAGCGCCGCGACGACGTCGGGGCCGCCGTCGGCGAGGGCCTCGGCCGGGGTGTCGGCGAACTCGACGGCGCCGACGCGCGCGGTGCCGTCGTAGGTCTCCTGGTCGCGCACGGACACCCCGGACGCGCCGGCCTCCACCAGGTAGAGCCCGGAGGTCCCCGACGAGTCCGTGGCCGCGACCACGAACAGGCCGGCCACGGCCGGGTAGTCGACCGGCGAGGCCGTGCCCGAGAGGCGGTTGCCGTCGGTGACGTCGACGGTGATGCCGCTGCCGTCCCACGTGCCGCCCTCGCCGCGCAGGGCGACGGTGCCGACCGTCTCCCCCGCGGCGAGCGCCGGCAGCCACCGGGACTGCTGCTCGGCGGACCCGCCGAGCCGGACCGCCTCGGCGGCGAGCACGGTCGCGAGCCAGGGGCCGGGCGCGACGCCCGCGCCGAGGGCCCGCGCCACCACCTGGGCGTCGAGGAGACCGAGGCCGAGCCCGTCGTGCTCCTCGGGCACCAGGACGGCGAGGGCCCCCTGGTCGGCGAGGCCCTTCCACAGGGTGAGCGGGTGGCCGTCGCCGTCGGTGTCCTCGACGACGCCGCGGACGGCCTCGAGGTCGAAGCGCTCGGCCAGGAAGTCGGTGACCGTCGAGGCGAACGCCTGCTGTTCGTCGGTCAGTGCGAAGAACACGGGTCTCCTACCGGGGCAGGCCGAGCACGCGCTCGGCGACGATGTTGCGCTGGACCTGCGACGAGCCGCCCCAGATGGTGACCGACCGGGACCAGTGCGACTGGGCCTGGAACGGGGTGAGGTCGACGTCGGGCCGCGGGCGGGCGAGGGTGGCCTCGGGGCCGAGGATGCGCTCGAAGGCCTCCCAGAGGTCCTGGAACGCCTCGGACCACTGCAGCTTCGTCATCGACGACTCCGAGCCCAGGTCCCGGCCTCGCTCGGTCTGGGTGAGGATGTGCATCGCGTGGTAGCGCAGGCACTCCAGCTCCACGAGGCAGCGGGCGAGCTCCTGGCGCGCCACCGGGTCCTCGGCGCGGCCGAACCGCTTGGCCTCGGCCACGATCTCGTCGTACTGGCGGCGGAACTCGGTGTACTGCCCGACGCCGGAGGCGCCGCGCTCGAAGGAGAGCAGCAGCATCGCGGTGCGCCAGCCCTGGCCGATCTCGCCCAGGCAGTCCTTCGCCGGGACGCGGGCGTCGGTGAAGAACACCTCGCCGAACTCGCTGGCGCCGCTCATCTGCTTGAGGGGGCGGGCCTCGACGCCGGGCTGGTCCATGTCGATCAGCAGCATCGAGAGGCCCTTGTGCTTCTCCGAGCCCGCCTCGGTGCGCACGATGGTGAAGATCTTGTCGCCGTGCATGGCGTTCGTCGTCCAGATCTTCTGGCCGTTCACGACGAAGTCGTCGCCGTCGCGCACGCCGCGGGTCGCCACGGCCGCGAGGTCGGAGCCGGCGCCGGGCTCGGAGAAGCCCTGGCACCAGATGACCTCGTTGCGCAGCATCGGGCCGATGATCTCGGCCTTCTGCTCGTCGGTGCCGATCGCCATGATCGTCGGGGCGAGGAAGGTCAGCCCGAGGACGTTGACCGTCTGCGGCGCGCGGGCGCGCACGGTCTCCTCGTCGTAGATGGCCTTCATGCCGGGCGTGCCGCCGCGGCCGCCGTACTCGACCGGCCACTGGATGCCCGAGAAGCCGGCGGCGGTCTTGCGGGCCTCCCACTCGCGGCGCTTCTCGAACGACTCCTCGTCGCTCAGGGAGGCCCAGTAGCCCGGCTCGGTCCACTCGGTGGGGATGTTCTCGGCGAGCCAGGTGCGCAGCTCCGTGCGGAACTGCTCCTCCTCGGCCGTGTAGGTCAGGTCCACACCCGCACTCTCGCAGGTCGCCGACCGGGCCGCACTACCGGCCGGTAGCGATCGCTCAGCAGCGCAGGACGCCCTGCTGCTCCTTGAGCGTGAGCACCCGACGGACGGCGTCCCGCGCCCGCTCGGCGAACGCCGGCTCGCCCGCGGCCTGCGTGATCGCGCGGAGCATGGGGTCGAGGTCGCCCGGTCGGATCGTCAGGACGAGGTCGCCCCCGGCGGCGATGAACCTCGTCGCCCGGGCCCCGACCGGGGTGTCGGCGAGAGCCGCCGCGGCGCCCACGTCGTCGGTCATGATCACGCCCTGGAAGCCGAGCCTCCCGCGGAGCAGGTCGTTCATCACGCGGGAGGAGAACAGCGCCTGGTTCCGCGGGTCGATCCGCGAGTACCGCGCCGAGGACATCATGACCAGCGGCGCCCCCGCCCGGATCCCGGCCGCGAAGGAGCCCAGGGCCGGGGAGTCGGCGCCCGTGGTGGAGTCGACGACCCCGCCCGCGAAGTCGGTGTTCTGCCGGACCTCGCCGAGGCCGGGGAAGTGCTTGAGGGTGGGCGCCACGTCGGCGGCCCGCATCCCCTCGACGAAGGCCGCGACGGCCGGCCCGACGGTGGCCGGGTCGTCGCCGAACTGGCGGTCGTACTTCCCGACCGGGGCGTTGGCCTCCCCGAGGTCGGGGTCGACGACGTCGGCGACCGGCGCCAGGTTCACGGTCACCCCGACGTCGCGCAGCGCGGCGCCCCAGCGCTGCGCGTCCGCCCGCAGCCCGGTCCGGTCGCGGCCCTGGACGAGCGCCGTGGGCATCGTCGGGAAGCCGGCGCCCTCGAGCTCCTGGACCTGGCCGCCCTCCTGGTCGGCCGCCACGAGCAGCGGCACCTCGGCCCCGCCGGTGGCCTGGGCGCTCGTGACGACCTTCGTGACGGTGGCGGCGCTCGCGTCGTCCCCGTCGGTGAGGATGATCCCGCCGGGCTCCTTCGCGAGCGCCTGCCGGGCCGCGGCGCTGACGCCGCCGGCCGGGACCCCGACGACGAGGAGCTGGGCGAAGCGCTGGGCGTCGGAGAGCCGGTCGTAGGTCGCGGTGACGCAGGCCGGCCCGGCGGGCGCGGCGGTCGTCGTCGGGGCGGCGGGGGCGGCGGTCCCGGCGGGGGCGGACGACACGACCGGCGGGACGGCCGGGGCCGTCTCGGCGCCGCACCCGGCGACGAGCGCCGCGGCGAGGAGGACGGTGGCGGCCCGGGTGCGTGACATCGCGGGCCAGGGTAGGGAACGGTCCGCCGCGGCCGGTGCGGCCTCCCCGACGGGGGGCGTGTCGGGCGCCCGGCACGCCGGTGCGACACGATTGGCCCATGGGCACCACGCGGCACGCGGTCACGCTCCACGGCCACCGGATGGCCTACCTGCAGGCCTGCGCCGAGCCGGACGCCGCCGATCCCGAGGTCGTCGTCCTGCTCCACGGGGTGGCCGGCAGCTCCGCCACGTGGCTGCCGGTGCTCGAGCAGCTGGAGGCCGGGGGCTGCCGCCGGCTCGTGATCGCACCCGACCTGCTCGGCCACGGGGAGTCCGCGGGGCCGTCCGGCGACTTCTCGATGGGCGCCTTCGCCAACGGGCTGCGCGACCTGCTGGCCGCCCTCGGGCACAAGCGCGTCACCGTCGTCGGGCACTCGCTCGGGGGCGGCGTCGCGCTGCAGTTCGCCTACCAGTTCCCGGAGATGTGCGACCGGCTCGTGGTGGTCTCCAGCGGCGGGCTCGGCCGCACGGTCAGCCCGACGCTGCGCCTGGCCTCCCTGCCCGGGGCGGGCGTCGTCCTGCCGGTGCTGGCCCGGACCGGCCTGCTGGGCCTCGGCGTGACCGCTCTGCACGCGGCCGCGAGGCTGCCCCTGCCCATCCCCGCGACCGAGCGGGTGTCGCTCGTGGAGTACGCGCGCCACCTGGGCTCGCTCACCGAGCGGGCCCACGCCGACGCCTTCGTCGACACGATCCGCGGCGTGATCGGCCCGCACGGGCAGCGGGTGACCGGCACCGACCGCCTCTACCTGACCGAGGGGCTCCCGACGATGATCGTGTGGGGCCGGCGCGACCCGATCATCCCGGTGGGCCACGGGTACCGGGCGGCTGCTCTCATGCCCGGGGCCCGCCTGGAGGTCTTCGACACCTCGGGCCACTTCCCGCACTGCGACGAGCCCGTCCGCTTCGCCGCGCTGCTCACCGCGTTCTGCGACTCGACCGCCCCGGCCGACCTGGACGCGGCCTCGATCGGCCCGAAGCTCGTCGGCTAGGGGCCTACGTGTTGCGGCACTGGTAGGCGATGGCCGGCGGGAAGTTGCGCCACACGACCGGCGTCACGGCGACCTCGTCGAAGCTCTGCTCGAGCAGGTCCCGGAAGCGGCGCTGGGTGGGGAGGTTCTTCACGTGGGCGTAGGCGAACGTGGTGAACACCCCGCCGGGCACGAGGACCCGGTTGACCTGCTCCATGATCGCGCACTGGGCCTCGCGGGAGAACAGCGTCCAGGGCAGGCCGCTGACGATCGCGTCGACGGTCGTGATCCCGATGTCGGCGAGCAGCTTCTGCAGGTCCTTCGCGTCGCCCGGCACCACCTCGAGCCACGGCAGGCTGCGGCGCAGGAGGGCCACCATGCTCCGGTCGAGCTCGACGGCGACGTGCCGGGCCTCCGGGGAGAGGTGGCGGCGCAGCGCCTCGGAGACGACGCCCGTGCCGGGGCCGAGCTCCACCACGGTCGCCGGGCCGTGCGCGGGGGCCACCGAGGCGAGCAGGTCGCTCAGCGCCCGGCCGCTCGGCGCGACGGCCCCGATCACGCCGGGGCTCCGCACGGCGGAGGAGACGAAGGTCAGCAGGTTGCGCGCAGCCGTCACGCCCCGCAGGGTGTCAGGTCCTGGGGAGCCGGACCACTCCGGAGAGCGAGCGTCACGGTCGACCGCGCTCAGAAGCCCCGCGGGTCGACGACGCGCATGACGATGTAGACCACGAGCAGCAGGATCATCATCGACAGGTCGAGGCTGATGTTGCCGATGCGGATCGCCGGGATGAGCCGCTTGAGCAGGTTCACCGGCGGGTCGGTGACCCGGTACATCATCTCCAGGCCCACCGCCGTGCCCCCGGCCGGCCGCCACTCGCGCGCGAAGCCCCGCACCACCTCGACGACGAGCCGACCGATGATGAACAGGTAGAAGACGAACAGGACGTAGTAGATCACCAGCAGGATCGGGTACGTGGGGCTCGCCGACATGGCTCCACTATCCCCTGCTCGGCGGTACCCGCCGTGTGTGGGGTGCTCGGATCCGGACAATGCGCTCCATGATCCTCCACATCTGCGGGCGCTCCGACTGGGACGCGGCGGGCGAGGCGCTGGAGCCGCCGTCGATGGCCTCCGAGGGCTTCGTCCACTGCTCCGACCCGGGCACCGTCGCCCTGCCCGCGTCGCGGCTCTACCCGGGCCGGGAGGACCTCGTGCTGCTCGAGGTCGACCCGGCGCTCGTCGGGGTCCCGGTGCGCTGGGAGCCGGGGGTGCGCGAGGGCCGGGTGGAGGAGTCGGGGCCGTGGTTCCCGCACGTCTACGGCCCGCTCCCCCGCGCGGCCGTCGTGGCGGTGCACGACTTCCCGCCCGGGCCGGACGGGACGTTCCGGCTGCCGGCGTCGCTCGCGCAGCGCTAGGAACGACGAAGGGCCCCTCCGCCGGAGGGGCCCTTCGTGCTGCGTAGCGGGGACAGGATTCGAACCTGTGACCTCTGGGTTATGAGCCCAGCGAGCTACCGAGCTGCTCCACCCCGCGCCGTCGCCGTCGTGCTGACGATGAACAGGACACTACCGGGCGGTGGATCCCGTGCCCGCACCGGGGGTGGGCACCGGGGCCGGGAACGACGAAGGGCCCCGGCCTGGTGGCCGGGGCCCTTCGTGGTGGTAGCGGGGACAGGATTCGAACCTGTGACCTCTGGGTTATGAGCCCAGCGAGCTACCGAGCTGCTCCACCCCGCGTCGCAGTGATGACACTACGCGAGGGGTGGAGCGGACGATCATCCGGGGGTCCCCGCCGTGGCGGTCCGGTACTGGTTGATCGCGTTCGCCAGGTCCTGCTGGGCCTGGCCGATGCCCGCGAAGTCGCCGCTCTGCTGCGCGGTGCGCAGCCGGTCGAGGGCGGAGTTCATCGCGGTGACCGCCGTGGTGACCTGCGGCGTCGCCGCCGCGGCCGCCCCGCCGGCCGCCGGGGCCTGGCCCGTGGCGGGTGCGGGCGCCTGCCCCTGGGCGGGCGTCTGCGCCTGTCCGGTGCCCGGGGTGGCCGTCGCCGTCCCGGCCGAGCCGAACACCTGGGTCAGGGCCTCGGCCAGCGTCGGGGCGTACCCGATGCGGCCGCCGAAGCTCACCAGCACGCGGGAGAGCTGCGGGAACGACGACTCCTGGTTGGACCGCTCGATGTAGACCGGCTCCACGTAGAGCAGGCCGCCCGCGACCGGCAGCGTCAGCAGGTTGCCGTAGAGCACCTGGGTGCCCTGCTGGCGCAGCAGGTTCAGCTCGCTGGAGACCTGCGGCGAGGACAGGAACTGCGTCTGCACCTGCTGCGGACCCCGGGTCTGGGTGTCGGCCGGGAGCTGCAGGAGCGTCATCTGCCCGTAGGTCCCCGGGTCGGAGCTGACCGAGAGGTACGCCGAGAGGAACTCCCGCCGCAGGCTGACCAGGGCCGTCGTCAGCTGGAACTGCGGGCTGTTGGCCGTCCCGCGCCGCGGGTCGTCCGCGAGCAGGTAGTACGGCGGCTGCGGGTCGCCCGCGGCGGCCGCGGCGTCGCTCGTCGGGTCGGACGGGACGTCCCAGAACGACACCGTCGAGTAGAACTCGCCGGGGTCGGACACGTGGTAGCGGGTCAGCAGGTCGCGCTGGACCTTGAAGATGCCCTCCGGGTACCGGTAGTGCTCCCGCAGCGCCGGTGGCACTGCCGAGGCCGGCTGGACGACGCCGGGGAAGACCTTCTCCCAGGTCTTCAGCACCGGGTCGGTCGGGTCGTTCTCGTAGAGGTCGACCTCGCCGGTGTAGGCGTCGACCGTCGCCTTGACCGAGTTGCGCATGTAGCCCGCGGTCTGCGGGGCCAGCGTCGCGTTGTTGGCCGAGTCGCGGGTCGCGTCGGCCAGCGGCACCTGCTGGGCGTACGGGTAGCGCGACAGCGTCGTGTAGCCGTCGACGATGTACTTGATCGAGCCGTCGACGACCGCCGGGTAGACGTCGCTGTCGAGCTCGAGCCAGGGCGCCACCTTCTGCACGCGCGTGATCGGGTCGCGGTTGTACATGATCCGCGAGCTGTCGCCGATCGAGGAGTTGAACAGGATGTTGCGCTCGAAGCCGTAGTAGGCGAAGAACGCCAGCCGCGAGAGCGGGTTGCCCAGCGAGACCCCGCCCGGGCCGTCGTAGGTGTACGCCCGCGAGTCGGTGTCGTACTCCCGCGGCGGGACCCCCGCGTCGGCGCCGACGATGGCGTAGTCGTCGGGCCCGTTGACCAGCTCGCCGAAGTAGATGCGCGGCTGCTGCAGGCCGAACGGCCCGGGGGTGTCGACGTCGGAGACCTGGAACTGCGGGTAGCCGCCCTGGCCGCCGTTGGAGTCGAGCGGCGCGTTGACCGTGTTGGCCGGCGCCGCCACGAAGCCGTTGCCGTGGGTGTAGACGAGGTGGCGGTTGATCCAGTCCTGCTGGTTCCCGACGAGGTTGTTCGGCTCGATCTCGCGGGCCGCGACCACGTAGTCCTGCCGCGAGCCGTTGACCCGGTACCGGTCGACGTCGAGGCCCGCCGGGAAGCCGTAGAAGTTCCGGCGCTGCTCGAGCTGGGTGAAGGTGCGGGAGAGCCGGTTGGGGTCGAGCAGCCGGACGTTCGGCACGGTCGCCGTGTCCGTCGCGATCGTCTGCTGCACCGACGCGGCGCTCTGGTCGGTGTTGCCGGCGTAGGGCTCCCGGGTGACGTTCTGCTCGGTGATGCCGAACGCCTGCCGGGTCGCCTCGATGTTGCGCTGGATCGAGAGCGCCTCGCGCTGGTTGGCGTTCGGGCGCACCGAGAACTGCTCGAGCACGGCGGGCCACGCGGCGCCGACCAGCACGCTGGAGAGCACCAGCAGGGCGAGCGCGATCGCCGGGATCTGCAGGTTGCGCAGGAACACCGCCGCGAAGAACGCGGCCGCGCAGATCACCGCGATGAGCAGCAGGATCAGCTTCGCCGGCATCGCGGCGTTGAGGTCGGTGTAGCTCGCCCCGAAGAAGTTCGCGCCGCCGATCGAGGCCTTGCGGTCGGAGAAGAGGAGCTCGTAGCGGTCGAGGAAGTACGCGACCGCCTTGAACAGCACGAAGCTGCCGGCGAGGACG
Source organism: Actinomycetospora atypica (assembly GCF_042653685.1). NCBI lineage: Bacteria > Bacillati > Actinomycetota > Actinomycetes > Pseudonocardiales > Pseudonocardiaceae > Actinomycetospora > Actinomycetospora atypica. Next base: position 4,383 of record NZ_JBHSIV010000056.1, on the reverse strand, counting down.
GCGAGATGCGCCCGGGCGGCACTCGCGAGCGAGCCGTTGCGCCCGGCGAGGCGGATGCCGCCGAAGACGTAGTGGGCCACGAGCGCGGCCACGAAGCTCACGCCGATCCCGACGAAGACCCAGGACAGCACCGCGCGCCAGAACGGCAGCGCGAAGACGTAGAAGCCGATGTCATGGCCGAAGACCGGGTCGGCGATCCCGAACGGGGTCTGGTTCAGGAACAGCTGCGTGGTCTGCCAGTCGGACTGCGCCGAGAGCGCGGCGATGAGCGCCACCACCAGCGGGATGCCGATCGCGAAGAGCCGCAGGTGGGAGAGGACCACGGTGCGGTAGCGCGCCACCGGGTCCTCGGGGCCCGCGACCGGGACGAACACCGGGCGCGTGCGGTAGGCGATGTAGAGGTTCAGCGCGATCAGGCCGCCCATGAAGGCGGCGGCCACGATGCTCTGCACGACGCGCGTCGCCAGCACCGTCGTGAACACGTTGCGGAAGCCGACCTCGCCGAACCAGGCGAAGTCGACGTAGACGTCCACGAGCCGGGCCAGCACGACGAGGACCACGAGGACGACGGCGCCCAGGACGAGCAGCGACTTCGTACGCCGGGAGAGCTGCGGGTTCCCGGTCGCCGGCCGGTTGGCCACGGGCGGTCACACTCCAGAAGGTCGTTCGCCCAGGGGCGGGCGCGATGGGACAACTCTATTCAGGCCGTGTGGGTTCCCTGTGGCCGGACTTGTCCGGGTCACTTGTCCGGGTTCCTCGTCCGGCTCGCCCGCCGGACCGGGAGTCCCGGCTGGTCAGCAGGTCGGCGGGGTCCGGCCGGCCGCGACGGCCTCGACCGCGGCCACACCCTCGCGCAGGTCGGCCACCCGCGCCAGCGTGAGCCCCGGCGGGGCGTTGCGGACGGCCTCGGCGCAGTTGCCGGCCGGCACGAGGAAGGCGGTGGCCCCGTCGGCGCGGGCGGCGTCCATCTTGAAGCGGATCCCGCCGATCGGTCCGACCTGTCCGCTCGCGTCGATCGTCCCGGTGCCGGCGATGTCGCGCCCGCCAGTGAGGTCGCCGGGCGTCAGCTTGTCGACGACCGCGGTGGCGAAGATCAGCCCGGCCGAGGGCCCGCCGACGTCGGCGAGCCCGATCCGCACCGAGGCCGGCGAGTCGACCACCGACGCCGCGGTGACACCCAGGTAGCCCTTGGTCGGGTCGCCGGGCCGGGCCCCGACGGTGAGCGTCACCGTCGACCGGGCGCCCCCGCGGGTGATGTCGACGGTGAGCGGGACGCCGGGCGGCGTGGCCCCGACGGCGTCGACCACGTCCTGCGGCGTCGTCACGGGCCGGCCGCCGATCGAGGCGATGCGGTCGTCGCGCTGCAGCACCCCCGCCGACGGACCGGGGGTGGTGACGTCGGCGACCTCGACGGCGCTCGGGTAGCCGAGGTAGCGCAGGGCCGCGTTCTGGGCGTCGTCCTCGGACTGCGTGAACTGCCGGGTGTTCTCGGCGTCGACCTGCTGGCTGGACTGGCCCGTCGGGTAGACCTGCTCGCGCGGCACCACCTCGTGCGAGCCCGACACCCACATCGCGATCGCGCCGAAGAGGGTGACCTGGCTGGTGACCGCCACCGTGGTCATCCGCAGCTGCCCCGTCGTCGGGAAGGTGGGGACCGGGCCCGAGACGTCGATGATCGTGCGTCCGTCCTGGGAGCCGAGGACGTCGAAGGTCGGCCCGTCCCCGAGGGCCACGAACGGCACCCGGACCGTGGCCCCCGCGAGCCCCAGCACGGCGGCGAGGACGAGCCCGAGGGCGAGCGTCGCGCGCAACCGGGTCACGGGCGGCGAGGGTAGTGATCCACCCCGTGTGGCGTGGAGGTGGGACCGCCGCCGTCCGGTCCGGCGTGTTCGCCGTGGGCGTGCGGCGGCGGGCCGGAGGGGGTCCGGTCGCGCGTACCGTGGGTCGTATGAGTGACCTGCCCTTCGGTTTCGGCCCGTCCGACCCCGACGACGACCGCCGTCCGGGCTCCGGCGGGTCCGGGGAGGGCCCCGGCGGCTTCGGCTTCGGGCCGGGCGGCAACCCCTTCGGTGCCGGTGGCAACCCCTTCGGCGCCATGGGCGGTCCCGGCGGCGGCGGGTTCGACATCTCCCAGCTCGGTCAGATGCTCACCCAGCTCGGTCAGATGCTCTCCGCGTCCGGCGGCATGGGCGGCGGGGACGGCGGCCCGGTCAACTACAAGCTGGCCGCCCAGATGGCGCAGCAGCAGCTCGGGGCGGCGGGCTCCACGAAGCCGACCGACGAGCAGCGCACCGCCGTCGTCGACGCCGTGCGCCTCGCCGAGCTCTGGCTCGACGACGCCACCACGCTGCCCTCCGGCGTCACCTCGGTCACCGCGTGGTCCCCGAACGACTGGGTCGACCGCACCGTCCCCACCTGGCAGCGCCTCTGCGACCCCGTGGCCCGCCGCGTCGCGAACGCGTGGGTCGAGGGGATGCCGAGCGAGGCCCGCGAGATGGCCGGCCCGATGCTCGGGATGATCTCCCAGGTCGGCGGCCTCGCCTTCGGCTCGCAGCTCGGCACCGCCCTCGGCCAGCTCGCCGGCGAGGTGCTCACCTCCTCCGACGTCGGTCTCCCCCTGGGCCCCGAGGGCACCGCGGCGCTGCTGCCCGCCGCCGTCGCCCGCTTCACCGAGGGCCTCGACCGCCCGGCGAGCGAGGTCCTCGTGTTCCTCGCCGCCCGCGAGGCCGCGCACCACCGCCTGTTCGGACACGTGCCGTGGTTGCGCCAGCGCCTGCTCGCCACCGTCGAGGAGTTCGCGCACGGCATCACCATCGACACCTCGCGGATCGAGGAGCTCGCCCGCGACCTCGACCCGTCGAACCCGGCCGCGATCGAGCAGGCCATGTCCTCGGGCCTGTTCGAGCCGCAGACCACCGAGGCCCAGAAGGCCGCGCTGGCCCGGCTCGAGACGCTGCTCGCCCTCGTCGAGGGCTGGGTCGACCACGTGGTCGCCCAGGCCATCGGCGAGCGCCTTCCCGGGGCGAACGCGCTGCGCGAGAGCATGCGCCGCCGCCGGGCCTCCGGCGGACCGGCCGAGCAGACGTTCGCCACCCTCGTCGGGCTCGAGCTCCGCCCCCGCCGGCTGCGCGACGCGGCCGAGCTGTGGCGGCGCCTCGGCGAGGCCCGCGACGTCGACGGCCGGGACGCCGTATGGGCCCACCCCGACCTCCTGCCCACCGCCGAGGACCTCGACGACCCGACCGCCTTCGTCCGCGGCCCTTCGGAGATCCCGGCCGACCAGGGCGACGGCTCCTTCACCGACCTGGACGACCCGATCGCCCGCCTCGAGGCGGAGATGAAGGCCGAGCAGGAGAAGCGCGCGTCCGAGGGCGACGAGCCCGACGAGGGCACGGGCGAGGGCACCGACCCGAAGGCCTGACCGACTCCCGGGGTCAGTCGTCGTCGGGCTCGGACCCGATCTCCAGGCCGGCGCCGGCGGAGAGGCCCTCGAGGTAGCCGATCGCGCGCTCGCTGCGCGGGTAGCGCTGCTCGAGGGCCCGGAACGCGGGGCCGTGCCCGCCCTCGCGCAGGTGCGCCAGCTCGTGGACGAGGACGTGGTCGAGGACCCAGCCCGGGACCTCGCGCAGCCGCTCGCTGACCCGGATCGTGCCGTCGGCGGGCGTGCACGACGCCCAGCGCGTACGCATCGGCTTCGTCCACCGCACCAACGCGGGCCGGGGCCAGCGCCCGTCCGGGCCGACCGCGTCGAGGTGCGCCGCCGCGAGCCGGTCGGCCCGCGCGACGAGGTCGTCGTCCCCCGCGGCGCGGCCGGGACGGCGGCGGGCCTCGGAGCGCTCGAGACGGCGCAGCATCTCCTCGACCCAGTGGCGCTCCTGGGCCCGGCTCATCGACGCCGGGATCGACACCACCACGGTGTCGCCCTCGCGGCGCGCGTCGACGGTGCGCCGGCGACGGGCGCTGCGGCGGACCTCGACCCGGGGCTGCTCCACGCCGACCCACGGTAGGCGGATGGATCCGCGGCGGGTCCGCCGACGTCCGAGTCGACGTGATCCCCTCCCGCGCCGGTGAGCCCGGCCCCCGCCTCGTCCGCGATCCGCTGCGCCGCGACCCCACCACCGCCCAGTTCGGCGTCGAGGTCTCGTCCGCCCTGGTCCTCGACGGCCTCGGCCCGCCCCTGTGGCGGCTGCTCGACGGGCTCGACGGCGTGGCCCCGGGGGCGGCGGTGGTCGCGGACGCGGTGGCGCGCGGGGCCCGGCCCGACGAGGTGGCGCACGCCCTCGCCGAGCTCGGCCGCGCCGGTCTGCTCGCACCCCGGGGCGCCGGGGCGTCGGCCTACGTCCGGGTGCACGGCGCGGGGCGGCTCGGCGTCGCGGTCGCGAC
>NZ_JBHSIV010000055.1:0-26382 GCF_042653685.1 Actinomycetospora atypica | reverse complement strand
CCGGGCCCGAAGCAGCGGCCCACGCCCGTGCCGCGCACCGGCGCGCCCCGGCCCGGCCCACAGCTGCCGGGGACCCAGGCACCGGGACCCCAGGCACCGGGAACCCAGACGCCGGGGACCCCGCCCCAGCCGGTCGAGCGTCCCGGCGCCGAGCCGGGCCGCCGGTCCGGGCCGCTGCGCCCCGCCCAGCCCGGCCAGCCCGCCCAGACCGGTCAGCCGGCCCAGCCCGACCCGGTGCGCCCCGCCGCGCGGGCCGACCAGCCCGCCGCCGGTGCCGCCCCCGAGGCGGGCGGTGAGCGCCGCAACGGCGTCCACCGCAACGAGGTCGCCCCGGTCGAGCGCCGGTCCCGGACGTCGGCCGACGGCCGGTCCGCGAACGGTGCCGGCGCCGACGGCCAGGCCGTCCCGGGGGCGGCCGGCCGCTCCGCCGGGGCCGTCAACGGGTCGGCCCCGGCCGACCAGCACACCGCAGTCTCACCGGGCGACGGCGACGATGCCGCCGCGAACGGGCACGCCGACGGACTGACGACGAGCGAGCGCTCGCTGCACGCGTCGACGGTCGCGGTGCGGGTCGTCGCGCTGGCCGCGGTCGCCCCTCCGGTCCCCGTGGGGGCCCAGCCCGCCGACCGGCGCCGCGCGCGCCAGCCGGAGCAGACGGAGGCGAGCTGACCTCCGTCCGCCGGATCGCGCGATCCGGCACGGGTCGGCGTGCGAACGTCCGGCCGCACCACCGGGGACCCGGGGGTGCGGGCGGATCACATCGGCACGGATGGGACTCTGAGGTTTGACCAGCGGGAACGAACGACACCGGGGGTGGCACGGCACGATGTCGGCACGACGGAGGCACATCGCCTCGTGGGCACTCGCGGCGGTCGCGGCACTGACGCTGTCCGGGTGCTCCGGCGGCGGGAGCACCGAGGAGCCGAAGGCACCCGAGACGATCGTCCCGGCGGCGGCCTCGGAGTTCTGGGTCGATCCGGCCTCGACGGCGGCGAAGCAGGTCCAGGAGTGGCGGGAGGCCGGCCGGATCGCCGACGCGGCCGAGCTCGAGAAGATCGCCCGCCAGCCGGTCGCCCGCTGGATCGGCGGTGACGGCAACACCTCCGACGAGGTCAAGGGCCTCGTCGGGCAGGCGAAGGCCGCCGGGCGCACCCCGGTGCTCGTCGCCTACAACATCCCCAACCGCGACTGCGGGCAGTACTCCCAGGGCGGGGCCGAGAACGACGGCGCCTACCGCGACTGGGTGGGCCAGTTCGCCGCCGGCATGGGCGGGACGAAGTCGATCGTCATCCTCGAGCCCGACGCCCTGCCGCAGACCCTGACCAAGTGCGAGGGCCAGGGCGAGCAGGAGGGCCGCGAGGCCCTGCTGGCCGACGCGGTCCGCACCCTGAAGCAGGCCGGCGGCGAGGTCTACATCGACGCCGGCAACGCGGGCTTCGTCACCGACACCGGCAAGCTGGCCGACGGCCTGCGCAAGTCCGGGGTCCAGCAGGCCGCGGGCTTCGCGCTCAACGTCTCGAACTTCCAGGACACCGAGGAGGTCGAGGCCTACGGCAAGGAGGTCTCCGACCAGCTCGGCGGCGCGAAATTCGTCATCGACACCAGCCGCAACGGCAACGGGGCCTACGACGGCCCCCAGCAGCCGACCTGGTGCAACCCGCCGGGCCGCGCCCTGGGCACCCCGCCGACCCGCAGCACCGGCGACCCCCGCGTGGCCGCGTTCCTGTGGGTCAAGGAGCCGGGCGACTCCGACGGCGACTGCCGCGGCGCCCCGAAGGCCGGCGACTGGATGCCGGACTACGCGCTAAGCCTGGCGAAGGCCGCGAAGACGTCCTGACGACCGCGCGACGGGCCCCGGGGGATCGATCCCCGGGGCCCTCGTCGTCAGCTGCCGTAGCCGTGCACCACGGCCGCCATGTCCTCGGCGCCGTGCCCGGCCGACGACGCCGCGGCCAGCCGGTCGGCGAGGGCGTCGGCGAGCGCGGTCGACGTGCCCGCCTCGGTCATGGCGTCGCGGACCAGGTTCATGTCCTTGATGACGCCGTCGAGCTCGAACGAGGGCGTGAAGTCGCCGTCGATCATGGCCTGGCCCTTGAGCTGCACGTAGGGCGAGTCGACCGCCTGGCCGTCGACCGCGGTGAGGAACTGCCGGGGGTCGAGCCCGAGGCCGCGGGCCAGGGCGATCGACTGCGCCGTCCCGTTGACCATCGTCCCGATCCAGGCGTTCACCGCGAGCTTGAGCTTGCTCGCGTCGCCGAGGGTCCCGCTCACCCACTGCGTGCGGCTGCCCATCGCGTCGAACGCCGGCTGCACCTTCTCCCGCAGGGCCTCCGGGCCCGAGGCGAGGACGACGAGCTTCCCGTTCTCCGCCGGCGCCTTCGTCCCGAGCACCGGGGCGTCGAGCACGTCGATCCCGTGCTCCTGCGCGAGCGCCGCGACCCGTCGGGTGCCCTCGACCCCGACCGTGCTCGCCTGGACCCACACCGCGTCGTCGCGCATCGACCCGGCGGCGTCGGCCATCACCGCGAGCACGGGCTCGACGTCGAAGAGCATCGTGACGACGACGTCGGCGCCGGCCACGGCCTCGGCGGCCGTGTCGGCGACGGTCGCGCCGTCGTCGGCGAGGGGCTTCGCCTTCTCCGGGCTCCGGTTCCAGACCGTGGTCGTGATGCCCTCGCGGAGCAGGCTGCGCGCCATCCCCGCGCCCATGATCCCGGTGCCGAGCACCGCTACTGATGTCATGCCGTGGGGTTACCCCTGCCGGCCCATCGTGAAGAACTCGGCATTGGGGCGCAGAGCGGTCAGATGGGCCAGCCGGTTCGACATCGCGAACAGCGCGGTGATCGCCCCGACGTCCCAGATCTCGTCGTCGGACAGGCCGGCCTCGCGGGCGGCGTCGACGTCGTCGTCGGTGAACGACGCCGAGTCGACCGCCAGCGTCAGGGCGAGGTCGACGATGGCGCGGTGCCGGCCGGAGAGCTCCGCGCCGTAGGGGTTGGTGCCGACGTGGTCGGCGAGCTCGGGGTCCTTGCTGCGCACCCGCAGGATCGCGCCGTGGGCGACGATGCAGTAGGTGCAGTGGTTGGCCCCCGAGGTCGCGACGACGACGAGCTCGCGCTCGGCCTTGGACAGTCCGTCGGAGCTGTCCATGAGGGCGTCGTGGTAGTCGAGGAACGCCCGGAGCTCGGCCGGCCGGCGACCGAGCGCGCGGAAGATGTTCGGGACGAACCCCGACTTCTCGGCGATCGCCCCGACCCGCTCACGCAGGTCGTCGGGGAGGTCGTCGAGCTCGACGGTGCCGAAGCGGGACACGGGGGTGGTCATGCGCCATGACTACCACCGGCCCTAGGCGGGTGGGCGGAACTCCACGTGGCACCGCGCGGAGGTGACGTCCTTGATGCGGGCCACCGCGGGCTGCGACTGCTGCTCGAGGCGGGCGAGCTCGGCGCGGTCGATCCGGTTGGGGTCGCCGCGGGTCGCGGCCAGGGAGGAGAGGGCCTGGTCGGTCAGCTGCTGGACGGTCCGCCACTCCCCGGCGAGCTCGGGCGGGGCCGACGCGACGAGGTCCCCGACCTGCCGGCGCGCCACCTCGCTCGCCGCCGGGACACCGCCCTGCCCGGCCTGCGGGGAGGTCTGCTCGGTCTGCACCCGCACCACGGTGTCGCAGTAGGGCTTCACGGCCGGGTCGACCGGCGGGGGGGTGGGGGCGGCGTCGGTGCCGGCGCCCCCGCAGCCGGCGAGCGTCAGCGTCAGGGCGGCACCCGCCACCGCGACCAGCAGCCTGCGCGATCCCATCGACGCTCCTCGTCGCTCGCCCGTCCCCGATCGTGCGCGATGGTCGCAGCCGAAGCGTGGGGGCCGAGCGCGGGGGCACTCCGGACCTGACCCGGACGGGAGTGCGACGGGGCCTCCCGCGCACGCGGGTCGTCATGCCACAGTGACCCCGGGCCCGCGAGGGGCGGCCACGACAGGAGAGGACGGTGCCGCGATGCACGTGACCGACGAACACCGCGCGATCGTCCGGCGCTGGTGCGCCGCGCGGGTGCCCGCGAGGCAACGCGACTCCCTGCAGATCGCCTACTCCGAGCGGGCGGGCCGCATCACGCTGTCCTGCCGGCGGGCCCCGACGTTCCCCGAGCTCGCCACCGAGTGGTCGACCGCGCCGATCGCCCAGCTCCGCTACGACGCGGCCGACCAGCGCTGGGTCCTGCTGTGGCCCGACTCGGGCGGCCGCTGGCACCGCTACCCCGACGAGACGAAGGCCTCGTCGCCGGCTCCGCTGCTCGACATCGTCGACGCGGACCCCACCGGCATCTTCTGGGGGTGACCGGGGCGAGCGGAGCGACGGGGGGCGGGACCGGCCGCCCCGAGATCGCCGCCCGCGTCCGCGCCTTCTCCGCGTCGTCCCGGCGGGGGGTCGACCCGGCCTCCCTGCCCGAGGTCCGCGGCCGGGACGGAGCCCTGCGGGCACCGCGGCGCGCGGCGGTGGCGGTCGTCGTGCTCGACGACCCGCGGCGCGGTCCCGGTGTCCTGCTCACGCGGCGCACGTCGAAGCTCCGCGACCACCCCGGCCAGTTCGCGCTGCCCGGCGGGTCGGTCGACCCGGGGGAGGACGACGTCACCGCGGCGCGCCGGGAGCTGGCGGAGGAGCTCGGCCTCGAGCTGGACCCCGACGCGGTCGTGGGCCTGCTCGACGACTACCCGACGCGCTCGGGCTTCGTCATCACCCCCGTCGTCATGACGACGACCGCCCCGCTCGACGACCTCGTCCCCTCGCCGGACGAGGTCGCCCGGCTCTACCACGTGACGCTGGACGAGCTCGACGTCGAGCCCTACTACCTCGACATCCCCGAGTCCGATCGCCCGGTGGTGCAGCTGCCGATCGTCGGGCACCGGGTGCACGCGCCGACGGCGGCGGTGCTCCTGCAGTTCCGCGAGGTGGCGCTGCACGACCGCGCCACGCGCGTCGACGGGCTGGAGCAGCCCGTGTTCGCCTGGCGCTGACGTCCTCGATCGTTAAGGCCGCGTGACGCGCGCCCCGAACCGGTGCACGGCCCCATCCGGCGTGGTTGTCTGGATCTGCCCCCCACGAAGGAAGCGTGAGCGCCTGTGTGCGGAATCGTCGCTGCGTACGGTGACATCGACCCGGACAAGTGCGAGCGCATGCTCGCCCGAATCCACCATCGCGGCCCCGACGACTCGGGGCGGGTGCAGCTCGAGTCCGCGTGGCTGGGCCACCAGCGTCTCTCGATCATGGACGTGACCGGCGGCAAGCAGCCGATCGCGGACGAGACCGACTCCGCCTACGTCGTCGGCAACGGCGAGATCTACAACCACGAGGACATCCGCGAGGCCCTCTCCGAGGTGCGCTTCGCGACCGACTCGGACACCGAGTCGGCCTTCCGGCTCGTCCTGCGCGACGGCTCGGCGGCGCTGCACGAGCTGCGCGGCATGTACGCGCTCGCCATGGCCCACCACGACGGCCACGGCGTCGTCGCCCGCGACCCGATCGGCATCAAGCCGCTCTACTGGGCGCGGCTCGAGAACGTCACGCTGTTCGCGAGCGAGCTGCGGGCCTTCGACGTCGAGGACCAGCCGATGGTCGAGGCGTTCCCGCCCGGCTACGTCTGGACCCCGGGTCTGCCCGGGACCAACGTCGCCGACGGGTCGATGGTGAAGTTCGCCGACGCGGTGCCGGTGCAGGTGCGCCCGGCGCGCTACGCCCCGGACAAGGACTGGGACGAGGCCACGCTCTCGCACGTGCGGACGGTGCTCACCGACTCCGTGCGCCGGCACATGATGTCCGACGTCCCGGTCGGGGTGTTCCTCTCCGGCGGCCTCGATTCCGCGATCGTCGCCGCGGTCGCGGCGAAGGTCGCGGCGGAGAAGGGCGAGAAGCTGCCCACCTTCGCCGTCGGCACCGAGCACAGCGCCGACCTGCTGGCCGCGCGGGCGGTCGCCGAGTACCTCGGCACCGACCACCACGAGATCGTGCCCACCGCCGACGACCTCGAGCAGGCCCTCGACGAGGCCGTCACGGTGATCGAGCACTTCGACCCGGCGCTGGTGCGCTCCGCGGTGCCGAACCTGCTGCTGGCCCGCGAGGCGGTGAAGCACGTCAAGGTCGTGCTCACCGGCGAGGGGGCCGACGAGCTGTTCGCCGGTTACTCCTACGTCCACACCGACCCGGCGTTCGCCACCCCGGACGCCCTGCAGGCCGAGCTGGTGCGCTCCATCGAGACCCTGCACGAGCTCAACCTGCAGCGCTGCGACCGCACGACCATGAACTACGGCCTCGAGGCCCGCGTGCCGTTCCTCGACGCCACGGTCATGGAGGAGATGCTCGCCATCCCCGCCGAGTGGAAGCTCATGGGCGAGGGCCGCACCGAGAAGCAGCTCCTGCGCGAGGCGTTCCAGGACATGGTCCTCGACGACATCCTCTGGCGCGGCAAGGAGCAGTTCGGCGACGGCTCCGGCGCGGGCGAGGTGCTCGCCGGGCTCGTCGAGAAGGAGAAGGCCAAGGAGGACGCACAGGGGGCCGAGCCCCCCGTCGTCGAGAACGGCTGGGACCTGCGCAGCGACGAGGAGATCGCGTACTACCGCACCTGGTACCGCAGCTTCTCGGGCGTGCGGCCCGACCGGACCCTGGGCGCGTTCGCCACGGCGTAGTCGCGGGACCCGGGTGCGTCGGTTGAGGCTTCGACGGACCCGGGTACTCCCGGGCCATGAGCAACGTTCCCGGCATCGAGCTGAACAGCGGCCACACCATCCCCCAGCTCGGGTTCGGTGTGTTCCAGATCGACCCGTCGGAGACGGCCGAGAAGGTCGGCAAGGCGCTGGAGATCGGCTACCGCCACATCGACACCGCGCAGATGTACGGCAACGAGGCCGAGGTCGGCGAGGGCATCCGCCAGTCGGGCGTCGGGCGCGACGAGCTGTTCGTCACGACGAAGTGCAACAACTCGAACCACGGCCGGCTCGACTCGCAGAAGGCCCTCGACGAGAGCCTCGAGAAGCTCGGCCTCGACTACGTGGACCTCTACCTCATCCACTGGCCGCTGCCCGGCAAGGACCTCTACGTCGACACCTGGAAGGGCTTCGAGGAGGCCCTCAAGGACGGCAAGGTCCGCTCGATCGGCGTCTCGAACTTCCAGACCCACCACCTCGACCGGCTCGCGGAGGAGACCGACACGGTCCCCGCGGTCAACCAGATCGAGCTGCACCCGCACATGCAGCAGATGGCGCTGCGCTCCTACGACGAGCGCCACGGCATCGCCACCGAGGCGTGGAGCCCGATCGGCCAGGGCAAGGGCGTCATCGACGAGCCCGTCATCGAGGGCATCGCGAAGAAGCACGACAAGAGCGGCGCCCAGGTGACGCTGCGCTGGCACGTCCAGCTCGGCAACATCGTCTTCCCGAAGTCCGTGACCGAGTCGCGGATCCAGGAGAACTTCGACATCTTCGACTTCGAGCTCAGCGACGAGGAGATGGGATCGATCGCCGAGCTGGAGAAGGCCGAGCGCCTGGGGCCCGACCCCGACAAGTTCGACCGCTGACCACCCGTCCGGTGTCAGCGATGGCACATCGCTGACACCGGACGTCAGTCAGGCGCCATCCCCACCCGGCCGGGACACTCGTCGTCGTGATCTCCAGCAACGACCTCCGCGCCGCGCACACCGCGACGTGGGACGCCGCCGTCGGGCACCGCTTCGTCGACGAGCTGTGGGCCGGCACGGTCGACGACGCGGTCATGGCCCGCTACCTCGCCCAGGACGCGCTCTTCCTCGACGCGTTCGTGGCCCTGCTCGGCGCCGCGGTGGCCACCGTCGACGCCCCCGGGCCGCGCCTGGTCCACGCCCGCCAGCTGGGGCTCGTCGCGGGGGACGAGGACGACTACTTCGCCCGCGCCCTCGCCCGCCTCGGCGTCCCCGAGCCCGCCGAGCCCCTCGCCGCCACCACCGGCTTCCTCGCCCTGATGGACGCGGCCCGCGCCTCGGGCGACTACCCGACGATCGTCACGGTCCTGCTGGTCGCCGAGTGGCTCTACCTCGACTGGGCGTCCCGCGACGCCGACGCCCCGTCCGACTGGCTGCACGCCGAGTGGATCGAGCTCCACCGCGGACCGGCCTTCAGCGCCTGGGTCGGGTTCCTGCGCGACGAGGCCGACCGGGTGGGCCCGGACGGCGCCGCGTTCGCCCGCGCCGTCGAACTCGAGGCCGCCTTCTTCGACGCCGCGTACGGCTGAGACCCCGCCCCGGCCTCGTCGGGACGCTCAGGCGGCCTCGTCGAGGCGCTTGGCCAGGCGCCGGCGCTGGGCGTCGAGGTGCGGGCGGGCCCGCCGCTGGCCGCCGCGCACCCGGATGGCCTCGGCGAGGTCGTCGAGCACCCGGGCCAACCGCTCGACGTCGGGGGTCCACCCGCGCCGCTCGCACTCCTCGAGCCAGTCCACCGCGCCCCGGTGCCCGCGCGCGCCGTTGCACCGCCGGCACGCCGCGACCTCGTTCTCCAGCCACGACGGGCCGCCCTGGACCCGCGGGATCACGTGGTCGGTCGTCGCCACCACGCGGTCGTCGAGCGGGCGCGCGCACCACAGACAGGTCGCCCCGTCTCGGGTGTGTGCGGCGGCGAGTCGCTCCGCACGGCCGGGTTGTCGCATCGATCTCCAGGATGCCCCGCCGGGCGCATGATCGCCCTTCCGCGACGGGCCCCGGTACGCCATTGTCGGACCGGTACCCCGAGGAGGTGAGCGGCAGTGCCCACCTACGTGTTCCGCTGCCCGTCCTGCGGCGACTTCGAGGCGTTCCGGACGATGGCCGCGGTCGGCCCGGGCGCCCCGTGCCCGGAGTGCGACCGCGACGCCCCGCGCCGCATGACGGCCCCCGGCCTGAACACCGGCGGTCCCTCGCACGCCGCCGTCGCCGCCCACGAGCGCTCGGCGCACGCCCCCGGCGTCGTCACCGCCCCGCCGTCGGCCCCGGCGCGCCCGGCCGACCCCCGGCACGCCCGTCTGCCCCGCCCGTAGCCCGTCCCCGACCCGAGGAGCCCCCCGTGCCCGACGTCGTCTTCGGAGTCGACCAGTCCAAGCCGTTCCGCGAGCAGGAGATCGTCGGGCACAACCGCTGGCACCCCGACATCCCCGCGGTCGCCACCGTGCGTCCCGGCGACAGCTTCCGGGTGGAGTCGAAGGAGTGGTTCGACGGCACGATCGTCAACACCGACGACGCGAACGACGTCCGCGACTGCGACCTCTCGATGGTCCACCAGCTCTCCGGCCCGTTCGCGGTGCAGGGCGCGGAGCCCGGGGACCTGCTGGTGGTCGACATCCTCGACGTCGGGCCGGTGCCCCAGGAGGTCGGTCCCGTCGCCGGCCAGGGCTGGGGCTACACGGGACTCTTCTCCCGGAGCAACGGCGGCGGCTTCCTCACCGACTGGTTCCCCGGCGCCTACAAGGCCATCTGGGACTTCACCGGCCAGAAGGCGACGAGCCGGCACGTCCCCGGCGTCGAGTTCACCGGGTTGATCCACCCCGGGCTGATGGGCACCGCCCCGAGCGCGTCGCTGCTGCAGACCTGGAACGCCCGCGAGGCCGCCCTCATCGCCACCGACCCCGACCGCGTGCCGCCGCTCGCGCTGCCGCCGGAGCCGCACAACGCCGTGCTCGGCAGCCTGACGGGCGCCGACTACGAGCGGGCGGCCGCCGAGGCGTGCCGCACCGCCCCGCCGCGCGACAACGGCGGCAACCAGGACATCAAGAACCTGTCCAAGGGCAGCCGGATCTTCTACCCGGTGTTCGTCGACGGGGCGAACCTCTCCCTGGGCGACCTGCACTTCTCCCAGGGCGACGGCGAGATCACCTTCTGCGGCGCGATCGAGATGGGCGGGTACATCGACCTCCACGTCGACGTCATCAAGGGCGGCATGGAGACCTACGGCGTCACCACCAACCCGATCTTCATGCCGGGCAACGTCGAGCCGCGCTACTCGGAGTTCCTGACCTTCGTCGGCTTCTCGGTCGACCCGCGCACCGGCGAGCAGCACTACCTCGACACCACGCTCGCGTACCAGAACGCCTGCCTCAACGCGATCGAGTACTTCTCGAAGTTCGGGTGGACGAAGGAGCAGGTCTACCTGCTGCTGGGGGCCGCCCCGGTGGAGGGACGGATGTCCGGGGTGGTCGACGTGCCCAACTCGTGCGCCACCCTCTACGTCCCCACGGCGATCTTCGACATCGACGTCCGCCCGTCCTCCGCCGGGCCCACGGTGGTCGACCGCGGGCAGTGCGCGGTCGCCGACTGAGCCTCCGCGCGATCGGCCCGCGCCCGGAGGGGTGCGGGCCGATCGCCGAGCCGGCCTCGGCAGACGGAGCGCGGTTGGGTGTAGACGGCGGAGTGTGTCCGCGTCGGCAGGCACCTAGCGTCGGGCCCGATGACCGACACCAGCACCACCACGCGTTCCACCACCCGCGATGCGACCAACCAGATGATGGCCGAGGCCGCCCGACGCATGCTGCCCGTGATCGCGGGGCGCGTCCTCGCCGCGGTGACCGACCGCGCGGTCGAGGGCATCGAGGGGCTGGCCCACCGGCTCGACGACCTCGGGGCGCCCTCCGACGAGGCCGACGCGCCCGCCCCCCGGGAGTCCGGCAGCGGCGGCGGCATGAGCACCGTCCTGTCGTTCGTCGTCGAGCAGGTCCGCACCGCCCTGCAGCTCCTGGCCCGCCTCGTGGCGCAGGCCGCCGAGATGCTGCGCCGCGCCACCGCCCGGCTGCGCGCCCGCCAGGCGCCCGAGGGGATCGACGAGGCCCCCGCGCCGGAGGAGATCACCGCGCCGGAGGACCTCGAGGACGAGGACGACTTCGAGGACGCCGACGAGGAGCGCGAGCGCGTCGGGGTCTAGGCGTCCTGGGTCCGGGCGTCCGGGGTCTGGACGCCGGGGCTCGTCGGGATCGGGCATCGTGGGCGGCGAGCCCGCCCCCCGACCCGAGGAGCCCGCACGGTGACCGAGTCCCCCTGGTGGCGCGATGCCGTCATCTACCAGGTCTACATCCGCAGCTTCGCCGACGCCGACGGCGACGGGATCGGTGACCTGGCGGGGCTGCGCGAGAAGCTGCCCCACCTGCGCGACCTCGGTGTCGACGCCCTGTGGATCAACCCCTGGTACGCCTCGCCGCAGGTCGACGCGGGCTACGACGTGGCCGACTACCGGGCGATCGAGCCCGCCTACGGCTCGCTGGCCGACGCGGAGAAGCTGATCGCGGAGGCCCACGAGCACGGGCTGCGCGTCGTCCCCGACCTCGTGCCCAACCACCTCTCGTCCGACCACGCCTGGTTCGCCGCGGCGCTCGCCGCCGACCCGGGCTCCCCGGAGCGCGACCGCTTCGTCTTCCGGGCCGGCCGCGGTCCCGACGGCGCGGAGCCGCCGAACAACTGGCTCTCACACTTCGGGGGCCCGGCGTGGACCCGGGTCCCGGACGGGAGCTGGTACCTGCACCTGTTCGCCCCCGGCCAGCCCGACGTGAACTGGGAGAACCCCGAGGTCGCCGCCGAGTTCGAGTCGGTGCTGCGGTTCTGGTTCGACCGCGGGGTCGACGGGTTCCGCATCGACGTCGCCCACGGCCTCGTCAAGGACCCGGCCCTGCCCGACCTCGCCGACCCGACCGACTTCATCGGGCTCACCACCGGCCCGGGCGAGCACCCCTACGTCGACCGCGACGGGGTGCAGGACATCTACGAGTCGTGGCGCCGGATCGCCGACGAGTACTCCGGCGCCCGGATGTTCGTCGCCGAGGCCTGGACGCCCAGCCCCGACCGGCTCGCCCGCTACGTGCAGGCCGGGCGCCTGCACACGGCGTTCAACTTCGACTTCCTCGTGGCCCCGTGGGAGCCCGCGGCCCTGCGCGACGCCGTCGACACCACCACGGGCTACCTGCACGCGGTCGGCGCGCCCGCCACCTGGGTGCTGGAGAACCACGACGTCGTGCGCGCCCCGAGCCGCTACGGCCGCCCGCCGACCTCCCGGCACGGCAACGCCACGTTCGACCCCGCCGACCCGGTGGACGTCGGGCTCGGCGTCCGGCGGGCTCGCGCCGCGTTCCTGCTCTACGCGGCCCTCCCCGGCGGGCTGTACGTCTACCAGGGCCAGGAGCTCGGGCTGCCGCAGGTCGACGACATCCCCGACGACGCCCTGCAGGACCCCACCTGGGAGCGCTCCGGGCACACCGACCGCGGGCGCGACGGCTGCCGGGTGCCGATCCCGTGGACCGCGGGCGGCACGAACTTCGGGTTCTCCCCCGAGGGCGCGTCGGCCCCGTGGCTGCCCCAGCCGGCCTGGTTCGCCGACCACGCGGCCGACGTGGAGGAGGGCGACCCCGCGTCGGTCCTCGAGCTGGTGCGGGCCGCGCTCGCGATCCGGCGCCGGGAGGACGCCCTCGGCGACGGCGACCTCGCCTGGGAGTCGGCACCCGGCGACGAGGTCCTCGCGTTCACCCGCGGGCCCGGCTTCCGGTGCGTGGTGAACCTGTCCGCGGAGCCGGTGGCGGCGCAGGGCGAGGTGCTGCTCTCGAGCGCCCCCCTTCCCGACGATCGCCGGCTGCCGCCCGACACCGCGGTGTGGCTGCGGGCGTAGGGGACCCCCTGCCGGAGCGAGCGGCACTCCCGCTGCTTCTCCGTGAGCGGGAGTGCCGTTCGCTCCACGGGGTCAGGGGCCGTCGGGCGGGACGACCGGCAGGTCGTGGCGGGTGTCGGCGACCAGGGCGCGCGCCGCGGAGTCGGTCGGCGCCCGCTCGGCGAGCTCGGTGAGGGCCTGCGCGGTCCCCACGTCGTGCCCGGCCGCCTCGGAGAGCAGCCAGCGCACCTCGAGCAGGTCGCACCAGGCCTGCACCGCGGTGCCGACGTGGTCGACCGCGGCGTGCGCCCGGCGCATCCCCGGGGTGAGGACGTCGTGCAGCCAGCTCGGCGCGGCCTCGCCCTCGGAGACCGCCCGCCCCTGCTCGCGGGCGAGGGCGCCGCGGTGGGCCTGCAGGTCGCCCAGCAGCACCCGGGCCTGCCCCTCCCCGACGTCGAGGCCGGTGAGCTCCCGCAGCCGCTGCGCGTGGAAGCGCCGGTCGCCGACCCCCACGCGCAGCCGCACCTCCCCGCCCGTGACCGGCGCGAGGGACACCTCGTCGACGACGAACCCCAGCTCCTCGAGGTCCCGCACGGTCGACTCGACGCGGTAGCGGTCGGAGAACGCGAACTGCGGCTCGGCGTGCAGGGCGTCCCACAACGCCTGGTAGCGCTCCGGGACGCCGAGGGCCTCCTCGATGAGCCGGGGCTCGATGTCGGGCGGCCGTCCCAGCGAGGCGGCGACGTCGACGAGCCCGGACGCCACGTTCTCGACGAGGATGTCGAGGTCCATCCGTCGCTGCCCGTCCGACAGCGAGGGGTGGATCTCGGCGGTCTCGGCGTCGACGAGGTGGGCCTGCAGGGCCTGGCCGTCGCGGGTGAACAGCGTGTTGGCGAGCGAGCAGTCGCCCCAGAACACCCCGTGGCGGTGCAGCTCGACGAGCAGGCCGGCCATGGCGTCGAGCAGCCGTGCGCGGTGCGTGGCCCGGTCGGGGGGCAGGCGCGCGAACAGGCGCCGGTACTGCCACGAGCCGACGAGGAACCGCGTGACCAGCAGCGAGCGGTCGTCGGGCTCCGACTGCACGACGACGCCCGCGGCCCGCACCGTCGGCAGGGCCATCGCCTCCATACGGCGCAGCGCCTCGTACTCCTTGCGTGCCAGCCGCACGGGGAGCTCCTTGACCGCCCACAGCGTGCCGTCGGCGACGACGAAGCGGACCAGGTGGCGGCTGGGGCCGACGTCGAGTGCGCGCAGGGGCGTCGTCGCGGGGTCCCAGTCGGCGAGCGGGGTCTCCCACGGCAGCGCCAGCAGCTGCGGGCCGGGCGAGCGCAGCCGCAGGTCGACCCCGGCGGTCATCGCGCCCCCACCCCGGTCGGCGGGGCCGTGGTGCCCCGCAGGACGAGCCGGGTGGGCAGCACCTCGGAGGGCACGTCGGCCGGGCCGCGCCCGTCGAGCAGCGCGCGCACCATCCGGCCCGCCGCGGTGCCCTGCTCGCGGACGGGCTGCGCCACCGTCGTCAGGTCGAGCACCTCGGCGACCGGGTGGTCGTCCACCCCGATCACCGAGACGTCCCCGCCCACCCGCAGGCCGGCCCGGCGCAGGGTCCGCACGGCCCCGGCGGCGATCTCGTCGGAGTAGGCGAACACCGCGGTGGGCGGGTGCCGGAGCCCGAGCAGCCGCCCCATCCCGTCGGCGCCGCCCGGGCCGCCGAACTCGACCCGGACCAGGAGGTCGTCGTCGGGGGCGAGGCCCACGTCAGCGAGGGCGTCGCGGTAGGCGGCCGAGCGCCGCTCGGGGCCGCGGTCGGCGGGGTCGTGCGCGGCGAGCATCGCGATGCGGCGGTGGCCGAGGTGCACCAGGTGGTCGACCGCCTGCCGGCCCGCCCGGTGGTCGTCGACGGTGACCGACGGGAAGGGCTCGCGCGCGCCGCCGACCGACACCACGTGGACCCCGAGGACCCGCAGCCGTTCCTGCTCGGCCTCGTCGACCTCGAACCCGACCACCACGGCCGCGTCCACCCGCCGCCGGGCCGGCAGGTGCTCGAAGAAGGCCCGCCGGTCGTCCACGTCCCCGACGAGGAAGAGCAGCAGGTCGACGTCCGCGCCCCGCAGACCCGCCTCGAGCCCCTCGAGCACCGTGCCGAAGAACCAGCGCGACAGGTGGGGGACCACCACGGCGACCCGGGCGCGCGAGGCGCCGCCCGCGAGGCGGGAGGCCTCGGGGGACGCGACGTAGTGGAGGTCGGCGGCGGCGGCGAGCACGCGGTCGCGCGTCGAGGCCGCGACCTGCGGGTGGTTGCTCAGCGCCCGTGAGGCCGTCGACGCGGAGACGCCGGCCAGGCGTGCGACGTCGTCGAGGCCGGCCCGTCGCCCGGGGCCGCCCCGCGGCGTCTCTCCCGACGGGTCGTGGGCCACGTCACTCACCATAGAGCGTCCGCAAGCGCTTCCATCGCTCTACGACGTTCGGCCGCGTGCCGTGGTCCTCCCCGTGCTCTGAGTGACGGATGTGGCCGCTCGAGCTTTATGCACCCTTGACTTAGGAGACCTGGGTCACCAAGGTCACACCGCAAGCGCTTCCACGCGACACGGCGAACGACTGGGGGAACGACGATGCGCCTCCGACGACGGGGGCGGGGACCGTCCGGGGCGGGCCTGCCCGCCCTGGCGCTCACGGTGCTCGCCTCGCTCGCCCTCCTCGCGGGGTGTGCGAGCGGACCGGCGGGTCCCCCGACCCTGACCTGGTACATCAACCCCGACGACGGCGGCCAGGCCGAGATCGCGAAGCGCTGCACCGACGCCGCGGGCGGGAGGTACTCGATCGCGATCTCCACGCTGCCGCGGGAGTCCTCCGACCAGCGCCAGGAGCTCGTCCGGCGCCTCGCGGCGAACGACTCGTCGATCGACATCATCAGCCTCGACCCGCCCTACATCCCGGAGTTCGCCGAGGCCGGCTTCCTCGCCCCGGTGCCGCCGGGCGTGGCCGCCCGGGTCACCGAGGGCGTCGTCCCGTCGGCCATCGAGGGCGCGTCCTGGCAGGGCAACCTCGTCACGGTGCCGTTCTGGGCCAACACCCAGCTCCTCTGGTACCGCAAGTCGCTCGTCGCCGACATGGGCCTCGACCTCTCGAAGCCCGTCACGTGGGACCAGATCATCGACGCGGCGTCCGCGAAGGGCACGAAGGTCGCGGCCCAGGGCCGGCGCGCCGAGTCGCTCATGGTGTGGGCCAACGCGCTCGTCCGCTCCGGCGGCGGACAGATCGTCCTCAACCAGGCGGAGTCGAACCCCGACCTCATCCAGCTCGGGCTCACCCAGCCGCCCGCGGTCGACGCGGCCCGGATCATGCGCAAGCTCGCCACCTCGCCCGCGGCGGTGCCCGGCTTCTCCACCAGCGACGAGGACTCGAACTCCGAGTCGTTCCAGAGCGGCGACGCGGCCTTCATGGTCAACTGGCCGTTCGTCTGGTCGAAGGTGACCAAGGCCGCGGAGGAGGGCACCGTCGGCGCCGACGTCCCGAACGACTACGGCGCCGCCCTGTTCCCGCAGATGCGCCCCGACCTGCCGTCGGCCCCGCCCTACGGCGGGATCAACCTCGGCGTCGGCGCGTTCTCCGAGCACCCCGACCTCGCCTACGCGGCGACGGAGTGCATCACCAACGCCGCGAACGGCGCCTACTACTTCGCGACCAACGGCAACCCGTCGGCGCGCGTCGCCAGCTACTCCGACCCGGAGGTGCTCGCGAAGTACCCGATGGCCCCGGTGATCCTCCAGTCGCTGACCCAGGCGAAGCCGCGGCCGCAGACCGCGTACTACGCCGAGGTCTCGGCCGGCCTGCAGCGGGCCTTCCACCCGCCGGAGGCGATCAACCCCGGTCCCACCAACCAGGCGGCCCAGGACCTCATCCTCGCCGTGCTCCGGAAGGAGGCGCTGCTGTGACCACCACCGTGGATCGTCCGACCGACACGGCACCGAGCCCGAAGCACGCGGCGAGCGACAAGTCCCGGTCCGAGGCCCGCCTCGCCTGGATGCTCGCCGGCCCGGCGTTCGCGGTGATGCTGCTGGTCACCGCCTACCCGATCCTGCAGGCGATCTACGAGTCGCTGTTCGACTACCGGCTCACCGACCCGGCGAACCGCTCGTTCACCGGGCTGAGCAACTACGGCGTGATCCTCACCGACCCGGTGTGGTGGGACGCCTTCGGCGTCACCGTGCTGATCACGGTGGTGACGGTCGCGGTGGAGCTCGTGCTCGGGTTCGCCCTGGCCCTGGTGATGATCCAGGCGCTCAAGGCCCTCCGGCCGATCCTGCGCGCCGCGATCCTCATCCCCTACGCCGTGATCACCGTGGTCTCCGCGTTCGCGTGGCAGTTCGCGTTCTCGCTCGACTCGGGCTTCGTCAACAACTGGTTCTCGTTCCTCGGGCTCGCCCCCGACACCGACTGGTTCGGCAGCCCCGGCTCGGCGATCTTCGTCATCTGCCTCGCCGAGATCTGGAAGACGACGCCGTTCATCTCCCTGCTCCTGCTCGCGGGCCTCGCCCAGGTCCCCGACGTGCTGCAGGAGGCCGCGAAGGTCGACGGCGCCACCTGGACCCAGCGGATGTTCAAGGTGACCATCCCGAACATGAAGGCGGCCATCATGGTCGCCCTGCTGTTCCGCACCCTCGACGCCTTCCGGGTCTTCGACTCGGTCTTCGTCATGACCGCCGGGGCGAACGGCACCGAGGTGCTCTCGTTCCTGGCCTACCGGCAGACGATCGCGCGCCTGGAGATCGGGCTCGGGTCGGCGGTGTCGGTGCTGCTGTTCATCTCGGTGGTCCTGATCTGCGGCCTGTTCATCAAGGGCTTCAAGGTCGACCTGTCCCAGGCGCGAGGGGAGTGAGCATGTCCACCAAGGAGAAGGTCGGCTGGGGGATCGGCGGCCTGCTGATCGTCGTGTACTGCCTGTTCCCCATCGCCTGGATCGTCTCGCTGTCGTTCAAGTCCTCCTCGGACATGACCGGCGGCGGGTTCCTGCCGACCGAGGCCACCGGCGAGAACTACCAGCAGATCCTCACCGGCGACGCCGCGGAGCTGTTCCTGCCGGCGCTGCGGAACTCGTTCGGGATCTGCCTGATCGCCACCGCGGTCGCGTGCCTGCTCGCCATGTTCGCGGCCTACGCGATCGCCCGGCTCGACTTCCGGGGCAAGCGGCTCATCCTGTCGACCGCGCTCGCCGTCGCGATCTTCCCGGTGATCTCGATCGTCACGCCGCTGTTCAACCTGTGGCGCGAGATCGGGCTCTACGACACCTGGCTCGGGCTGATCCTGCCCTACCTCTCGCTGACGCTGCCGATCTCGATCTGGACGCTGTCGGCGTTCTTCCGCGAGATCCCGTGGGAGATGGAGCAGGCCGCGCAGGTCGACGGGGCCACCCCGTGGCAGGCGTTCCGCAAGGTCATCGTCCCGCTGGCCGCGCCCGGCGTGTTCACCACCGCGATCATCGCGTTCTTCCTCGCCTGGAACGACTTCGTCTACGGCATCTCGCTGACCTCGACGAGCGCCTCGCGCCCGGTGCCCGCCGCGCTGGGCCTGTTCACCGGGGCCTCGCAGTTCGAGTCGCCGACCGGACCGATCGCGGCCGCCGCCGTGCTCGTGACGATCCCGGTGGTCGTCCTCGTGCTGATCTTCCAACGGCGCATCGTCGCCGGCCTGACCAACGGCGCCGTGAAGGGATAGAGATGGCCGCGATCGAGATGAGCCACATCGTCAAGCGCTACGGCGACGGCTTCCCCGCCGTGAACGACGTGTCGCTGGACATCGCCGACGGGGAGTTCATGATCCTGGTCGGCCCGTCGGGCTGCGGGAAGTCCACGCTGCTGCGGATGATCGTCGGGCTGGAGGACATCACCTCCGGCGACATGGTCATCGGCGGGAAGCGGGTCAACGACAAGGCCCCGCGCGACCGGAACCTGTCGATGGTGTTCCAGAACTACGCGCTCTACCCGCACCTGTCGGTCTACGAGAACATCGCCTTCCCGCTGCGGCTGGCAAAGGTTCCCGACGACGAGGTGCGCCGCAAGGTCGAGGAGTCGGCCTCCGTCCTCGAGCTGCACGAGCACCTGCAGCGCAAGCCGGCCAACCTCTCCGGCGGTCAGCGCCAGCGCGTGGCGATGGGCCGGGCGATCGTGCGCGAGGCCGACGCGTTCCTCTTCGACGAGCCGCTGTCGAACCTCGACGCCAAGCTGCGCGGCCAGATGCGGGCCGAGATCGCCCGCCTGCAGCGTCGCCTCGGCATCACGACCGTCTACGTCACGCACGACCAGACCGAGGCCATGACCCTCGGCGACCGCGTCTGCGTGCTCAAGAAGGGCGTGATCCAGCAGGTCGCCGCGCCGCGCGAGCTTTACGAACAGCCCGCCAACCTGTTCGTCGCGGGCTTCATCGGCTCGCCGCCGATGAACTTCCTGCCGGCATCGGCGAAGGGCGGCGCGCTCGACACGCCGTTCGGGACGATCCAGCTCGACGGCGACCGGGCGGCGAAGGTCGGCGACCGCGACCTCGTGCTGGTCGGGGCGCGCCCGGAGGCGTTCGAGGACGCGAAGCTGGTCGACGAGGCCCTGCTCGGTCACGGCACGCGCTTCACCGCGCAGGTCGACGTCACGGAGTGGCTCGGCGACTCGCAGTACGCCTACCTGCCCTTCGAGTCCTCGGACGCGGCCGCGGCGAGGCTCAAGGAGCTCGCCCAGGAGCTCGACGGCGACCAGCTCCGCACCCAGGCGATCGTCAAGATCGACTCGGCGTCGCGCATCCGCGAGGGCGGCGAGTCGGAGTTCTGGTTCGACACGCGGAAGATCCACGTGTTCGACCCGCAGAGCGGCGAGAACCTCACGCGCGACGTGGAGGCCGGCGCCGAGCTCACCCGCCAGGCGGGCGAGGACCGCCGGGCGCAGGTGGAGCGGGCGCGGGCGAAGGCGTCCGCCTAGCGGTCCCGACGACGGGCGCCCGTCAGCCGAGGAGGGGGAGCGCGCACGCCAGGAGGGCGGCGAGGCCGACGACGACGCCGACCACCGCCACCCGGCGGCCCTCCCGCTCCCGGCCGACGCCGAGGGCGGCGCACCCGGTGCCGAGCAGCGCCAGCCCGAGGACGACCAGCAGCGCGAGGCGGGAGTCGCCGAGCCGCCCGACCAGGGGCAGGACGGCGGCGGGCACGGCCGCGGCCAGGCCGGCGCCGACCAGGGCGACGCCGGAGAGGACGAGGCCCAGCAGCCCCGGCGTGCCCCCGGTGCCCGGGCCGTTCGCCAGGCCCGCCCGTGACACGAGGTCGGTGACGGCCTCCTCGGCGACCGACGGGTCGGCCCGGCGGGCCACGGGTGCCGGACGCGGGGCCGGGACCTCGGGGCGTACCGGACGCGAGGCCGCCTCCCGGGCCGCCTCGACCCGCGCGACCGAGCGCGGGGAGGGGCGGTCCCGCCCGTGGCGGGCCGGGCGGTCGGCGGTCCGGCCGTCGGAGGCGCTCGTGTCGGGGCCGCGGTGCCGTCCCGCGGAGGGTGCCTCGGTGCCGCTCGCCGGACCCGGGCGGGCGACCTGCACGGGCACCCGAGACGGACGGGGGGCGGGTCGGGACGGCATGCGGGGGCGTTCCCTCCAGGGGCGGCGGCCGGACCTCCGGAGATCGACGGTCGTGCCCGAGGTGTTACCCGCACGTGACGGGCCGGCGGCCGGGCGTGTGCCGGTCCGGACGTCCGGTGTCAGCGACGTGCCACCGCGGACACCGGCGCCGAGCTAGCGGTCGGCCGGGTGCATCCGGTGCCAGGCCATCGCGAGCTGGGTCGCGATCGGCGTGATCACCGACGGCTCGTTCCAGTAGAAGGGATGGGCCAGCGGGGTCCAGCCGAGCCACCAGGGCGCGACCTGGGCGGCCCGGTCCTCGGTGACGGCCTTCTCGTACGCGGCGTTGAGGGGCTTCAGGGGTGACGCGACCACGTCGTCGGGGTCCCAGACGTTGACCCACTCGCCGTGCACGCGCGGCTGGTGCTCGGCGAGCGCGGGGGCTGGCACGGTGACGGGGAGGCCGAAGTCGGAGTGGCGCTGGGCGAACAGGGCGAGCGGCGAGCCCAGGGTGTAGAGCCAGGCGAGCGTCTCGCCGCGCTCGAGCGGGGTGTCGCCGAGCTCCGCGGCGACGTCCGGGGCGACCCCGGCGGTGCGGGACGGGTGCAGCCCGTGCTCGGCCTGCTGGTCGTAGATGTAGTCGCTCGCCACGATGCTCCCCAACGAGTGGGCGAGCACGCAGACCGGGGCGTCGTCGCCCGCCTCGGTGGCGAGCTCGTGCATCGTGCGGGCGAGGACCTTGTGCACCCCGTCGTAGAGCGTCCGGTCGACGGGCCCGGCCTGGTAGCTGATGGCGTCGCCGAGGTAGTGGACGATCAGCCAGCGCAGGGTGGGGAAGTGGAAGCCGGGGCTGCCGGGCAGGCTGCGGATCAGGCCCGTGGCCACGAGCCCGAGCAGCGCGGCCACCGACCCGCGGTCGGCCGCGCCGCCGAGGCCGTCGAGCACGTTGAACACCCGCTCCGCGCGCGCCCCGCCCATGTGGCGCAGGAGCTTGTCCTGCCGGTCCGCGTAGACCGTGGCCCAGAGCGCCGTCCTCACGACGAGGGCCTCGTCCGGATCGACGCCCGCGATGCGGCCGAACTCCTTCTTGAGCAGGGCGATCGAGGTGTCGGCGAACCGGTCGTCGGCGATCTCGACCCCGTGCACGTACATGACCGCGAGTCGGGTCACGCCTTCTCCTCGACCATCTGGGAGTACGGGGTGCGCAAGCCGTCGCGGAAGAGGGCGACCAGGGCCTGGCGCTGCCGCACGAACAGCACGACCGCGAGCACGAGGTAGACCCCCGAGAGGATCAGCAGCTCCATCTCCTGCAGCGCCGTGGGCAGCAGCGCGGCGAGCAGGAACTGGGCGGCGAACAGGCCGAACAGCGCCAGCGCCCCCTTCACGTTGATCGAGAGCGTGACGAGCAGCGCCACCGCGAACAGCGACTGGGCGGCGGTGAGCAGCAGCTCCTCGCGCTGGTCGACGTCGATCGGGAGGCCGTTGAACGAGCCGGCCGCAAGGGCGAACACCAGGGGGAGCGTCCCCACCAGCAGCGACCACTGGTTGACCTTCGACGACACGAGCGTTGCGAGGGCGTCGGTGGTCTTCAGCCGCCAGGCGTAGAGGCCGGCGACGAGCAGCTCGGGCGCCTCGGAGGCGAGCGGCGCGAGCCACTGGACGAGGAAGAACTGGCTGATGCCGAGTTCGGTCCCGGTCTGGACGAGCGAGTCGGCGAAGTGCTCGGCGCACAGCAGGATGATCGCGGCGGCCACCACGAACAGGCCGATGTACCAGCCGCGGCGCTTGCCGGCGTCCATCTCGCCGATCCACGCCGACGGGCCGATGAGGTCGGGGTCCTCGGCGGGCGCCCGGGCCACCCGGATGCTGTAGGCGACGAAGATCCCGACGAGCACCACCATGTCGACGAACGTGATGCTCACCCGCAGCGGGAGGGTCAGCGAGTAGAGGGTGGCGAGCAGCAGGAAGGCCAGCGGGACCGAGTCGGTGCGCGACAGGGTGACCCGGGTCGAGTGCCCCTCCTCGTGCGTCGTCCCGCCGTCGCCGCCGCTGCCCTGGTTCGCGCCGCCGCGGCTCAGCCGGAAGGCGGCGATCAGCACCACCAGGGCCCAGCCGATGCCGACGAGGATCCGGTTGGCGCCCGTCATGTTGGCCAGGGCCAGGCCGCAGGGCGACTGCTCCATGGAGCCCGGCGGCAGGCAGGTCGGCCCGTACTGGGCGTAGGCCTCGCCGCCCTGGATCGTGAACACGAAGTCGACCGCGTACTCGGGGAGCACCGCCACGAGGGCGAGCAGCGCGATCGCGAGGCCGGCGGAGATGTCGACCTGGGCCGCCTCCGCCGCCCACGAGAGCAGGAACGCGGCTCCCACGATGGCCAGGCCGTAGAGGAGGGCGTCGACGGGCGGGGAGATCTCGAGACCCGCGACGCGCAGGACGATGCCGGGCACGGCGAGGGCGACCGCTCCCGCCACGATCAGGGGCGAGCGGGAGCTGGACTCGGACATGTCGGTCTCCGTACCCGACTCACGACTCCCACACGCGCCGAGACGGCCGCGGATCCGCGCGTCGTCGCACGACTCACGGTGTCCGGTTCGTCACGAGAGGCCCACCTGCCGCCGTCCGGCCGATCGGGGGCGGGCATCATCGGTGCCGTGACGCGCGCAGCCGGACGACGCGCCGCACCCCGCCCGCCGCGGCGCGGGGTGCTCCGGCCCTCCCGTACCCCGGGCTACCGCCGGTCGTCCCGCGCGGCGGTGCTCGTCGCCGCCCTCGTCGTGCTCGTGGTCGGCGGGCCGCTGCTGGTGCCGCTGCTCGACCCGGCGGTGGAGACCGAGCAGGTGGCCCCCGCCCCGACCCCGGTCGCGGCGCCCGCGACCGAGGACGCCGCGCCCGTCCCCGTCGTCGAGACGTCGCCGGTGCAGGCCGCGGTGGAGGCGGCCGACGCCACCGTGACCCGGCGCGGCGCGGACGTCGGCATCGCGGTGCTCGACCGCCGCACCGGCGCGCTCGCCACCAACGACGACGCGACCGACACGATGAACTCGGCGTCGCTGTCCAAGCTGCTCACCGCGATCGACGTCCTCGACCGGGGCGCGGGCGGCACCGTCCGGGTCGGTGACGCCGACCGGCGGCTGGTCCGGGCGGCCCTCGGGCCGAGCGACGACCCGTCGATGAACGCGCTGTGGTCGCGCTTCGGCGGCCAGGCCGGCATCACCCGGGTCTCCGAGCGCCTCGGCCTGCAGGACACCGAGGTCCCCGACGACCCGTCCCAGTGGGGCGAGGTGCAGCTCTCCGCCCGCGACATGACGACGGTGGTCCGCCACGTGCTGGAGGGGATGCGCCCGGACGACCGCGACCTCGTCCTCGGGGCGATGGCGGCGGCCCCGGTCACCGCGGCCGACGGGTTCGACCAGGGCTTCGGGCTGTTCGACCCGGCCACCCGCGGGCGGGCGGCCGCGAAGCAGGGATGGCTCTGCTGCCTGCGCAACAGCATCGACCTGCACAGCGCCGGCACCCTCGACGCCGACGGGCGCTACGTGGTCGCCGTCCTGTCCAACCAGCCCTTCGGCTACGCGGCGGCCCGGTCGGTGCTCGACGACGCGGTCGGGGCGCTGCGGGGCGTGCTGGCCTAGTTCCCGCGCCCGCGGAGAGCCTGCGCGGACGCGCGGCCCCGGGCTGGTGGAGCGCGAGCCTCGGCCGCCACCCGGCCCTCGGCGTGTGGCCGCGCCCGGACCCGGGCACTCCCGCGCTTCCGACGGGTGGCGTCCGGACGTCCGGTGGACCGAGCGTCCCGCGCGCAGTGAAGGAGTACGACGACGTGACCGACACGACCGCGGACCTCGGGACGCAGGTGTTCCGCCTGGTGTACCGCAGCCACACGACGATGAGCAGCGAGAACCGGCCCGCGGAGATCCAGGAGATCTTCGAGGTCTCGCAGAGCAAGAACCACCATCTCGGACTCAGCGGAGCCCTGCTCGTCTGGCAGGACACCTTCGTCCAGGTACTCGAGGGCGACGAGACGAGGGTGCGCGACCTGTACGCCACCATCGCGTCCGACCCGCGACACGAGCAGGTGGAGACGCTCGACGAGAGCGTGGTCTCCGCGCGCGCCTTCGGCCGGTGGGCGATGGCGCACGTGTCCGACGCCGAGGGCGCCGACCTGCCCGCGTCGCGCGGGGCGGAGGCGACCGACGCCCCGCACGCCACCCCGCGGCTCGAGGACCGGCGGGAGGCGATGCTCCTCGATCTCATGCGGGAGTACGCCAACCCGGACATCAAGCCGCTCTAGCCGGTTCCCGACCTGGTTCGGGCACTTCGGGTAGTCGGGCACGTCGCTGACATCCGGTGTCAGCGACGTGCCATCGCTGGCGCCGCCCGCGTCACCCGATGCCGGGCCGCGATCTCCCCGTCCCGGCGACGCGTCCCGCCGGACGCCACAGCGCGGCGTCGAGGGTGGGGTAGACCTCGAACAGGGACTCGTCGCCGAACACGGCCCGGGCCACCTCGTGGGCGTCCGGGTCGCGGACGACGCGGAGGTCGACGTCGGCGTCGCCCGCCTCGTAGGCGAGGTGGCGGAGCGCGCCGGAGGCGGCGCGGGGTTCGACGGCGCGGACGGCGGTGAGGTCGACCACCAGCGGGTGCGCCGAGCGGGCCAGCAGAGCGCTGAACTCGCGGAGGAGCTCGGCCGCGCCCGCCGCGTCGAGGGTGGGGCCGGTGCTGATCACCCGGGCACCGGTCGGCGAGTCGGTGACCGACACCGTCGGTCGGGCGGGCCCCGACCCGGGGTCGTCGCCGGAGGGACGCTGGTCCAGCTGGTCGTCGTCGATGTCCATCACACGGGCCTTCGCGCGACCGGCCCCGAGGGGTTTCCCCGAACGCGCCGCACGGTCCGGTCGAGCTCCGGTGCCCGACGCCGGCACCTCGTCGTCACCACGGTCTCGTGCCACTCGCCGGCCACGGCTCGCTCTCCCACGTCGGCGGGAGCCGACGTGGACTCCCGCTCTCCTGCTCACTGGACGACGAGATGTCTACCGAGCGCGGCGAGGGGCGGTCCATCCGCGCACGGCAACCCCGGACCGTCCGGCGACGGGTCGGTCCGCGACGGGGCCGGACGAGCCGTCCGGGCTGCGTATGCTCGTCCGGGTGGCAGTCGGACCTGCGCATTTCTTCTCGTTCTGCGGGCAGGACCTCGACGGCGCGAAGGCGGCGGTGGGACAGGACTTCTATCCGACCTCGAGGGAACTCGTCGACCGCGGGGCGAGCTACGACTACCGCTTCGACGGCGTCGTCCTCGGCGCGCTGGCGGTGGGCGTGGCCCACATCAGCTCGGGCCTCGAGATCGGGATGCCCGACCTGGAGGACAGCTACTACGTGAACTACTCCGCCTCGGGCTCGATGCACGCCCGTCATCGCCGGCGCGCGGTGGAGGTCACGCCGGGGCACGGGGCGGTGTACCACCCCGTCGGTCCCGTGGCCATGACCACCAGCGACGGGTACGGCTCGTACGCCGTGCGCGTCGACCGGCGTGCCGTCAACGAGGCGCTCGAGGAGCAGCTCGGACACCCGGTGCCGCCCGACCCCGAGCTGGACCCGCACCTCGACCTGCGCAGCGGCGCCGGGCGGCGCTGGGACCGGCTGGTGCGGCTCCTGTGCGACGAGGCCCGCACGACGCCGAGCGTGCTGTCGCACCCGATGATCGCCGCGCCGCTGCACGACGCCGTGGTCACCGGTCTCGTCCACGCCACCGAGCACCGGTGGCGGGATGCGCTGGCGCGTCCGTCACGGTGCTGGAGCTGGACGCCGGTCCGACGCGCCGTCGACGTGATCCGTGACGACCCGGCGCTGCCGTTCACCCCGGCCGGACTCGCCCGGCTCGCCGGCGCGTCGACCCGCACCCTGCACGACGGCTTCCGGCGCCATCTCGACACCACCCCGATGGCCTACCTCCGGCTCGTCCGGCTCCAGCGCGCCCACGCGGAGCTGCGTCTCGCGGAGCCGGGCGGGACCACCGTGGCGGAGGTCGCGCACCGTTCGGGCTTCAGCCACGTCAGCAGGTTCTCCGAGGCCTACCGACGGGTCTACGGACGTGCCCCGTCGGCGACCCTGCGGCATCGCTGATCCGGACCCCTGAGGTCCCTGGCCGGGCCGCCGCCGGTCCTGCTCATGGTGTCGTGGATACCGGGGGTAGGACGGGTG
>NZ_JBHSIV010000054.1:0-26891 GCF_042653685.1 Actinomycetospora atypica | reverse complement strand
CTGCACGCGCCGCTCGGCGACGCGGCCGACGGGCTGCGGCGGCTCGCGGGCGGCGACACCCCCCACGAGGCCGCGGTGACGAGTCGTCGGGCCGCCGGGCCCGAGGTCGCCGCCGAGGTCGACCGGCTGCCGACCGAGGGTGTGCGACCCGGGTCCGAGCACCTCGACACGCTGCCGACCGGGGCGCTCGTCGCGCGCCTGCTCGAGGGCCAGGCGGCTGCGCCGGCGGCGGTCGGGCGCAGCGCGGAGCCGCTCGCGCGGGCCGCCGACGCCGTCGGGGCGGCGATCCGGGGTGGCGGGCGGCTCGTCTACACCGGCGCCGGGACCTCCGGGCGCCTCGCGATGCAGGACGCCGCCGAGCTGCCCCCGACCTTCGGGATCGACCCCGCGCGCGCCGTCGCCCTGCTCGCCGGGGGTGCCGGTGCGGCGGGCGCCGCGGTGGAGGGCGCGGAGGACGACGACGCCGCGGGGCGCGCCGACGTGGCCGCGGCGGGGGTGGGGCCGGACGACGTGGTGGTCGGGGTCGCCGCGTCGGGCCGCACGCCCTACGTGCTCGGGGCGCTGGCGGCGGCCCGCGAGCGCGGGGCGGTGACGGTCGCCGTCGTCAACGCCCTCGGCAGCCCGGTCGCCGCGCTCGCCGACATCCCGATCGAGCTGGCGACCGGCCCGGAGGTGCTGTCCGGCTCGACCCGCCTGGCGGCGGGGACCGCCCAGAAGATCGCGCTGAACACCCTGACGACGGCCGCGATGGTGCGGGCGGGCGCGACGTACGGGCCGTGGATGGTCGGGGTCCGCGGCACCAACGAGAAGCTGCGGCGCCGGGCCGAGCGGATCGTGCAGGACGCGGCCGGGGTCGACGTCACGACCGCGCGGGCGGCCCTGGCGGCGGCGGACGGCGAGGTGGCGACGGCCCTCGTCGCGCTGCTCGCCGGGGTCGACGGCTCCGAGGCCCGGCGCCGGCTGGCGTCGGCGGGCTCGGTCCGGGCCGCCGTCGCCGGGGCGGGCGTCGGGCAGGTGCCGGCGTGATCGTCGTCGGGATGCTCTCCGGGACCTCGGTGGACGCGCTCGACGTGGCGGTGTGCCGCATCGAGGTGGCGCCCGCCGCGGCGCTCGAGCTGCTCGGGCACACCGAGGTCCCCTGGCCCGACGACCTGCGCGCCCGGCTGCTGGCGCTGCTCCCCCCGGCGGCGACGACGGTCGAGGAGGTCGCCGCCCTCGACACCGCGCTGGGCCGGGCCGCGGGCGCCGCGGCCGTCGAGGCCCTGGCGGCGGCCGGGGTTTCCGGCGATCTCGTGGCCTGGCTCGGCCAGACGGTGTTCCACGGGATCGCCGACGGACGCGCCACCGGCGGCCTGCAGCTCGGGCAGCCCGCGTGGATCGCGGAGGCGACCGGGCTGCCGGTGGTCAGCGACCTGCGCGCCACCGACATCGCGGCCGGCGGACAGGGGGCACCACTGGCGAGCACCCTCGACGCGCTGTGGCTCGGCCCGGGACGCGTCGCGCTCAACCTCGGCGGGATCGCGAACGTCACGGTCGTCGGGCCGCCGGTCCTCGCCTACGACACCGGCCCCGCGAACTGCTGGCTCGACGTCGTCGCGCAGCGCACCGGCCGGTCCTGCGACCTCGACGGCGCCCTCGCCGCCTCCGGCACCGTCCACGACGGACTGCTCGCCCACCTGCTCGCCGCGCCCTACTACGCCGCCCCGCCCCCGAAGACCACCGGCCGCGAGCTCTTCACCGCCCCCGCACTCGACGCCGCCGTCGCCGCGGCCGCCCCCGGAATCGGCGCTCCCGACCTCGCCGCCACCCTCGTCGCGCTGACCGCCCGCACCGTCGCCGACGCCTGTCTCGCGCACGGCCCGGTCGAGGTGGTCGGGTCCGGCGGCGGGACGGCCAACCCGGTGCTGCGGGCCGCGATCGCGGCGGAGCTCGGGCCGGTGCCGCTCGTGTCCTCCGACGAGCACGGCCTGCCGTCGGCGGCGAAGGAGGCGGTGCTCACCGGCCTGCTCGGCGCGCTGACGTGGCACGGCGTGCCCGGCGTGCGGCCCGGCGCCACCGGCTCCGCGGTCCCCCGCGTCCTCGGCCGGATCAGCGCCGGCGCCGCCCCGCTGCGGCTGCCCGAGCCGGTGGGCGCGGTGCACACG
The DNA here is from genome assembly GCF_042653685.1 of Actinomycetospora atypica. Classification (NCBI taxonomy): domain Bacteria; kingdom Bacillati; phylum Actinomycetota; class Actinomycetes; order Pseudonocardiales; family Pseudonocardiaceae; genus Actinomycetospora; species Actinomycetospora atypica. The sequence goes on along the minus strand of NZ_JBHSIV010000054.1, from coordinate 24,747 downwards.
CTGGAGGTGCGCTCGTGAGGCTGGGCGTGTCGGCGGCCCTCGTCGGCGGGGTGCTGCACCGGGGCGACGTCGCGGTGGTCGACGGCCGCGTCTCCGCGGTGGGCCTGACGCCCGCCCGCGGGTCGGCGATCGCGGTGCCGGGCCTGGTCGACGTGCAGTGCAACGGCTACGCGGGCGTCGACCTCACTGCCGGGCCCGCCGTCGGTGACGTCACGACGATGCGCCGCGCCCTCGCGCGCGACGGCGTCACCGCGGTCGTCCCGACGATCATCACCGCGGCCCCCGACACCACCCGCGCGGCGCTCCGGGCGCTCGACGCCGCTCGCGGCGAACCCGGCGGGGCGCACCTGCTGGGCGCGCACGTCGAGGGCCCGTTCCTCTCCCCGCGGCGCGCCGGGACGCACCCCCCGCAGCACCTCCTCGCCCCCGACCCCGCCCTGCTGTCCGACTTCCTGACGACGGGCGCGGTCGCCGTCACCACGCTCGCGCCGGAGCTCGACGGGGCCGACGAGCTCGTCCGCACGGCGCTCGCCGCGGGGGTGACCGTGATGGCCGGGCACAGCGACGCCTCCGCCGCCACCGCGCACGCGGGCTTCGACGCTGGGATCGCCGGCGCCACGCACCTGTTCAACGCCATGAGCGGGCTCGACCACCGCTCCCCCGGGCTCGCCGCGGCCGCCCTGGCGCACCCCGGCACGGTCGTCACCGTCATCGCCGACGGCCACCACGTCGACCCCGACGTGCTGCGCATCGTCGCCGCGGCCGCCGGGGAGCGGTGGGCCCTGATCACCGACGCCACCGCCGCGGCCGGCCGGCCCGACGGGGTGTACCACCTCGGCGACGTCGAGGTGACGCTCGCCGACGGCGTCGTCCGGAACCCCGACGGCACGCTCGCCGGCAGCGCGGCCACCCTCGCCGGCTGCGTCCGCACCTGCGTCGCCGCCGGGATCGACCCCGCCGCGGCGCTCGTCGCCGCGACCGCCACCCCCGCGCGGCTCGTGCCGCCGGCGCAGCGGCCGCACCCCGACCTCGGTGTGCTGCGCCCCGGCGGCGTCGCCGACGTGACCGTGCTCGACGAGGCCCTCGAGGTCACCCGCGTGCTGCTGGCCGGCCACGAGGTGGAGCGGTGAGTGCCGTGACCACGAGAGGAGCGGCACCGTGCACGACGTCGTGAACCTGGCCGTCATCGTCGCCTACCTCGTGGCGATCGCGGTGATCGGGCTGCGGCTCTCCGGGCGGCAGCGCTCGGCCACCGACTACTTCACCGGCGAGCGCTCGCTGCCGTGGTGGGCGGTGATGTTCTCGATCGTCGCCACCGAGACCTCGACCCTCACCGTCATCAGCGTCCCCGGCGTCGCCTACGGCGGGTCGTTCTCCTACGTCGAGCTGGCGGTCGGCTACCTCGTCGGGCGCATCCTCGTGGCGTTCGTGCTGCTGCCGCTGTACTTCCGGGGCGGCTTCGTCTCGGCCTACCAGTACCTCGGCGAGCGGTTCGGCCGGCACACCCAGGGGCTGGCGTCGCTGACGTTCCTCGTGACGCGGCTGCTCGCCGAGGGCGTGCGGCTGCTCGCCGGGGCCATCCCCATCAAGCTGCTCCTCGCCGAGTTCGGGCTCGACGTGAACTACTTCGTCATCGTCCTCGCGATCACCGCGGTGACCGTGGCCTACACCTACGTCGGCGGGATCAAGGCCGTCGTCTGGACCGACCTCCTGCAGATGGGGCTCTACCTCGCCGGGGCGGTCATCTGCATCGTCGTGCTCTCGGTGCAGGTGGGCGGCGCCGGCTGGGCGGCCGCGTGGGACGCGGGCAAGTTCACCGTCTTCGACTTCGACAAGCCGATCCTGACGAGTCCCTACGCGTTCGTCACCGCGATCGTCGGCGGGGCGCTGCTGACGATGGGGTCGCACGGCTCCGACCAGCTGATCGCCCAGCGTGTGCTCTCCTGCCGGTCGCTGTCGGACGGGCGGAAGGCGATGATCGGCTCGGCCGTGGCGATCGGGGTGCAGTTCGCGCTGTTCTCGCTGGTGGGGGCGCTGCTGTGGGCCCGCAACGGCGGGGCGCCGCTGGCTTCGCTGGGGCTGACGAGCGACCAGGTGTTCGGCGAGTTCATCCTGCGCGACCTGCCGATGGGCCTGTCCGGCCTGCTGGTCGCCGGGATCCTCGCCGCGACGATGGGGTCGCTGTCCAGCGCGCTCAACTCGCTGTCGACCTCGACGCTCGCCGACCTCGTCGGGTCGTGGGGCCGGTGGCGCCCGGACGAGGCGACGATGCTGCGGGTCGCCCGCTGGATGACCGGGGTGTGGGCGCTGATGATGGTGGGGTTCGCGTCGCTGTTCACGACGACGTCCGACCCGGTCGTGGAGCTCGGGCTCTCGATCGCCTCGTACACCTACGGCGCGCTGCTCGGGGCGTTCCTGCTGGGGCTGCTCGTGCCGCGCGCCGACGGGGTGGCCTCGTTCGTGGCCTTCGTCGCGACCCTGCTCGGCACCGGCTGGGCGGCGCTCGGCATCTCCGTCGGGGGCTCGTCGCTGGCGTTCCCGTGGTTCGTGCCGCTCGGGGTGGTGATCACGCTCGTCGTGGGCGGGCTGATCTCGCTGGTGCGCCCGCGCCGCGAACCCGTGGCGCCGGAGCCCGAGCCGGTCGCGTCGGCGTAGATCCGACAAGCACTAGGCAGTCGATCATGCTGAGCGCGACAAGCGCTCCGTCGCACTCGGCATGATCATCTGCCTAGCAGGCTGTCCGTCGAGCCGGCGCCCGCGCGCCCCGGAGGGCGGAGTAGTGCTCAGTACGCGATCGAGCCGGCCTGGCCGGACTTCGCGGCGGCCACGAACGCCTGCCACTCGGCACGGCTCAGCGTGAGGACGCCCTGGTCGTCATGGCCGCGGTGGCGCAGCTGCACCTTCCCGCCGTCGAAGCGCCACTCCACGCGGTCGGGGCCGCCACTCGAGAAGGTGCTTGCCTGCCACAGTTGTGCCTGCGCGCTCACTGCTGACCACTCCGGTCGTCGTCGGTAACCTTGCGGAAACAAGTTTACGCGACGCCCGAGCGGAGCCCAGAGCCCGTTGACGGGTCCTTGACGCCGGAGATCGACGACGTTCACGGGCCGGCGAGGAAGCCCCGGGCGAGCCACCGCGCCTGCGCCATCGCGACGTCGACCGGGCCGCTGGGCTGGGTGGCGTGACTGATGACCAGGCGCACCAGGCCGTCGACGAAGCGCACCAGCTCCGGTCCCTCCCCGTGGACGGCGGCGAGCTCGGCGGCGATCGCCCGCACGGCCCGGTCGAGGACGACCTCGGGGTCCACCGTGAGCACCGGGAGCAGACTCTCGGTGCCCCGGTCGTCGGCGCTGAGAACGGCCTTGAGCAGGTCGTTCGAGGCCCCGTACTCGAGCGCGCCCGCCACGGCCGCGACCGACCCGGCCACGAGATCGTCGGGACGCTCCCGCACGTGGCGGAGCACCACGGCGACGAACGCGTCGGTCTCCCGCCCCACGAGGGCCTCGCCGAGCTGGCGCTTGGTGCCGATCGCGTTGTAGACGTGCTGCCGGCTGATGCCCGCCCGGCTCGCGACCCCGCTCATCGTCAGCGACGACCAGCCCTGCGCGGTGGTGAGGTCCCGGGCCGCGTCGAGCAACCGCGTGTGCAGCTCCGCGCGCATGTCCTCGCGGAACGATCCGGTGCCCGCCACGGGCCCACTGTACGACGGGTGGACCTCTGCCCATCCCGTTGACAGAACAGCCTTCGATGTCAAATGCTCGGGGCATGACGACGGCCACCGACCCCGCCGGCGAGGACCGGATCCTCAGCGAGGAGGAGTCGCGCGCGATCCGCCGCGGCGTGCCCCACCCGCGGATCCCGATGCCCGCCGTCGCACTGCCGACCCTCGGGCTGTTCGTCGGGTCGCTGCTCGCGTGGATCGGGGCCACCTGGTGGGTGCTCGCCGGGGAGAGCCCGTGGCGCTACGTCGTCACGGTGCCGGTGCACGCGCTGGTCACCTTCGCGATGTTCACGGTCCTGCACGAGACCGTGCACCTCGCGGGCGGGCGTTCGCGCCTGGTCAACGAGGTCCTCGGGCGGCTCGCGATGCCGTTCGTGGTGGCGTGGTCGGCGTTCCCGCTGCTGCGCTACCTGCACATCGAGCACCACCGCAACACCAACGAGGACGTCACCACCGATCCCGACGCCTGGTCGTCGGCGGGCCCGCGGTGGCTCTGGCCGCTGCGCTGGATGACCCTCGACCTCTGGTACCTGCGCTTCTACGCGCCCCGCATCGGCCGGCGGCCGCGGGCGGAGCTGGCCGAGCAGTTCGGGATCGCCGCGGTGGTCGTCGCCGCGTTCGTCGCCCTCGTGATGACCGGGCACGGCTGGGAACTGCTGATCATCTACCTGGTCCCGCAGCGCCTCGGGATCGGCGTCCTCGTCTGGTGGTTCGACTGGCTGCCCCACCACGACCTCGAGGCCACCGCGCAGTCCGACCGGTTCCAGGCGACCCGTATCCGGGTGGGCTGGGAGCGTGTGATGAACCCGCTGATGCTCTACCAGAACTACCACCTGGTGCATCACATCCACCCGACGATCCCCTTCTACCGCTACGTCCAGGTCTGGCGCCGCTCGGAGTCCGACTGGCTCGAGCGCGACGTCCCGATCGCCACGGCCTGGGGCACCGAGCTCAGCGCGTCGGAGTACCGGGCGTGGCGGCGGATCACCGACTCCTACGACCGCGACGCCGACCTCCCCCGCCTCCCCCACCGGCTGCGCGTCGAGGAGGTCCGGCGCCTCACGCCCGACTCGGTGTCGGTCACGTTCGCCGTTCCCGACGACCTCCGCGAGGCCTACCGCTTCGCCCCCGGCCAGAACCTCGTCGTGGCCGCCGAGGTCGACGGCGAGACCCTGCGGCGCAACTACTCGATCTGCACGGCCGCCGGCTCCGGGGTCCTGCGGATCGCCGTGCGGCGCACCGAGGGCGGCCGGTTCTCGACGTGGGCCAACGACCACCTGCGCGCCGGCGACGAGCTCGAGGTGACCCCGCCGTCCGGGTCCTTCACGATCACGCCTGACCGGCGCCTCGCCCGCCACGTCGCCGCCGTCGCCGCGGGCAGCGGCATCACCCCGGTCATCTCGATCCTCACGAGCACCCTCGACGAGGAGCCCCGCAGCCGGGCCACCCTGCTCTACGCCAACCGCGACGCCGAGCACACGATGTTCGCCGACGAGCTCGCCATGCTCGTGCGCCGCTACGAGGGCCGGCTGACGGTCGTGCACCACCACTCGTGCGATTCGGACCGCCTCGACGCCGCCCGGCTGGCCGCCCACCTCGAGGACCCGCGGCTGCGCGAGGCGCAGTGGTTCCTCTGCGGGCCCACGGCGATGCTCGACGACCTCGTCCCCGTCCTGCACGAGGACGGCGTTCCCGACGATGCCGTCCGCCGCGAGCTCTTCGTCGCGCCCGACGACGAGCCCGGCGAGCTGGGCGACATCGTCCCGGCCACCGTGTCGGTCACCCTCGGCGGCTCCACCTCCGAGGTCGCGAGCACCGGCACCGCGTCGCTGCTCGAGAGCGCCCTGGCCGCCGGGGTCGACGCGCCGTACCTGTGCACCGGCGGCATCTGCGGGACCTGCGTCGCCACCGTGACCCGCGGGAGCGTCCACATGCAGCAGAACTACGCCCTGACGCCGACCGAGATCGAAGCGGGCCGTGTCCTGACGTGCCAGTCGCGTCCCACGACCCCGGAGGTCGCGGTCGACTACGACCGCTGAGCGCCCCACATCACCGGCCCCACCGAAGCCCCCGCGGTCGTCGTTCCCGCTCGCTACCGTCATGCCATGACCGCGCTCGAGCACGACGCTCACGGCGATCCGTCGGGCGACCACCCGCTCGCGCCGGGTGCGAGTGTCTCGGTGATCCGGGAGCACCTCCTGCCGGAGGACCGCGGGCGTTTCGACGAGGCGTGGCGCGCGGTCGCGAACGAGGACGAGAGCGCCCGGTGGCACTGCCTCGAGCGCTGGCGCGGCATCGCGATGATCCAGTCCGATCGCGAGACCTTCGCCCGCCTGGCCCGCCACCTGGCTGAACGCAAGTCCGGCCGGCCGTCGCCGTCCGACGAGCCGCTCGAGGTCACCCGGGCAAAGGCCGGGCTCTGAGAGGTCCGATGTACGAGCTCGAGGAGTACGGGCCCGCCGTCGCCTTACAGATCGACGCCAGGCAGACCAACCGGATCGAGCTGTCCTTGGTCACCTACCTGGGCCTGGCTCGTCACGAAGAAAGCTGATCACCCGCACACCATGCAGAGTCGGGAGCCGTCATCCTGCGCGGTGTGCCTCTCGTGCTCCGACCGCTGAGACAAAACGAAGGGCCGGCCGCCCCCTCGGCGACCGGCCCCTCTCGTGCTGGCAGATCACGCCGCGACGGTCTCCCGCGCGGTGCGCTCGGCCGACGGGCTCGTCGTCGCGTTCTCGCGGGTCAGACCCTCCGACTCGTGGGCCTGCTGCTCGGCCGCGAACTTCTTGTTCGGCAGAGCGAGGCGCCAGATCGTCCGGATGGACTTCCAGAACTGCTTGGGGAACGGCCCGATGTTGTAGGGCAGGTCGTACTTCTCGCAGATCGCCGTGACCCGCTCCGCGATCTCCGGGTAGCGGTTCGAGGGCAGGTCGGGGAACAGGTGGTGCTCGATCTGGTAGCCGAGCGACCCGCTCATCACGTGCATCAGCCGGTTGCCGGTGAAGTTCGCCGACCCCAGGAGCTGACGCAGGTACCACTCGCCCGAGGTCTCGTTCTCGAGCTGCTCCTCGGTGAACACCTCGGCGCCGTCGGGGAAGTGCCCGCAGAAGATGATCGCGTACGACCACACGTTGCGGATGAGGTTCGCGGCCATGTTCGCCGTGAGGGTCGTGATGAACTGCGGCCCGGTGAGCAGCGGGAAGAGGATGTAGTCCTTGCCCATCTGCTTGCGCATCTTGCGGCCGACCTGCTCGAGCTTGGCCTTGAACTCCGCCGGGTCCTGGATGTCGCGGCGGAGCAGGCCCTCGATGTCGAGGTCGTGGATGGCCACGCCGTGCTGGAACAGCAGCATCAGCAGGGTGTTGAACACCGGCTGGCCGAGGTTGACCGGGTTCCACTTCTGGTCCGAGGTGACCCGGAGGATCTCGTACCCGACGTCCTTGTCCTTGCCGATGACGTTCGTGTACGTGTGGTGCAGGTAGTTGTGGGAGTGCTTCCACTGCTCCGCGGGGCAGACGTTGTCCCACTCCCAGGTGGCCGAGTGGATCTCCGGGTCGTTCATCCAGTCCCACTGGCCGTGCATGACGTTGTGGCCGATCTCCATGTTCTCGAGAATCTTGGCCACGCCCAGCAGGGCGGCGCCCGCCATCCACAGCGGCGGGACGACGCTGCCGAACAGGGCGGCGCGGCCCGCGATCTCGATGCGGCGCTGGGTCTTGATGATCGAGCGGATGTACTCCTCGTCCGCCGCGCCGCGCGACTCCTCGATGTCGCGGCGGATCGCGTCGAACTCCTGGCCGAGGGCCTCGACGTCGGCCTCGGTGAGGTGGGCGAATTCCTTGATGTCCGAGATGGCCATGGTGGTGGCTCCCTCTTCCTACAGGTCGACCGTGCAGTCGCCGGCGGCAGCCGTGACGCAGGTCTGGACGGTTCGGGTGGACTGGTCGGTGTCGGCGACGCGCTGCTCGGAGCCGTCGCGCAGGTCGCGCACGCCGCCGCTCGAGAGCGGGGCGACGCAGGTGTGGCAGATGCCCATGCGGCAGCCGAACGGCATCTGGATGCCGGCCTGCTCACCGGCCTGGAGCACGGTGGTGGCGCCGTCGGCCTCGACGGTCCGGCCGCTCTTCGCGAACGTGATCGTCCCGCCCTCGGCACCGGCCGAGAACGAGGCGGCGAACCGCTCGAGGTGCAGCGCGTCGGCGACCCCGGCGGCCTTCCATGCCTGCTCGGCGTCGTCGAGCATCGCGGCGGGGCCGCAAGCCCAGGTCTGGCGGTCGCGCCAGTCGGGCACGAGGTCGTCGAGCCCGGCGGGGACGTCGAGATGCCCCTCGGTGCGGGTGTGGCGCTGGACGACGTGCCAGCTCGGGTGCCGCCGGGCGAGCAGGTCGAGCTCGTCGGCGAACAGGGCCCGGTCCTCGTCGGGCGACGAGTGCACGACGACGATGTCAGCGCCGCCGTCGGTCTCCGACCGCCGGTCCAGGGACCGGAGCATCGCCATGATCGGCGTGATCCCCGAGCCCGCGGACAGGAAGAGCGCCTTCGCCGGCAGCGGGTCGGGCAGGACGAACTCGCCCGCCGGCGGCGCGAGCCGCACGACCGTCCCCGGCGCGACCCCGTTGACGAGGTGCTGCGAGGCGAACCCGTCGGGCATCGCGCGGACGGTGATGACGAGCCGCTTGCCGTCGCGCGACGGCGGCGTCGTCAGCGAGTACGAGCGCCAGACGAAGCGCCCGTCGATCTGCACGCCGATGCCGATGTACTGCCCGGCGGCGTGCTCGAACTCCCAGCCCCAGCCGGGCTCGACGACGATCGTCGCCGCGTCCTCGGCCTCGGGGGTCACGCTGACGATCAGGCCGCGCAGCTCACGCGCCGACCACAGCGGGTTGATCAGGGTCAGGTAGTCGTCGGGCAGCAGGGGTGTGGTGAGTCGGGTGGCCAGGCTGCGCAGTCGTCGGGCGCTGCCTGACAGTGCGGCGGTCACGGTGTCTCCTCGGTCCCTCGAAAACTTCTAGGTACCAGGAGTACCGGAGACCGCCGGTTACCGCTACCCACGGTACCGCTTGCGGCCGACGATCCCGGTCACAGTCGCCGTTGTGCGCGCGCTCACCCGGGCCCGGAAGTCGGTAATTAGTTCCCGACGACGTGGCCCGACGGCCCTGGTCAGACGGGTTGACTCGACTCCGACGCACCCGTTCGGAGAGGAGCTCCCGTGACCCTGGTCGACCTCGTGGTGCTCGCCGTCGTCGCCCTCGCCGCCTGGCGGGGCTGGCGCCGCGGCGGCACCGCCCTCGTGCTCTCCCTCGCCGGCGCGGTCGTCGGGGTGATCGTCGGTGCCGCCGTCGCCGGGTGGTGGGACGCCGGCTCCACACCCCTGCTGCTGGCCTGCGTCCTCGTCGTCGGGCTGGTCGGGCTCGGCCTGGGCCGCCGCGGCGCCGACGCCCTCGCCGCCCGGGCCGGGGGCCGCGTCGCCCGGCCGGTGCTCGTCGACCGCGCCGTCGGCGTCGTCGCCCACGGCGGTCTGGCGCTGGTGGTGTGCGTGCTGGTGGGCGCGGCCGTCGTCGCGTGGGGGCCGGCGTCGCTGGCCGCAGCCGCCGAGGACAGCGGGGTCCTGACGAGCGCCGCGGCGCACCTCCCGACGCCGACGCAGGTCGCCGACCGGGTGCCCGGGCTCGGCCCCGTGGTGGCGGCGCGATGAGCCCCCGGACGAGGGTCGCCCTCGGCGGCGGGGTCGCCGCGGTGCTGCTGCTCTGGTGGACCACCGGCTCGCTGCTCGTCGCGATCGCGATCCTGGTGCTGCTCGCGCTCGCGGCGGGCCTCGCGGTCGTCGTCGCGGCGTGGGCCCGGCCTCGCCCCGAGCCGCTCACCGCGCCGCTGTCCGACGGCCCGGCCACCACCGACCTCTCCCTCGCCCCCTCCCCCGGCGCGCCCGTGCGGCGGGCGCTGCGCACGTTGCTGGCCCGCCCCTGGGTGCACGGCGACGCGCTGCTGCGGGCCACCGCGGCGCGGCTCGACGGCGAGGACGCCCTGGTGTGGACCCCACGCGGGCAGCAGGTCGCGGCCCCGCACCTGTGGGTCGAGTGGAACCCGGTCGACGGCGCCGAGATCGCCGGGCGCCGCCCGCTCGAGGCCCTGGCCCGCGAGCTGGCCGAGGGCTACGTGGAGCACGGGCGCGAGCGCGGGGTGCGCCGGCTCGCCGAGCGGACCTGGCTGCACCTGCTCGTCTCCGACGACGTGCCGCTGGGCCGCGTGGTGGTGACCGCGGCGTTCTCCGAGCCGCAGCAGCTGCCCGTTGCCGCGGCGTGCACGGCCACGGCGGTGCCGCTCCCCCCGGCGCGGGGGGCGAGCGTCCCCGCCGTGGCGCCCGGGCCCGGTGGCAGCGATGGCACATCGCGGGCACCCGACGTCCGCGGAGTGCCACGGCGGCCATCGGCGGCTCGTCCCGCCGGTGGCAGCGATGGCACATCGCGGGCACCCGATGTCCGCGGAGTGCCATCGCTGCCACCCGGCACGCCGGCCGGCCCCGGGGCCCGCATCGCCGCCCTGGCCACGACGGCCGTCCCCGCCCGGCTGCGCACCCTCGTCGCGGGCCCGGCCGCCCGGGCCCTGCTCGTCGTGGAGGACGCGGCGGGCGCCCGGCTCGCCGACACCGAGATCACCGGGCGCACCGAGCTGGGCCGCGACCCGGCGGCGGGCGTCGTCGTCGACCACCCGGGCGTCTCGTGGCGCCACCTGCGCCTCACCGCCGACCGCGCCGGGGCCTGGACGGTGACCGACCTCGGGTCCACCAACGGGACCCGCGTCGACGGCGGGCGCATCGACGGCCCGACCCGCCTGTCCCCCGGCGCCGAGCTCGCCCTGGGCGCCGACGGGCCGCGGCTGCGCCTGCTCGAGCCGCGCACTGCCGGGACGGGCGAGCGGACCACCGCGGTGGTGGCGCGATACTGAGGGCGGGCGGACGGGAGGAGACCGGGGTGCGGGCTGCGCTGCCACGCGGCGGGCTGGCCCTGCTCGACGTCCGCACCGAGCGCCGGATGTCGGTGCCGTGGGGCGACACGGCGACGATCGGGCGCAATGCCGACAGCGACCGGCACGTCCACGTCCCCGACGACCAGGTCTCCCGCGTCGCCGCCGAGATCGAGATCCGCGACGACGCCTACCTGGTGATCAACCGGCAGCGCCACGGCGGCCAGCTGACGCTCGTGGTGCCGGGGGTCGCGGGACAGGACCGCATCCGGGCCGGGAACGGGCTGCTCGTCCGCGACTCCCGGGCGTCGTTGGGCCTCTGGCTCGCCGACGGCCGCGAGGTCACCCTCGCGCTGCTCGCGTTCGCCCCCACCGCCGCGGCGGCGCACCCCGACCTCGCCGGCGGCGCCACCGTCAACGCGGCCCTGCCGACCGACGAGACCTGGTGGTCGGTGCTCGTCGCCGCCTGCGGGCCCACCCTGATCGCGGCCGCGCACCGGCCCGACGGGGCGTCGAGGGACGTCCACGGCGACGCCGAGCAGATCGCGGCGTGGCACCGCGACGCGGGCCGGCCGGTCCCGAGCCCGAAGACCCAGAGCGAGGCCTTCCGGCACGCCCAGCGCTGGCTGCGGGGCGTGCGCCTCAACGACAAGACCCGCGGTTGGCGGGTCGCGGTCGTCGACCAGGTGATCGGCCTGCGCCTGGTGACCCTCGACGACGTCCGGCGCCTCTTCCCCGCACAGGTCCCGCCCCGTCCGTCCTGACGGTCCTCGGGGTGGCCCCTCGCCTCACGGGTGTGTGACGACGTAGCGTACGGGGCGTCCGCCCTCTTTCGGGCGGACAGGGGGCAGGGTGTCACCGCCGACACACGGTGTGTGACACGCAGTGACGCGTCGGGCGCCCGGACGGACCGCATCACCGCGGTGGGCCACATCGGTGGCCGGTTCCGGAGGGTCCGGCGCCATGGGGGGACGAGGCGCGATGACCGGACACGACGACGGACGGGCCGGTCCGGGGGGACTGCCCGGGACGCCCGAGCCGCTGCGGGGGGCTCCGGGGTTCCTGGCCCGCCGGCTCTACCAGGCCTACTCGGCCGCGTGGTTGCGCTACGTCGACACCACGCTCACCGGGCCGCAGTTCTCGGTGCTGACGGCCGTGCGCGAGTACCCGCAGGTCGACCAGGGCTCGCTCGCGGTGTCGGTGGCACTCGACCGGTCGACGATGGCCGACGTGTGCAAGCGGCTCGAGGACCGCTCGCTGATCCGGCGCGAGATGGCGCCCTCGGACGGGCGGCGCAAGCTGCTGAGCCTCACGCCCGAGGGCGAGGCGCTGCTCGAGGACGTCAGCCGCAAGGTCGGGCGGCTCAACAACGAGCTGATGAGCGGCAACGAGGAGGCCGAGGACTTCGCCCGCCTCCTCACCTCGCTCGACAAGCTCTCCGAGCGCTGGGAGAAGGTCGCCGACGGGGAGGGCGTGCGCTAGCGGCCGTGCCGCGTGGCGGCCCCGCCGGAGCCCAGGCCCGCCCGCTCGAGCTCGGCCGCCTCGGCGGCGGCCAGCTCCTGGCGCTGCGCGCGCATGAGGAGCAGCCCGATCCCCGACATCAGGGCCACCACCAGCAGGATCACCGACACCACGTAGGGCAGCAGCCCGTCGCTGGCGACCGCGAACGCCAGCACGTAGACCGCGGCCACGCAGGCGAGCGGGAAGGTGAGCCGGAACAGGAACCGGTTGCGGTCGGTGTCCGGCGGCGGCCAGGTGACGCGGCCGAGGAGCTCCGAGAGCGTCGCGCGCATGGACGGAAGGTACTGGGCCTCGTCGGGACGGCGTTCAGACGGTCACGGCCGGGGCGAGCCCGAGCGCCGCGGTGAGCGCGACGCCGTCGGCCAGCATCCGCATGCGCGCGACCCGGCCGCGCTTCACGGTCGTCAGGGTCACGACGACGATCTCGGCCCGCCGCCCGGTGGGGGCCACGCCGGGCAGCAGCCACGGCATCTCGCGGTCGTGGGTGAACGAGAGCACTTCCTCGTCGGCCACGCGGAAGCGGTCGCCGGTGCGCGAGACCCGCCGGAACGCGAGGTCGTCGGGCACGACGAAGGCCTCGGCGCCGAACCGCTCGACGTCCGCGGCCCCGGAGGCGCCGGTGCCGGCGGGCAGGATCTCCAGCGTCGCGGCGTCGTCGAGCAGGTGGGCGACGGGGCCGCCCGCGACCAGCGCGGCCCGCACGGCGTCGTGGACGCGCTCGACGGCGATCATCAGGTCCTGGACCGCCTTCGTCACGCCGCCCACCCTGCGCGACCGCCCGGCCCGGGGGCAACCGCTCCATGACCCGGCAGGTCATCGACCCCGGCCGGCGCGACGACGAGGCTGGTCGCCATGAGTCACGGAGCGTATGCAGTGGGCCTGCTCGAGGACGTCGAGCAGAACGACGAGGTACTGGACTACATGCGTCGGATCCAGGCGACGCTGGACCCCTACGGCGGGCGGTTCCTGGTCCACGGGGCGACGCCCGAGGTCCTCGAGACCCCGTGGCCCGGAATCCTGGTGCTCATCGGGTTCCCCGACGAGGCCGCGGCGCTGGCCTGGTACCGCTCCCCCGCCTACCAGGCGATCCTGCCGCTGCGCACCCGGAACTCGAAGGGCGTCGTGTTCGTCGTGCGGGCGTGCGGCGACGACCACTCCAGCACCGCCCTCGCGGACGCCATCGCCTCCGCTCGGTGACGACCCCGGAGCGCTGGTGGCTCAACGGGAGCCGGAGCCGCCCCGTCCGGCGGCCCCGGTCCTGCGGGCCACCGACGGTCCAAGCTGCCCGCCGGGCGCAGTCGGCGAAACCACTTTCACCAGGTGACGGGCAGGGAGGTCACTCCCCCCGTGATGTGGTGGGCGCGGACCCCGATGTCGTCGAGGTCGGTGGCGAGGCGCAGGCCGGGCAGACGCCGGGCCAGGGTGGAGAACACCGTGCGTAACTCGGTGCGGGCGAGGCTCGCGCCGATGCAGAAGTGCCCGCCGTGTCCGAATCCGACGTGGGCGCGCTCCTCGCGCTCGGGCTCGAACGCCTCCGCGTCGGCGAACGCCCGCGGGTCCCGGTTCGCCGCGTTGATCGACAGGATCACCGCGTCGCCCTCGTGGATCGTCACACCCGCGACGTCGACGTCGGTGTGGGCGTAGCGCAGCAGCCCGAGGTCGCCCGGGGCGCCGAGGCGCATGATCTCCTCGACGACCGCGTCGGTGCGCGCCTCGGGGTCCTCGACGAGGTACTCCCAGCGGTCGCGCTGCGTGAGCAGCATGAGGATGCCGAGGCCGATGCGGTTGACGGTCGTCTCGTGCCCGGCGAAGAGCAGGCCGACCGAGAGCCGGATCATCTCGGCGTAGTCGTAGTCCTCGTCCTGCTGCTGGGCCTCGACGAGGTCGGAGATCACGTCCTCCCCCGGATGACCCCGCTTCTGCTCGGCGAGCCCGGCCATGTAGCGGCCGAACTCGGTGCGCGCGTCCTCGGCGTCGGTGCCCTCGCCGTAGGTGGCCATCCGGTCGGAGAGGTCGCGGAAGTAGCTGCTGTCGTCGTGCGGCACCCCGAGCAGCCGGCAGATCACCGCGACCGGCAGCGGCACGGCCAGGGTCTCGTGGAGGTCGGCGCTGCCGTCGGCGGACCGGGAGGCGATCAGGTCGTCGACGTACCCGTCGACGAGCGCCTGCACGTCCTCGCCCATCTGCCGCATCCGCTTCGCGGAGAACGCGGGCGTGAGGAGGCGGCGCATCCGCGTGTGGTCGGCCTCCTCGGTCTCGTAGTTGCCGGTGGGGCCCTCCTGCACGGCGGCGTGGGTGATCCGCGCGGCCTGCTCCGGGTGCGGGTGCGAGCGGCCGAGGCGCTTGTCGCCGAGCAGGTCGCGGACCTCGTCGTACCGGGTGACGAGCCACGCCGGGTCGCCCGCGGGCGTCGTCACGGCCGCAACCGGGGCCTCCCGGCGCAGCACGTCGTACAGCGGCGCGAGCTCGAGGACGTTCGGCCGGGCGAACGGCAACTGCAGGTCTGTCTCCGTGGCGGTCATGACGCTCCCTCGTTGTGGCGGCGGCGTCCCCGAGGGTACGTCTTTGTGGCAGAGGGTGCCATTAATGAGTGGGTAAGGTGTGCGGATGGACAGGGGACCCGCACTCGACGCGCCCGCGCCCTCGTCCGGGTCCCATGCCGGGTCGCGCCGCGGCCGGCCCCCGGTCACCGAGGAGCAGCGGCGGCGGCAACGGCTCGCGATCAGCCGCGAGGCCGTTCGGCTCTTCCGCGACCACGGGGTCCACGACACCACCGGGGAGCACATCGCCCGGGCGGCCGGCGTCTCGGAGCGCACCCTCTGGCGGCTGTTCCGCACCAAGGAGGCGTGCGTCGAGCCCCTGCTGTCGGTCTCGCTGGAGGCGTTCACCGCCGTGCTGCGGACCTGGCCGGACGCGGTGGAGCTCGCCGACCACCTGCGCTCGGCCTATGCGCTCGACGCCTCGCGCGAGGACATCGACGCGGTGCTCGCCGTGGTCCGGCTCTCCCGCGACGAGCCGGCCGTGCGCGCGGTGTGGCTCGTGCTGCACGAGCGGGCCGAGCCGGTCTTCGCCGCCGTCCTGGGCCGGCGGCTGGGCGTCTCCCCCGACACCCCCGAGGTGCGGGTGCAGGCGGCCGCGGTGAACGCGGCGCTGCGGGTGCTCACCGACGACCTGGCCTGGGCCGGGCCCTCGTCGGGGCTGCTCGAGGAGCACCGCGAGCGGCTCGCGGAGAGCCTCCGGGCGCTCACGACGCTGCCCTCGCGGCGCTAGAGACCCGTACCCCTACAGACCCAAGACCTCCGCCGTGCGGGCCGCCATGGCCTTCTCCCCGGCGACGTTCGGGTGCACCGGCGCGGCGTTCACCGGGTTCAGGTAGGGCTCCACCCACCGCGTGCCGGGCGGCTGACAGGCGTCGTGGCCGGTCGAGATGCCGGTGACGTCGACGAACGTGGCGCCGGTGGCGGCCGCGGCCCGGGCGACCGCGTCGTTCAGCGCGGCCTGGATGCCGTCGAGGTAGGCGACGTCCCCGGCCGCGATCGGCATCGTCGGGAAGCAGCCACGGTCGGCCGGGAGGATGCGCAGGTAGCCGGCGATCGCGACCCGGGCGTTCGGGGCCTTCGCCCGCACGTCCCGCAGCGCCTGCACGATCCGCGGGTAGGTGGTGCGCTCGACGGTGTCGGCGAAGCGCGTCCCGTACTGCCGTTCGCAGGGGTTGCCCGCGCCGTACGTGCGCGCGGCCGCCACCCCGCACGAGGCGATCGTGCGGGTGAAGACGTCGGCGTCGTTGCCGCCGATGGTCAGCGTGACGAGGTCGGTGTCGGGCGAGAGCGCGTCGAGCTGCGGGGCGACCCCGGCGGACTGCGAGGTGCGCAGGTCCTTCGTCTGGGCCCCGCTGCAGGAGACGTCGGTGAGCCGGAGGTCGTGCTCGGTGGCGAGCTCGTGGGCCCAGTTCGCCTCGGACTGGCTGCACTGCGCCGCCGCGCCCTCGGCGAACGGGACGATGCCCGTCCCGGCGCTGTAGCTGTCGCCGAGGTTGACGTAGCGGACCGGGTCGGGCGGGGCGTCGTCACCACGCTGGGCCGCCCACGCGACCGTCCCGGCGAGCAGCACCACGACGACCGCCAGCACGGCGAGCCACAGCCGACGACCTCCCACGGGCGCCCCTTCCGATCGCGTCGCCCCGACGGTAGCTGCCGCGACGGAGCGCTCCGGGTCACACTCGTCACCGTGCACGAGCTGACAGACCAGGTCGCCCTGATCACCGGCGGAGCGCGCGGGCAGGGGCGGGCCCACGCGACCACCCTCGCGGCCGCCGGCGCCGACGTCGTCGTCTGCGACGTCGCCGCCCCGGTCGCGGACGTCGACTACCCGGGGGCGACGCCCGACGACCTCGCCGACACGGCCCGGGCGGTGGAGGCGCGGGGACGCCGCTGCCTGGCCCTGACCGCCGACGTCCGGGACCTCGCGGCGATGCAGGACGTGGTCGCGCAGGCCCTCGGCACGTTCGGCCGGATCGACGTGGCCGTGGCGAACGCGGGCATCGCGTCGGGGTCACCGCTCGCGACGATGTCCGAGGAGCGCTGGCGGACCATGATCGACGTCAACCTGACCGGAGTCTTCACCACCTTCCGCTCGGTCCTCCCGACGATGATCGAGCGCGGGTCGGGGCGGCTGGTCGCGACGTCGTCGAGCGTCGCGGAGACGGGCGCGAGCAACGCCGCCCACTACGCGGCGGCCAAGGCGGGGGTCGTCGGGCTGGTGAAGTCGGTGGCGCACGAGGTGGCCGAGCACGGGATCACGGTCCACGCGCTCCTCCCGTCCGGGGTCAACACGACGATGATCCACAACCCGTCGACCTACCGGACGATCCGGCCCGACCTCGACGACCCGGGGCTCGCCGACGTCGAGGAGATGTTCGCGCGCGGACGCCCCCGGCCGGGTCTGCTGGAGCCGGAGGACGTCGCGAACGCACTGCTCCACCTCGTGTCGGGGCAGGGACGCCTGCGCAGCGGCGAGTCGATGGTGCTGTCGAACGGGATGTTCTGACCCGTCCCGCGCAGGCGCCCGCTCCCCGTCACATCGTCCTGGCGTCCGGGTCGCTGTCGTCGCCGACGAAGTGGATGTCGAACGGCTTGTTGGTGATGAACAGGAAGGTGCAGTCCTCCTGCTGGGTGGCGCCGTGGAACATGACGCCGCCCTCGGGGAACCAGACGAAGCTCCCCGCCGGGTAGTCGCCCTGGTGGGTGTTGAGCGAGCCCTCCAGCACGTAGACGCCGTGGGCGCACGAGTGGCTGTGCCAGGGGTTGGTGAAGCCGGCGCGGTAGACCATCTTCAGGACCTGCATGCCGGTGTCGGGGTCGGACACCAGCGGGATGTGCTCGAGGTTCGCGCCGATGTACTCGACGGGGAAGCCCTGCCACGGCTCGGTGTTCGTGTCGACGACCGTGAGGTCGACGGGGGCGGCGGGAGTGGTCACGGGGGGTCCACCTTCGGTGTCGGGAAGGGTGTCGCGCCCACCCTCGTCAGGTGGGTGGGCCGCGACAAGGGCGCAGTCCGGATGTCGCCAGTCGGAAACACCGGTCATGCCGACGCAACGTGGTCGGGGTGCACGACACCGCGCCGACTCGCCCCGACCGACGGGGCGGGATCGCCTCGGGTGGAGCGGACCGATCGGTCCCCGCCCCACCCTGCTCCGCGGATGTCGATCTTGCCCTCGTGACGCCCCTCCTCGGCGGGCGCCCCGGCGAAGATCTCGTCCGGCGTCGCGGACCGATCGGTCCCGACCCCATTCCGCGCCAGGGAACGAGATCTTCAGCCGGTCATCATCCGGCGAAAGCTCCAGCGCCGCCCGCTACTCGGCAGGCTCGAGCTCCTCGGCGTCGACGAACGCGGGCATCGTCGGGAAGGCTCCGTCGACGACGACCGGGTTCGGCGCCCGGTTGATCAGCAGGCGCATGACGTCGGGCCGGGAGTAGTGCCCCACCGGGTCGGCGGCCGACTTGGCGATCGCGATCATCGAGAAGTCGAGGTCGGCGATCACCATGCCCTCCTCGGTCTCGGCGAGGTCCTCGCCCAGCGGGCTGCCCTCCGGCCCGAAGATGCGGGCGAACCCACCACCCCGCTGCAGCAGCTGGCACTTGACCTCGGTGTCGCAGTACAGGTCCTGCCCGGCCTCCCCCACCACCGCACAGGGCGCGACCACGAAGGTCTGCCCCTCGACCGCGTAGATCAGGCTCGAGGCGGTGTTGGTCTCCGGGCCGAGCGCCCGCGCGGCCCCGCGGTAGAGCGAGAAGCTCGGCCAGGCGCCGACGTGGATCTGCTCGTTCATACTGAACATCGCGTACTTGGTCAGGGGCTGGAAGTGCTCCCAGCAGTTCAGGGCGCCGACCCGGCCGAGGGCGGTGTCGTGCACCTGCAGGTCGCTGCCGTCGCCCTCGCCGAACACCGACCGCTCGACGTGGGTGGGCTTGAGCTTGCGCCGGACGCTGATCACGCGTCCGGCGTCGGAGATGAGGGCCTGCGACGTGTAGAGGCTGCCGCCGGCCCGCTCGCTGAACCCGAACAGGACGTGCACCCCGTGCTGCCCGGCGGCCGCGGCGATCCGGCGCATGTGCTCGCCGTCGCGGGTCATGGAGTTCTCGGCGTACCGGGGCACGAACTGCATCCCCATCGCGGGCGCGTCGAGCCAGATCCACCACGGGTAGCCCGGAATGAACGTCTCGGGGAACGCCACGAGCTGGACGCCTCGGGCCGCGGCGTCGGCGATGTAGGAGATCATCTGCTCGACGCCGGCGTCGAGGTCGAGCCAGCGGGGTTCGGCCTGCACTGCAGCGGCGCGCACGACGTGTGCCATGGAGTCCTCCGGTCGGTCTGCTTCCCGACGAGGTTCCGCTGTCACGCGGCCCCGGAGGTGACGTCGCGTGCCCGGGAAGGTCTCAGCGCGTGCCGCGGTACGCGCCGGGGCTGACCCCGACGGCGTCGCGGAACGTGCGGTGGAACTGCGCGGGCCCGGCGAACCCGCTGCGCGCGGCCACCACCGCGACCGGCAGGTGCTCGTCGGCGCGGAGCAGGGCCTTCGCGCGGCGCACCCGCTCGTGGCGCAGGAGGTCGCGGAACGAGCAGCCGTCGGCGGCGAGCACCCGGAACAGCGTGCGGCGCGAGACGTGGCAGGCGGCCGCGACGTCGTCGGCGCCGAGCTCCGGGTCGCCGGCGGCCCGGGCGATCGTCGTGCGGATGCGTTCGAGGACGGCGGCGTCGGTACCGGTGGCGGTGGGGGCCGTGGAGGCGGCGAGGCCGAGCGCGAACTCGAAGAGACCGATCGCGTGCTGGGCCAGCGCCGGGGCGGAATGACCCAATGCGTGCTCCCGGGCCAGCCCGACGAAGAAGTCGGAGGCCAGCCGGCCCGCGCCCGTGGGGTCGAGGGCGACCGCGGTGGCGCCGAGGGTCCGCCCGAGGCCCACCGCGCTCTTCGGCACCTGGACCACGAGCTGGCGGAACCGGTGGTCGAAGTCGAGCGTGTAGGGCCGGGTGCTGTCGTAGAACGCCATCGTCCCGGCGGTCAGGCCCGCGGCGCGCCCGTCCTGGTGCACCCGCCCGGCGCCCTCGAGCTGGATGCTCGCGAGCAGGTAGTCCTCGTGGCTGCGGGCGATCAGGTCCCGGGTGCGATCGACGCGCTGCCCGTCGGCGCTGACCACCGAGAGGCCGACGTCCTCGAGCTCGTGGTGCTCGATGTCGCCGGCGAACGAGCCGCGGCCCTTGGGGCTGGCGGACAGCTGGACGAAGGCGTCGCAGATCAGGTCGTGCCAGTAGTCGAAGGCCTGGTCCGGCCCCACCGACGACGTCGACCACATGCCTCCGGGATTCAAGCCCCGTCCGTGCGGGTTGTCCATCGACTCCTGCCGGCGGAGATCCCGTCGGACGGCGCGGACCGATCGGTCCGGGCCCCACTCCACGCCTCGGAACGAGATCTCGGGCGAGGACCACGGGACCTCGACGGCATCGTCGGGAACGACAAAGGCCCGGCTCCCTCGACGGGACCGGGCCTCTGACCTGCGGGGTGGGCGATACTGGTCTCGAACCAGTGACCTCTTCGGTGTGAACGAAGCGCTCTACCGCTGAGCTAATCGCCCGCAGCGAGGGAAAGCCTAGCTCACGCCATGATCGGGCTGTGCAGCCAGGTCCACTGGCCGAGGCCGACCAGCTTCGCGACGAACCACAGGCCGTCGAGCAGCCACAACGTCGCCAGCACGATGATCGCGGTGGCCAGCGCGAGCAGCAGCTGGACCACCTTGTTCTGGCGGCGGACCCAGGCCACCCACTGGTCGTAGTAGTACCGGGCGACGTGCAGCACGCGCCCGGCCCAGGTGAACTCGGTGGAGAGGATGCCGAGCCCCGCGAAGACGATCAGCCACCCGGGACCCGGATACGGGATGGCGATCACGCCGACCACGAGCACGAGGCCGCCGAGCACCCCGATCCCGATCCGCCAGGCGAGGTTGAGGCCCGGCCTGGCCCGGACCTTCATCCGGAAGGCCCGCACCCGCACCCGCGCGGCGTGGAAGCGGCGGCGCCGGATCGGTGACGGGGCGGCGGGGTGGCGGGGTCGCTCGGAGGTGGTGCCCTCGGGGTGGGTCCCGGACGGACCTGACATGGACGTTCCTCGGCGTTCGTCGGGGACGGCCGTGCCGAGGGTCAGCCCGTCAGCTGACCACTCGCGACGACCTGCGTCGGCGTGGCCGGCACCGTCCGTCCGGGCTCGTAGGAGACCGCGAACCCGGCGAAACGGGTGCCCGCCGAGGTCGAGGGTACGGACGTGGTCACGGGCCCCGAACCGGACATGTCGAACGTCCCGAGTCCCACCGGCGTCTCGCCCTCCAGGCCCCAGAGCACGTAGGTGTGGTCGGCGTCGTTCGGCGCGAGCCCCGCGGCCAGCAGCTCGGGCCCTGTCCCCCGCTCCACGACCAGCCCGACGAAGCCGCCGTCGGGCGTCGCGAGCACCGCGTGCGGCGTGCCGGACCGCGAGGCGGCGTCGAGGACCTGCACCACGCGGCCGCTCTGCTCGGCCCGGGCGGCCGCGGCGTCGCGCTCGTCGGCGAGGTCGCGGTTGGCGTTGACCAGGCCGCCGATCACGACGACGAGGGCCGCGGCGGCCGCCACGGCGATCCCGGCGGTCGCGCGGCGCACCCAGCGCCGACGCATGGGTACGACGACGCCGTCGTCCGAGCGTGGCGCCTGACTGACGTCAGATGTCTGCGACGTGCCATCGCTGACACGGTCCGAGCGGGCACCCTCGGAGCTGACGCCCTCGGAGCCCGCCGCCTCCAGGATCCGCGACCGCAGCGACGCCGGCGGCTCGGCGGGCGCGGGCGCCGTGCCCATGAGCGCCGTGACCTCCTCGGTCTCGGCGACGATCTGCAGGCAGGCGGGGCAGTCGCCGAGGTGGTCGCCGAACTCGGCGTCCTCGTCGGGCTCGAGGCTGTGCAGCACCCAGGCGACGGCGAGCTCGGGGTGCCCGTCGGGGGAAGCCTTCACGACGAACCCCCTCGGTCCACTCGTCCGTCCAGCACTCCGCGCAGCGTCCGTACGGCCGTGAACATGCGCGACTTCACTGTGCCCAACGGGACGCCCGCGATGCTTGCGACCTCTCGCTGAGTGAAACCGCCGAAGTAGGCCAGGGTCAGCGCCTCCTTCTGCTCGGCCGGCAACTGCTGCAGCGCCTCGCGCACCCGACCCGCGTCGACGGCGTCGAGCGCGGCCTCGTCGGCCCCCGGCCCGGGCGGCACGTTCCACTCCTCGCCGTCGTCGGCGGGGCTCACCGTGTGCTTGCGGCGGGTGGCCTCGCGGCGGACCGCGTCGACGGAGCGGTGGTGGACCATCGTCATGAGCCAGGTCGAGACGCTGCCGCGCGAGGCGTCGAAGCGTTCGGGCTGGCGCCACACCTGCAGGAAGACCTCCTGCACCACGTCCTCGGCGAGGGCCTCGTCGACGCACACCCGCCGGGCGAGGGCGTAGGCCCGCCGCGAGAAGCGGTCGTAGAAGTCGGCGAGCGCGCGCGGGCCGCGGTCGGTCACGGCCTGGAGGAGTGTGGCGTCCGCCACGCTCTCTCCGGGTACGTCGTCACGCTCCGCAGTCGCCTTCGACGGACCCTTCGACGCCTCCGCCACGCCTCCACCTCCTCCTGCGCTCTCGTGTGCGGGAGAGACGTGGCACAGGTTAGTGCTGTCGGGTTCACCGGGGCGCTCCGGCGGGGAGGGGGAGTCGTCACGCAGGTGGACCGAGTAAGGGCGTCACGGGGTACTCGTAAGATGGTGTCGGTGCGTGAGCCGGGTGAACCCGCGTCACAGGCCCGGCCGCCGGTCGTTCCCTACTTCGACAGCAGCGTGCGGGAAAGGCAGCCTCGAATGCAGAACGACCACGTGTCGATCCGGTCCACGGCGGTGTTCGACCTCATCGGTCCTCCGAACCCGCCCGTCCCGGTCCAGGTCGAGCTCCGGTACGACACCCGGGACCCCTACGCCGTGCAGGCGGCGTTCCGCACCGGGCGGGCCGGGTGGGTCGAGTGGGTCTTCTCCCGCGACCTCCTCACCGAGGGCCTGATCGACGCGGCCGGCGACGGCGACGTCCGCATCCGCCCCTCCGACGGCGACTCGGTCGAGATCGAGCTCTCCTCCCCCTCGGGCCACGCCACCTTCCGCGCGCTCTCCCGTGAGGTCTCGGAGTTCCTCCAGCGGACCCACGAGGTCATCGAGCCCGGCTCCGAGGACGACTGGCTCGACCTCGAGCACGCCCTCGGCCTGCTGCTCTCCACCGACCTGACCTGATCAACCACCCCCCTGAAAAGGGGTGCGCGGGATGCAGTAGAGTTCTCGTCGTCGGCAGGGACGGGCTTCACCGGAAGTTCCCACCGATGACATGCGGATGTAGCGCAGTTGGTAGCGCATCACCTTGCCAAGGTGAGGGTCGCGGGTTCGAGTCCCGTCATCCGCTCGGGAGGCAGGCCCCTCGGCATCGGGTCGGTTCTCACCGTTCCCCGGCGGAGTGGCCGAGTGGTTTAGGCAAGGGCCTGCAAAGCCCTGTACGCGGGTTCGATTCCCGCCTCCGCCTCGGGCGATTAGCTCAGTGGGAGAGCACTACCTTGACACGGTAGGGGTCACTGGTTCAATCCCAGTATCGCCCACGACAAGCCCTGGTCACCTCGGTGACCAGGGCTTTTGTCATTCCCGACGACGATCCGTCGGTCGCCTCCCGGCCCGTCGCGCGCCGAGCGGCTCCCTGAACCGCCACCTCGGCAGACGGCGCAACGCACTGCATCGTCGGGACCAGCGCCTCGCCGTTCGCCGCGCCACGACGTCCCCTGCCCGGCGTGAGCGGCCCCTCGCTCTCAGCAAGCGGGGGTCGTCGGGCCCCGGATCCCTAGCGTCCTGGCTGCACCGCCGCGGGAATCCCCCGACTCCCGCGGCGGGCACCGCTCCCCAGCGACCGGAGGTCCGTCAGTCCATGCGCCCCCAGCAGCACGACCCGCGTCCGGAGTTCGGCATGCCCGCGCCGCGTGACGCGGGCCGTTACGACGACGCGCCGTCCGGCCCGCAGTCGGTGGCCGGCCCCTACACGGGACCCACCCCCTACACGGGCCCGAACCCGTACGCCGCCAACCCGGTGTCCGGTCCGCAGCCCGTGAGCGCGCCCGTCGGCGCCCTCGCCGGCCGGTACGGCACCGGCGCCTACCCGGTGGCCCCCTACGCGGCCGCCCCGTACTCGGGCCCGCACCAGGCCGTCCCGCGCCCGGCGACCGGTTCCTGGGGCATGCAGGACCAGCCCCTGACCGCCCGCGAGGCCCGCGACCGCGCCGAGCCGACCGTGCGTCGCCACCTGGCCGACGAGGTCGCGCCCACCCACTACGAGGCAGCGCCGCGCGGCTACGAGGACCCCCGCGACGTCCACCCCTCCGGCCCGCTCCCCACGGGTTCCGGCCACCGCCGTGGCGGCGGGCGCGGTGGACGCAAGGTGCTGCTGGCCCTCGTGGCGGCGGGCGCCGTCGCCGTGGGCGCCGGCGGGTACGTCGCCCTCGCCCAGTGGGGCTCCTCGTCCGACCCGGTCGCCACCACCGCGGGCGCGAACGTCGCCCCGGCCGCCGCGACCTCGATGACCGGCGCGAACCTCGGGTCGAAGCAGACCCCGCTCGGCATCGTGGCCACGAGCGACGGCTACACGCTCTACTCGTTCACCAAGGACTCGAACAAGCCGGCCGCGTCGACCTGCAACGGCTCCTGCGCCGAGCAGTGGCCCCCGGTGCTCGCCGCCGACGGCGACCCGTGGCTCAAGGGCGTCGACGCGAGCAAGGTCGGCACCGTCGAGCGGACCGACGGCACCAAGCAGCTCACCCTCAACGGGTGGCCGCTCTACCGCTACGCCAAGGACACCGCCCCGGGTCAGGCCGACGGCAACGGCGTCGGCGGCACGTGGCGCGCGGTCGGGCCCGACGGCAAGCCCGTCGCCCCGGCCGCCGCGGCGGAGGCTCCGGCCGCTCCGGCCGCTCCGGCCGCGGG
>NZ_JBHSIV010000053.1:0-26948 GCF_042653685.1 Actinomycetospora atypica | reverse complement strand
CCCAGCAGCCGGGCCCCCGCCAGGCGCCACCGCCACCGCCACCGCCACGGTGGGCCCCGCCCCTGCAGCCGCCCGCCCGGCCGGCGCCGGCCCCGGGCTCACCCGTCCACGCGCCACCGGCCCCGCCTCCCCCGGCCAAGCCCACGCGGGGCTTCCGCCGCACCCGGGGCGCACCCGCCCCCGGCCGCCCCGCGTCACCCCGCCGGCGCGCCCACTGGGGCCGCCGGATCGGGGCGGTGCTCGGCGTGCTCCTGCTCCTCGTGGTCGGGTTCGGCATCTACCTCGACACCCAGATGACGCGCACGCCGGCGCTGTCGTCGTACGCGGGGCGGCCGTCGTCGGGGTCGGGCACGAACTGGCTGCTCGTCGGCTCGGACAGCCGCGCGGGCCTGTCGACCGCCCAGGAGCGGCAGCTCTCGACGGGCGAGGCCGACGGCAACCGCACCGACACGATGATGATCGTGCACGTCGGCTCCTTCGGCGGGCAGACCTCGATCGTCAGCCTGCCGCGCGACTCGCTGGTCGAGGTCGACGGCACCACCGCCCGGCTCAACTCGGCCTACTCGAGCGGCGGTCCGCAGCTGCTGACCCGCACGGTCGAGCAGTCCACCGGGCTGCGGATCGACCACTACGCGGAGATCGGGTTCGAGGGGTTCGCGTCGATGGTGGACGCGGTCGGCGGCGTCGAGATGTGCCTCGACGACGCGCTCGACGACCCGAAGGCCGGCATCGACCTGCCCGCCGGCTGCCAGGAGCTCGACGGGCCCAGCGCCCTCGGCTACGTCCGGTCCCGCGCGTTCCCGAACGCCGACCTGCAGCGGGTGCAGAACCAGCGGGCGTTCCTCTCGGCCCTGATGTCGAAGGCGGCGAGCCCGCTGACCCTGCTCAACCCGCTGGCGTCCGTCCCGTTCGCGACGGCGTCGGTGCGGACCCTCACCGTCGACGACTCGACCCACGCCTGGCACCTCGCGAGCCTGGGCTGGGGGATGCACGCGGTCGGCTCGGGCGGGGTCACGACGACCGTGCCGATCACCCCGTCGTCGGCGGTGTCGGGGGCGGTGGTCTGGAGCCGTCGGGACGCTCCGCGCCTCTGGGAGGCCCTGCGCAGCGGCGACGACATCCCCGCCGACCTGGTCACGCCCGGGTCCTGACGAGCCTCAGCGGTCGCGCGCGAACAGCACGGCCAGCACGGTGCAGCCGAGGAGGATCAGCGCGATCGGCAGCAGGGCGTTGATGCTGTCCCAGGACACGTCTACCCCCACGCCGGCGCGAGCGAGCCCGCGCGGTCGTCGCGCAGCATGGCGGCGCTCTGGCGGGTGATGACGACGGTCCCGGCGACCACGACGGCCGCGGCGAGGACCTGACCCACCACCGCCGCGGGCGTCGAGGAGATCGACTCGCCGAGCACGAGGACACCGAGCAGCACGGCCACCGCGGGGTCGGTGGTGCCGATGACGGCGTTGACCGGCGCGTTGAGCCGCCCCAGGTGCAGGGCGCGCTGGGAGAAGGTCCACCCGCACAGCGACGACACGCACGCCGCGGCGAACGGCCAGGAGACGACGACCGCGATCGGGTCGGGCCCCGCGAGGGCGGTGGCGAACAGTGTTGCGGTCAGCCCGTAGAAGCCCCCGGTCGCGAGGGCGAGCAGCGCGGCGCGCAGCGGCTCGGACCACCCGGAACCCCGCAGCCCGAGCACCCCGACGACCACCGCGGCGAGCGCCACCACCAGCAGCGGGCCCACCGCCGGCACCGGCGTCACCGCGGGGGCCTGCGGGCGGGCGATCGACAGGAACGCCGCGAGCCCGCAGACGCAGACCACCGAGGCCAGCAGCAGGCGGCGGTCGAGCCGGCGCCCGGCGAGCAGCGCCGAGGCGATCGTCCCGAACACCAGGCCGGTCACCAGCACCGGCTGGACGAGGGCCACCGGGCCGAGGTGCAGGGCGTAGAAGTAGGAGCAGAAGCCGAGGGCGATGACGCCCTGGCCCGCCCACCACCGGCGGCGTCGCAGGACCCGGGCGAGCAGCTGGCGGGTGGAGCCGGGCTCGTCGATCTCCTGCCCCGCGCGCTGCTGCAGCACCGTGCCGGTGGAGATGCCCATCGCCCCCAGCAGCGCGGTCAGCAGCGCGATCGCGGGCGTCACCGGCCGGGCCCGACGTCGAGCCGGCCCGGATCGGACTCCGAGGGCAGCTTCAGCACCGCCGCCAGGTCGACCGCGGCCTGCTGCTGCGACCAGGCCGTCGCGCGGGCGTGGGCCTCGCGCAGCGCCGCGGGACGGGCGAGCCAGCCGCGCAGCAGCCGGGTCAGCTCGCGGGGCCGCCGGCAGGTGGTCGCGAGGCCCTCCCGCTCGAGCAGTCGCGCGGAGTCGCGGCCGTGGGCGGGCAGCGGCTGGTAGATCACGAGGGTGCGCCCGCAGGCGAGGGCCTCCTGCGCGGTGGCGCCGCCGGAGTTGTTCACGACGACGTCCGCGGCGGCGAGGAGGGTCGGGACGTCGTTGACCCAGTCGGGGACCCGCAGCCGCGCGGAGCCGACTTTGCGCTGCAGCGCGCGGAGCCGCACCCGGGCGCGCTCGTCGTGCCCGCACACCGCGACGACGTGGCAGCGCGGGTCGGTGGCGAGGGCGGCGCGCACCGCGTCAGCGACCCCGCCGAGGCCCAGCGACCCCGCGGTCACGACGACGACGAGGGCGTCCGGCGGCAGGTCCAGGTGCTCCCGGGCCGCGCGCGCCTCGTCGTCGGGAACGGGCCGGAACGGCGCCCCGACGAGCGCCGAGCGCACCGTCACGCCGGCGCCGGGATCCATCTCCCGGGTGGGGGCGGCCGCGAGGTCGGAGAGGACGAGGTACTCGTCGACCCCGGGGTAGGTCCAGTAGGCGTGGGGCGCGAAGTCGCAGATCGCGGCCACCACGCGCGCCTCGAGGCGGCCGCGTCGGCGCAGCCAGGCCAGCCCGGCCGTCGCGAGCTGGTGGGTGGAGACGACGACGTCGGTGGGTCCGGTGGCGAGGTCGGCCGCGAGAGCCCGGGCCACCCACGCCCCCATCACCTCGCGGTAGAACCAGCGCACCAGCCGCGAGTGCGTCACCGCGGCGTACCAGGCCTCCTGCAGCAGCGGGGTCCACCGGACGCCGAACTCGAAGAGCCAGCGGAACACCGGCCCCGACCCGTGCCCCATCCGGGCGAAGGCCTCGGCGACGCGGATGTCGCAGTCGGGCCGGTCGCGCGCCACCGTCGTCCGGACCGCCTGCGCCACCGCCGCGTGGCCCTGCCCGATCTCCCCGGAGACGATCAGGAGCCGCGTCGCGCGGTCCGTCTGCGGCCTGGTCACGGGGCCAGTCTCCTGATCGGCGGATGGACGCACCTCTCGGGGTGTGGTGTTCATCCCGAGGGGTCGGGACGTTCATGCCCACATCGGGGCTTCCACGACGCTTCATCCCGCCCTCACCGCCGTCCCGCGGCCCCCGGCGGATCATGAGCGGGACATCGAGGTCCACGATGGGTCACACTGGATTCACGGGTGGGTCACGGCTCCCGGTCGACGGGTTAACGTGCATCGATCCCCGAGCCCGTCGGACGTCGTCACGCCCGAGAGGAGCCCCACGACCGATGACCGCACTCGGCGTCCCGAGGTCGATCCGTCCCGGGAGGCGCCGTAGCCCTCGGCCCTCCCGTGGAGGACCCGCGGCGCGGCCGGCACCGCAGAGGTCCCCCCGGGTGGTCATCCTCACCGCGCGGGTGGGCGCGGGGCACGACCGTCCGGCCTACGAGCTCGCGGCGCGGCTGCGCGCCCGCGGAGCGGTCGTGGCCGTCCACGACTACCTCGACGCGCTGCCCCGCTTCGGCCAGGTGATCATCGGCGACGGCTACGGCGTCGTGGTGAACCGGATGCCGCGGTTCTTCGACTGGCTCTTCTACGCCCTCGAGCACCGCTGGGACGTCCGCGGCATCATCCTGACGTTCCTCACGCTCTCCGAGCGGACCGTGCGGCGCTGGACGCGGGACGCCGACGTCGTCGTCTCCACCTTCCCGCTGTCCTGCCAGACCCTCGGGCGGATGCGCGCCGCCGGGCGGATCGGCGCTCCGGTCGTCAGCTATCTCACCGACCCGGCCCCGCACCGGATGTGGGTGCACCCCGGCGTCGACGTCCACCTCTCGGCCACCAGCGCGTGCGCGGTCGTCGCCGACGAGGTCTACGGCGTGGCCGTGCGCCCGGCCGGCCCGCTGGTCGACCCGCGCTTCTCCCGGGCGCACACCGACGCCGACCGCACGGAGACCCGCCGGTCCCTCGGTCTGCGCGACGACGAGTGCGCGGTGCTGATCAGCGCGGGCTCGCTCGGGCTCGGCGACGTGCCGGCCCTGGTCCACGGGGCGCTGCGCAACCCGGCGGCCCACGTGCTCGTCCTCTGCGGACGCAACGCCGCGCTGCGCGAGCAGCTCGACGCGATCCCGCGGGTCACCGCGCTCGGCTGGCGCGACGACGTCCCGGTGCTGATGGCGGCGTCCGACGTCCTGCTGCACAACGCGGGCGGGCTCTCGGTGACCGAGGCGCTCGTCGCGAACCTGCCCGCCGTGACCTACCTGCCGATCCCGGGCCACGGCCGGGCCAACGCGACGGTCCTGGCCGACGCCGGGCTCGCACCGTGGCCGACCACCCCCGACGCGCTGGCCGGGGTGCTCGACGTGGTCGTGCGGACCTCTCCGCTCTCGCCGTGGCCGACCGACCCCGACGGGGACGTCGCGGCCACCGTCCTCGGGCTGGCGGGCGAGCGGGCCGCGGTGGCTGCAGCGTCCTGACCCCGCTCCCGCCCGCGGCGCCGAGCACCGCGGGCGGGACGGGGGACTAGGCCGGCGGGTCGACGAACTGGACGACGCCGCCGGAGACGCCGGCGACGTAGAGGCGGCCGGTCTGCGGGTCGACGCCGACGGTGTAGGGGTTCTGCACCGTCGCGATGCGGGCGACCTCGCGGGGCTGCGGGTTCGTCATGTCGTACCCGATCACCTCGTTGGTGCCCGACGACGCGACCCACACTCGGTCGCGCGTCGGGTCGTAGGTGATCCCGTACGGCCCGCCTGGCTGGGCGACGACGCCGACCTGGGTCGGCGGGCCGCTGGCGTTCGGCTGGAACACGATGACCTGGTCGCCGCGGGTGTCGGTGGCGATCATCCGGCCGTGCCGGTCGGCCACGAGGTGGGTCGGGCCCGCGCCCGACGGGGCGCTGCCGACGATCGAGAGCGTGGCCACGTTGTAGATCGTCAGGTCGTTCTTGCGGACGTCGACGAGCCCGACGAGGTCCCCGACCGGCGCGAGGCCCGCGGGCTGCACGGCGTCGGTGAACACCTTGACCACCTGGTCGCCCCGCACGGCGGAGACGGTGCCGCCGAGCTCGTCGGCGGTGAGCACGGTGCCGTTGGGCGCCTGCGTGGCGTCGTGCGGGACGGTCCCGACGAACAGCGGCGCGGCCGCCTGCCCGCCCGGGAGGGTGACGCGGATCAGGGAGTTCGCGCTCTCGACCGGCACCAGCACCGGCCCGCCGGGCGCGGCGAGCTGCAGGTGCCGGACGAAGCCGGGCAGCGGCGTGCGACCTCGGACGGCACCGGTGTCGGCGTCGAGGAGCACGAGCTCGTTGGGGTTCCGCTTCGCGACGGCGACCGTGCGCGTCACGGGGTCCACGACGACGCCCTCGGCCGCATCCCCGACCTCGACCTGGCGGCCGGGCGGCGTGCTCGTCGGGGCCGGCGCCGACCGCGGTTCGGCGGCGAGCGAGAGCTTCGAGGTGTCGGGCCGCGTGCCCTCCGTCGGCACCCCGGGCGGGAGTAGCCCGGTGGTGGGGGTGACGGGGCCGGCCGCCGTGGTGCTCGGCGGGGCGGGCGCGGGGGCCTCGGTACTGCAGGCGGAGAGGGCCAACGCGGCGAGGCACGCCGTCGTCAGCAGGACGCGAGCTCGGCGTCGGGGCATGTCCGGAGTATTCCGTTCGTCGCGTGTGGTCCGGGCTGTGGATCCCGGGGCCGGCGGGGACGTCGGCTCGACGCCCCCGCCCGTGATCGACGGTTCTCCGTACCCCGGCGGTGTCCGGTTCGGGCTCAGCGCACCTCGGCCGCGTGGATCTCGGCGTCCTTGCCCGCCGACGCGAACTGCTCGACGAGGGTGCGGCAGAAGGCGGGCAGGTCGTCGGGGTTGCGGCTGGTGATGAGGTTGTGGTCCACGACGACCTCCTCGTCCACCCACTCCGCGCCGGCGTTGCGCAGGTCGGTGGCGAGCGACGGGAACGACGTCATCCGGCGCCCGCGCACCACGTCGGCCTCGATGAGCAGCCACGGCGCGTGGCAGATCGCGGCGACGGGGGTGCCCGTGGCGAAGGCCTCGCCGACCAGGCGCACGAAGTTGGGGATGGTGCGCAGCAGATCGGGGTTCGCGACCCCGCCGGGCAGGACGAACGCGTCGTAGTTGTCCGTCTTGACCTGGCTCACCACGGCGTCGACGTCGAACCGGTCGCCCTTGTCGAGGTGGTTGAAGGCCTGGATCGACCCCGGCGTCTCGGAGATGAGGACCGGCGTGCCGCCGGCGTCCTGCACGGCCTCCCAGGGCTCGGTGAGCTCGACCTGCTCGGTGCCCTCCTTCGCGCAGAGGAACCCGATGGTGCGGCCCTCGAGCGGGCGCTCGGACGTGGCCATGGTGATGTGACGCTCCTTGCTTCGATGCTGGTGGGAGACCCACCCGGACGGGGGGTGGCGCGATCGCCGGCCCCGTGATCGCCGGATCCCCGGGGTCGTCGCCGCGAAACGCCCGGGGGTGCCCGACACACCGGGGCCCGGGCGTGGCACCGTCGCGGGGAGACCCGCTCTCCCCCCCCCCGGAAGGACGATCATGGCCACGACGACCCTCTCGGTCCCCGAGATCCACTGCGACCACTGCCGCGCCGCGATCGAGGGCGCGCTCTCGCCGATCGACGGCGTGGAGGGCATCGACGTCGACCTCGAACAGCGCGTGGTGCGCGTGGAGCACGACGACGAGCTCTCCCTGGGCTCCGTCGTCGAAGCGATCGAGGACCAGGGCTACGACGTCCCGAACCGGGACGCCTACGTGCGCCACTGACGACCCCCGCCGCCGCGGGGGCCGTCCGGCCCACCGCTAGGCGGTCCGGCTCTCCTTCTCGTCGGTCTCCTCGTCGGCCTTCTTGCGCCGCGTCGAGCTCTTCTTCGTCCCCGACGACGAGGCCGTGGACTTCTTCGAGGCCGTCTTCCTGGCGGGCTTCTCGTCCTCCGCGGCGGGGGCGTCCTCGGTCGGGGCCTCCTCGGCGTCGGCCTTCGACGACGACGACGAGGTGTCGGCGGCCTTCCCGCCGGCCGCCTCGACGCTGCGGCGCAGCGCGGTGAGCAGGTCGGTCATGTCGTCGGCGTCGTCCTCGGCGGCGGGCTGCGGGGCCGGGCGCTTGCCGCCGTGCTCGCGCTTGTACTCGATGAGCTCGCCGACGGCCTTGCGGTACTCGTCCTCGAACTGGTCGATCTCGAAGTCGCCCGAGAGCGAGTCGACGAGCGACTGGGCCATCGCCTTCTCCTGCGGGCGCAGCTCGACGTCGCCCTCGAGCACCGGGAAGTCGGCCTCGCGGACCTCGTCGGGCCACAGCATCGTCTGCAGCACGATCGTCTCGCCGCGCACGCGCAGCAGGGCGAGGGTCTCCCGCTGGCGCAGGGCCACCTTCACCAGCGCCATCCGGTCGGTCTCGCGCAGCGCCTCGCGCAGCAGCGAGTACGGCTTGAGCGCCTTGCTCTCGGGTTCGAGGTAGTAGCTCTTGTCGAGCAGCAGCGCGTCGACCTCGTCGGCCGGGACGAACTGCACGACGTCGATCTCGTGGCCGCTCGCCGTCGGCAGCGACGCGAGGTCGTCGTCGTCGAGCATGATCAGCTGGCCGTCGTCGGTCTCGTAGCCCTTGGCGATCTCGGAGTAGGCGACCTCCTCGCCGCACACCGAGCACGTGCGCTTCTGGCGGATGCGCCCGCCGTCGACCTCGTGCACCTGGTGAAACCGGATGTCGTGGTTCGACGTCGCGGCGTAGAGCCGCACCGGCACGTTGACCAGCCCGAACGACACGGCGCCGTTCCAGATCGCGCGCATCGCGCGGCTCCCCTCGTCGGTGACCCGGCGTCACCGGACCGTCCGCCCCAGGATGCCCCACACGCGTCCCGCCTCACAGGATTTCGCCCGGGGGATACCGCGCGGCGTACGCGGTCGGGGACTCCCCGACCAGCGCCGTGAACTCCCGGACGAGGTGCGCCTGGTCCGCGAACCCGAGCTCGGCGGCCACCTGCGCCCAGGCCACCGCCCGTCCGGCGTCCAGGCGCTCGGTCACCTCGTGCAACCGGTACCGCCTAACGACCCACTTCGGCCCCACCCCCACGTGCTCGGCGAACAGCCGCTGCAGGCGCCGGACGTGGCACCCGCACCGTCGGGCCAGCTCCTCGACCCGGGTGATCCCGGGGTCGGTCCGCACGAGGTCGACGGCGGCCGCCGCCTCGAGCGCGGCCGGGGAGGGCGTGGCGGGGAGCAGGGTGCGCAGCCACGCCTCCAGCGCCCCGGTCCCGACGATGCCCGCGGGTCCGCCGGCCGGGGTGCTCGCGTCGGTCAGCGTGCGCACCGGGCGACCCAGGACGGCGCGGGCGGTCCCGGGCCGCAGCGCCGCCCCGACCACGCCGCCCCGCCCGCCGAGCTCGCGGACGACGTGGCGGGTGGTGACGCCCTGCCAGACCGGCGGGTCCCCGTCGCGGGCGGTGACGTGCACGGACACCGACGGCGGGACCTTCTGCCGGTACGGCTCGGCGTAGGCCCAGGTGACGGCCCAGTAGTGGTCGACGAACGGGGCGAGGTCCGCCGCGGGTGCGAGCCGGGAGTGCGTCTGGTGGCGTCGCCACGCCCCGTCGAGCTCCCTGTCGTCCCGCACGCGGCCAGTGTCCGGGGTGTCGCTCCCGAGGCTGTCGGACCCTCGGTGCACGATGGTGGGCATGCAGGACGTCGGCGTTCGTGGAGCCGGGATCCGGCCCATGCAGCCGGTGCCCGGGCGCCTCCCCGTGGGGCCGGAGTGGAGCTACGAGGTCGACTGGAGCGGCATCCGGCTGCTCGCCGACGTCGAGCACGGCTCGCTGTGCCTGCGCACGCTCGAGGGCGACGACGTCACGGCGCGCTTCCCCGAGTTCGCGCCGCTGGCCGACGTGGTGGCCGACGGGCTCTTCGACGGCGAGGCGGTGCTGCTCGACGCGGGGCAGCCCTCGTCGCTGGCGCTGTTCGACCGGCTGCGCCGGGCCGATCCGCGCAAGGCCCGCACGCTCGCGCGGGCCCGCCCGGCGATCTTCATGGTGTACGACGTGCTGCGGCTCTACGGGGTCCCGCTCACCGAGCGCCCGCTCGACGAGCGCCGGGCCACCCTGAACCGGCTCGCGCTCGACGAGGTGGGCCGCATCCAGGTCTCCCCGGTGTACGACGACGGGCCCGCGCTGCTCGCCGGCGTGCGCGAGCAGGGGCTGCCCGGGGTGATGGCCCGGCGGCGCGACACCCCGCACGACGCCGACGCCGGCGAGGACTGGCTCCGCGTGGTCGCGCCCACCGACGCCGGCCCCACGGCGCCCACCGCCGTCGACCTGCCCGGTCAGCCGCCCGCGGGCCCGGCGCTCTCGGCGATCGCGCCGCCGCTCACCGGTCCCGCCGACACCCCGGCGGGCCGCGTCCTGCGCGGCCGCCACAGCCGTGGCGAGGAGCCCCCCGGGCTCTGGTGACCTCGGCGCGGGACGGGTCCGCGGGGCCTGCTGCGGATGGCCGGCCGCACCGGCGAGGTCCGCGCGCCGTGCGCGGCCGGGGAGGGCCGGGCGGGTGACGACGGGGAGTCACGACGGATAGCTCAGGGTCACGAGGCGCCACCGCATCGAGTGACCTCCGTAGCGGTCGCCGACCCCGCCTCACGAACATGTGCGGCTCAGCCACCCGTCGACCGAGGACACGACGTCCTCCGGTCCGCGGGTGGGAGAGACATCGGGGGGCGACAGTGGATCGAGCGGGACTGCGTGTGGCACGGCTGGGGATCGCGGGGGTGGTCGGGGTCCTCGGACTGGGCCTCCTGACCCCGGCCGCCGGGTCGGCGGCCCCGGCGGCCGCCCCGCCGACCGGGGCGTACGTGGTGGGGACGGCGTCGCCGACCTGCCCGAAGCCGACCTTCACCGCGATCCAGCCCGCGGTCGACGCGGCGCCCGCGGGCGGCACGGTCTACGTCTGCGCCGGGACCTACACCGGGCGCGTCACGATCACGAAGACCCTGCGCCTGCTCGGCGCGCAGTCCGGGCGCGACGCCCGGTCGGGCCGGACCGCCCTCGCGGCGGAGTCGGTGGTCACCTCGACCGCCGGCGGCCTCGTCGTGAACGGGACGGTGAACGGGCTGGTCGTCGACGGGTTCACGTTCCGGGGCAGCGCCGGCGACGGGATCGACGCGCTCGGCGGCGGCTCGGGCTTCTCGATCGTCAACAACGTCTTCGCCGACAACCAGAACGGGATGAACGTCAGCGCCGCCGGCCCGGCCCCGTCGACGATCGCCCGGAACCGCTTCACCGCGAACAACCGGGGCGCCGACCCGCAGGCCGGGACCGGCATCCTCTTCACCTCCGGCCCGGCCAACGACGTGACCGTCTCCGACAACCTGTTCGAGCGGCACATCAGCGCCGCGGTCAACAGCATCGGCGACCCGTCCAAGCGTTCCCGGGGTCTCGTCGTGCGGAACAACCGCAGCGTCGACGACTCGAGCCTCGCCGTCGTCAACAACACCGTCGGTGCACTGATCGACCAGAACCAGGCCACGAAGCCGGCGACGGCCACGGGGACCATCATCTACATCGTCGGGAACAACGACGGCCTGACGGTCCGACGCAATGTCCTGACGGGTGGCCGCGGTACCGGCATCTCGGCCAACGGTCTCGACGGCCCCTTCGCCACCCCCGAGAGCACGAACCTCCTGATCGACACGAACGTCGTCCGCGACCGCACCACCGGCATCGCGATCAACGGCGCCCACCGCTCGGTCACGGTCCGCGGCAACGTCGTGCAGGGTTCGACGCGCAACGGCGACGCCCCGGGCCGCGGGATCGTCGTGTCCGCGACCTCGAGCGGGCTGGTGCTCACGAACAACGTCGCCACCGGCAGCAGCGACGTCGACTGCGTCGACGCCTCGAAGGGCGGCCGTACCGCCGGCACGGCCGACACCTGGACGGCCAACGTGGGCCGTACCGCGACGCCGCCCGGAATCTGCATCCCGGGCCGGGCGCCCGCGGCCTCCCCGGTCCCGACGACCGGCTGAGCGCCGGCGAGCTGGGCACCGGCGCCCGGGGAGGACCCGGCTCAGTCCTCCTCGGGCGCCGCGGCCTCGAGCGCCTCGGCGGTCCAGCCGATGATCCGGGCGCCGGAGCGGCCGAGCTCGCGCATGGCCTCGAGCCGCTCGACGGGGGTGCCGGAGAGGTCGACGCGGACCTCCCGGCGGTCGAGTCGGGCGGCGTCGAGGGCGCTGCGGCCGTCGTGACCCGCGGTCAGCGTCGCGAGCAGACCGCCGGTCGAGGCGAGCGAACCGCGGGCGGCGCCGAGCCGGCCGAGGGCGTCGTCGAACGCGGCGAGCAGCGCGGCCCGGTTGCCCTCGCACATCGCGGCGGTGAGCTCCGGGCGGGTCGCGGCCACCCGGGTGCCGTCGGCGAACGAGCCCGCGGCCAGCGCGAGGGCCAGCTCGCCGCCGTCGGCGCCGACCGCGGCGAGCACGGCGGCCAGCAGGTGCGGCAGGTGCGAGATGCGGGCGACGGCCACGTCGTGCTCATCGGAGGCGGCCGGGACCACGGTCGCGCCGCAGGCCAGGGCGAGCGCGACGACGTCGGCCCAGACCTCCAGGTCGGTGTCGTCGTCGGTGGCGACCACCCACACCTTGTCGTGGAAGAGCTGCAGCGACCCGGCGTCCCAGCCGGAGAACTCGGTGCCGGTCATCGGGTGGCCGCCGACGAACCGGGTGCCGGGCGCCCACCGCTCGACCGCGTCGCGCACCGGCTCCTTGACGCTCGTGACGTCGGTGAGCCGGCAGTCGGGGGCTTCCTTCCCGACGACCGCGAGCACGTCGTCCATGCTCGTCAGCGGCACCGCGACGACGACGAGCGCGTCGGTCTCCGCCGCCCGCCGCACCGCCGCGCCGACGTCGGCGCTCACGTCGTAGCCGTCGGCCCGGGCCTTCTCCGCGGTGGTCTCGGAGGCCGACGCCCCCCAGGCGTCGCGGCCGGCGTCGACGGCCGCGCGCAGCAGCGATCCGCCGATCAGGCCGAGCCCGAGGACACAGACGGGCCGGGTCAGCGCGGCACCGAGGACCGCGCCGCTCTGCTCTTCAGGAGTCCCCACGGTGAGGGAGCGTAGGGCGAGCCGTCCGGGTGACGGCCATTCGCCCATGCAGGCGACCCGGAGCGGTCACGCCCGCAGGACCTCCAGGGCGTACCCGGCGTAGAGCGCGACGCCCGCGACCATCGCCTCCTCGTCGAACACCACCCGGTTGGAGTGGTTCGGCGGGGCCTCGGACGGGTCCGTGCCGCGGGGGCAGGCGCCCAGGAAGGCCAGCGCTCCCGGCACCCGGCCGAGCACGTAGGAGAAGTCCTCCGACCCCATGATCGGGTCGGGCATCGGCTCGACGAACCGCGACCCGAGCACCGAGCGCCCGACGTCGGCCACGCGCTCGGCGACGGTCGCGTCGTTGACCGTCACGGGGTAGCCGCGGTCGATCTCCACCGTCGCGGTGCACCCGTAGGCGTCGGCGGTCCCGCGGCACACCCGCTCCAGCTGCGCGAGGAGCTCCGCGCGGGTGTCCTCGGAGAGCGTGCGGACGGTGCCCTCGAGCGTCGCGGTCTCCGGGATGACGTTGGTGGTGGTCCCGGCCGTGAGGTGCGCGACCGTCAGCACCGCCGGGTCGAACGCGCTGACCCGCCGGCTCGTCATCGTGTGCAGCGCACCGACCATGGCGGCCGCGGCCGGCACCGGGTCGAGCGCGTCGTGCGGGGCGGAGGCGTGCCCGCCGGCGCCGTGCACGGTGACGCAGAAGTCGTCGGACGAGGCCATGATCGAGTCGGCCCGCGTCTGGAGCGTCCCGGAGGCCAGCCGCGAGGTCACGTGCAGCGCCATCGCCGAGGTCGGCAGCGACCCGCCGGCCTCGAGCACGCCCTCGGCGAGCATCGCGAGCGCGCCGTGCCGCGACTCCTCGCCGGGCTGGAACATGAACACCACCGTGCCCGCCAGCCGGTCGCGCCGACCGCAGAGCAGCCGGGCGGCGGAGGCGAGCATCGCGGTGTGCAGGTCGTGCCCGCAGGCGTGCATGGCGCCGTCGATGCGCGAGGCGTGGGCGAGTCCCGTGTCCTCGTGCAGGGGCAGCGCGTCCATGTCGGCCCGCAGCAGCACCGCGGGGCCCGGCCGCCCGCCGGTGAGGGTGGCGACGACCGAGGTCGACGAGCGACCGGTGGTGATCGTCAGGGGCAGGTCGCGCAGCACCGCGAGGACGGCCGCCTGGGTGGTGGGCAGGTCGAGACCCAGCTCCGGGTGGCGGTGCAGAGTGCGGCGCAGGGCGACCGTGTCGGGCTGGAGCGCGCGGGCCTCGGCGAGCAGGGCGCGCTCCGGGGCGCGGTGGGCGGCGCGGCGTCGGGCGGACCCACCGGTCCCGTCGGCCCGGGTGTCCGGAGACGTGCTCACACCGGTGATCCTGCACCCCCGGCCTCCGGCGGGCGACCGCCCGGCGCGCCGAAGGTGTCGATTCGGTGCACGCCGCTCCGACGCCCTTTCGGACGCGCCCGAATGGCACCTACCGTGCTGCCCATGGCAGGTCAGGGCGCACAGGCCGCCCAGCGTGGAGGTACCGGCACCGCCGTGCCGCTCGACGGCTGGGCCGTCGCGGTCACGCGCGAGGAGGGCCGGTGGCGTGCCGTCACGATGGACCGTACCGCCCTCGGCGACCTCGACTCCGCCATCACCGCTCTCCGGGCGTTGCGCTCCACCGGCGCGGTGCTCGGCCTGCTCGACGTCGACGACGAGTTCTTCGTGATCGTCCGCCCCGTCCCGGGCGGGGTG
The DNA here is from genome assembly GCF_042653685.1 of Actinomycetospora atypica. Taxonomy (NCBI): domain Bacteria; kingdom Bacillati; phylum Actinomycetota; class Actinomycetes; order Pseudonocardiales; family Pseudonocardiaceae; genus Actinomycetospora; species Actinomycetospora atypica. The sequence continues at coordinate 12,848 of NZ_JBHSIV010000053.1, read as the reverse complement.
TCGCTGCTGCTGTCCGACGCCGTCGCGGCCCTCGACTACGACGTCGCCGCCGACGTCCTCGACCTGCTGCGCCTCGACGTGCCCGACGAGGACGACGTCGACGACGACCCGTGGCCCGAGGGCGACCTCTCGCTCCTCGCCGACCTCGGCGTCCCGGCCGACGAACTGGCCGTGCTCGTCGACGAGATCGACCTCTACCCGGACGAGCAGCTCACCGCGATCGCCCGCCGCTGCGGCTTCGCCGAGGAGCTCGCGAAGATCGTGGAGACGGCGCCTGCGTCCTGACGCCTGGATCGCCCGCGCGCTCGAGGTGGCGCGGACGGTCGGTCCCGACGACGTCCCGGTGGGCGCCGTGGTCCTCGGTCCCGACGGTCGGGAGCTCGCGTCCGCCGGCAACGCCCGCGAGGCGCTCGGCGACCCCACGGCCCACGCCGAGATCCTGGCGCTGCGGGCGGCGGCCGGCCGCTACGACGATGGCTGGCGGCTGTCGGGCTGCACCCTCGCCGTGACCCTCGAGCCCTGCACGATGTGCGCGGGCGCCGCCGTGCTCGCCCGCGTCGACCGGATCGTCTTCGGCGCGTGGGAGCCGAAGACCGGCGCGGTCGGCTCGCTGTGGGACGTCGTGCGCGACCGCAGGCTCACGCATCGTCCGGAAGTCCTCGCCGGCGTGCGGGAGCGCGAGTGCTCCGACCTGCTGCGGGAGTGGTTCCGGGGTGGCTCCGGGACCGAGGAGGACGTCCCGTAATATTGCTCCCGGTAGCGTGTCCGAGCGGCCAAAGGAGCACGCCTCGAAAGCGTGTGTGGGTTCTGCCCACCGTGGGTTCGAATCCCACCGCTACCGCCACTGCGCCGGGCTCCCCAGGGGGGACGCCCGGCGTTCGTGCGTCCGGGGGTCGTCGTGGCCGGAACGACGAACGGCCCGCCCGTCACTCCGGTGACGAACGGGCCGCTCGGGGGCCCGGGACCTACGCGACGCCGGCCTGGCGCGTGAAGGTCGAGGGGATGAGCAGGTCCTCGGGCGAGAGCTCCTGGACCGAGGACTTCCCCAGACCGAGCAGGCCCGAGTCGAGCCCGCCCTTGAGGATGTCGAGGACGTTGCCGACGCCCTCCTCGCCGTTGGCCGCGAGGCCCCACAGGTAGGCGCGCCCGATCGCGACGGCCTTCGCCCCGAGGCACAGCGCCTTGACGACGTCCGAGCCGCGCCGCACGCCGCCGTCCATGATCACCTCGACGTCCCGGCCGACCGCCTCGACGATCCCGGGGAGCACCCGGATCGGGGCGGGGGTGGAGTCGAGGTTGTTGCCGCCGTGGTTGGAGACCTGGATGGCGGTGGCCCCGGCGTCGACGGCCCGCTTGGCGTCGTCGACCCGCGTGATGCCCTTGACGCAGAACGGCAGGTCGGAGCCCCACTGCTCGCGCAGCCACGCGACGTCGGCCCAGGTGGGCGGCGGGGTGAACATCCACTGCCCGTAGGCGCCGAAGAAGGTGGGGGGCGCCGAGCCGTCGACCGGGATGTTCGGGACGGTGAGGTCGGGGATGAACCCGGCCTTGAGGAACTGCAGCCCCCACCGCGGTCGGGTGATGCCCTCGGGGATGTACTTGATCATCGTCTTGAGGTCCATCTTCTCCGGGATGGACGGGCTGCCCCAGTCGCGGCCGTGGGAGAACGACCAGTCGAGGGTGACGATGAGCCCCTTCGCCCCGGCCCGCTTCGCGCGCTCGGCGCGGGCGGCGAGGGTCTCGCGGTCGCCCACCCAGTACATCTGGAAGAACGTCTTGTCGTTCGCCGCGGCCACGTCCTCGACCGACCGGCTCGCGAACGACGACAGCCCCATCGCGGTCCCGCGCGACGCCGCGGCCCGCGCGACGGCAACCTCGCCCTCGGGGTTCACCGCCTGCACCCCGGTCGGCGAGATCATGACGGGGATCGAGATGTCCTGCCCCATGATCGTCGTGGAGAGCGACCGCTCCGGCGCGAGGTCCGCGACGTGCGGGGCGAACTGGAGCTCGCGGAACGCCGACGTGTTGTCGTCCAGCGTGTAGCCCGCCTCGCTCCCCGCCACGAGCGCGCCGTACACGGACTTCGGCAGCCGCTTCTTCGCGCGGCGCTGGGCCTCCGCCACCGACTCGAACCACTGACCAGCCATGTGCACCTTCCGCCTACGTCGTCGTCCCTCCCCTCCGAGACTAGGTGCGCGGCGTCACTACCGCGCCGCTCACGGGGTGGGAATCGGACCCGTCCGTCAGGACAGGTCCCCACCGGCCGACGCCGGGCCGGTGTGCCGTCCGGCCGAACCGCCCGCCGCATCGTCGCGAAAGCCCCGTCGCGACCGGCGCACGGAGCCGTCCGGAGCGTCGAGTTGGGAGCCCCACCAGTCATGACCGTGCCAGCGAGAACGAGGTCCGCGGGACGGGTGCGCCCCTCCTCGTCCTCCGCATCGCCCGAGCCCGCCCTCGGCCCCGAGGCCGACGTGACCGACGCCGACCTCGTCGAGCGGCTCGCGACCCGCGACGCCTCGGCGCTCGACACCCTCTACGGCCGGCACGGCCGGGCCGCGTACTCCCTGGCCCGCCGGATCTGCGTCGACGACGGACTCGCCGAGGACGTCGTGCAGGAGGTCTTCCTCGTCCTGTGGCGCGATCCGGGCCGCTTCGACCGCACCCGGGGCTCGGTCATCAGCTGGCTGCTCACCCTCGTGCACCACAAGTCGGTCGACGCCGTGCGCCGCGAGGCCACCCGTCGCCGCCACCACGTGCCCACCGACGACTCCGACGAGGGCACCACCGCCGCCGGGCCGTCCGCCGACCGCGCGGCCCTCGGGACGGTCATCGCCGAGCACGTCCGGGCGGCGATGCACCACCTGCCGGCCGAGCAGCGCCAGGCCCTGGGCCTCGCCTACTACGGCGGCTACACCCAGCGGGAGGTCGCCTCCATCACCGGCGTACCGATCGGGACGGTCAAGTCCCGCATGTTCACCGGCGTCGCGAAGCTGCGCATCCTGCTCGCGCCCGTGCTCGGCACCTCCGGCCTCGAGCTGCTCGGGGACGCCGGATGAGCGCCGTCGGAGACCCGCACGACGGCGAGCTCGCGGGCGCGGTCGTCGGCCGCGCGCTGCGCGCGCTCGAGCCCGAGGACGAGGACCGCGTCGACGAGCACCTGCGCGGGTGCGCCGCCTGCCGCGCCCTGCTCGCCCAGACCCACGAGACGATGGCCGCGCTCGCCCGCTCCGTCCCGCCGGTCGAGCCGCCGCCGGGGCTGCGGAGCCGGATCCTGGAGGCCGCGGCGGCCGAGCCCGTCCCGCCGCGCGCCGCTCCGGTGCCGACGCCGGCCGGGGGGACCGTCCCGACGAGGCCCGCGGCCACCGCGTCCCCCGTGCCCGGCGGTCCCGCCGTCGCCCGGGTCCCCCGACGACGCACGGCAGCGTTGCTCGCGCTCGTCGCCGTGGTCGCCGGGGTGGTCGTGTTCTCGGCCCGGGCAGCGGTGCAGGACGGCGGCGGCGACCCGCGCTCGGTCGCGGCCGCGCGGGCCCAGCAGGTCGTCGAGTCCGCCGAGGCCCGCGACCCGGGCGTGCGGCACGCCTCCCTGGTCCAGCCCGGCGGGTCGGTCATGGCCGTGGTCCTGGACGACACCACCGGCGCCCGCGTGGTGCCCGTGGACGTCCCCGACCTCGGCGCCGGCCGCACCTTCGTCCTCTGGCGGGTCGTGGGCGGTGGCGCCACCGCGGTCGGGACGTTCGACGGGTCGGGCACGTACACCCCGGTCGGCACGACGACCGCCCCGCCCGGGGGCGGCGCGCCGACCCTGTCCCAGGGTGCGTACGCGGTGTCCGCCGAGCCGCTCGGACCGGTCCCCGCCCGGCCGTCCGCGGTGGTGGCGAGCGGGCGGCTGATCTGACGAGGCCGTCTCGGACGAGCGGTGTCCCCCGCTCGTCCGAACGGCCCCCGTACCCGGCACGACCGGGCGCGCCGGGGGACGATCGGCGTGGCCCGGCCGTTCGTCGCGTCGTGCCGCTGTCCGGCCGCAGCACGTCGTGGCGCGGTCGGGAAAACGGGCGTCGCTGTCGGGGGGTCTGGCTACCGTGTCGGACGTCGGAGCACCCCGTCCCACCGAGGGGCACGGGCCTGGTCCGGCATCCGCCGCCGGACCGGGCCGGGGCGGCCGAGGAGACCGGGGAGGCGCCGTGGTGTCGTCCCCGCCGAGCGGTCCGCCCGACGTCCCCCGGGTCGCGCGCCCGATGCTCGCCTCACCCGGCGACCTGCCCCGGGGAGCGGGCTGGGCCTTCGAGTTCGTGTGGTCGGGGCTGCGCTGCCTCGCCCACGTCCGCGACGGCCGGATGCGCCTCGTCGACGCCGACGGGCACGACGTCACGGCCGGGTTCCCCGAGATCGGGGCCCCCGCCGGGCCCGACGTGGTGCTCGACGGCGTGATCGTCGCGCTCGACGCCGTGCGCCGGCCGAGCGCGGCCCGGCTGCGGCGCCGCCGCCGGGTGGCGAGCCCGTCGACGGCCCTCGTGGCCGGGACGCCGGTGACCTTCTACGCGTTCGACGTGCTCGAGGTCGCCGGTCGCTCCACCACGCAGCTGACCTACCGCGAGCGGCGTGACCTCCTCGCCGAGGTCGACCTCGGCGGGGGACAGATGGTCGTGCCGCCCTTCTTCACCGGGCTGGGCCCGGAGAAGATCATCGCCACGGCCCGGCACTACGGACTGGAGGGTGTCGTCGCCAAGCGTCTCGAGTCCACCTACCAGGGCGGACGCCGCTCGCGGAGCTGGATCTCGGCGGAGATCACGCGGTCGCAGGACGTCGTCGTCGGTGGCTGGCTGCCGCGGTCCCCGGAGGGCGGGGTCGGTGCGCTGCTGCTCGGCGTGCCCAGCGAGGGGGCGCTGCGCTACGTCGGCCGGGTGTCCACCGGGGTCACCGCGGCCGCGCGGCGCGAGATCCTCGAGGCCGCGGCCGGTCTCGAGCGCCCGGTCAGCGCGTTCGACGGGTCCGTCCCGCCCGACGCGGCGGCGTCCGCGCACTGGCTCGCGCCGCGGCTCGTCGGGCGGGTGGAGCACCGGCGGTGGACACCCACGGGCCTCGTCGGGCGTCCGGTCTGGCAGGGCCTGCGCCTCGACACCCACCCGGCCACGGTGCACGCCCCCCTCGTCGCGGCACCGGTCGTCGACTCGGATCTCGCGCTGGACGACCTCGAGGTCGTCGACGGCCCCCGACGACGCCCGGGGACGGCGCTCCCGGCCGTGCGGGGGCAGGCCGACCCGGCGGCGCCGGAGAGGCGGGTGCCCGGCGTCGCCGAGATCGCGCTGCCCGACGCCGAGGTCGAGGCGGCGTTGCGGTCCCGGTTCTCCGCGCACTTCGTGCACAACGCGCTCACCGCGATCGCCGCCTTCGTGCGGGTCGACCCGGCGCGGGCGCGCGAGCTGCTGACCGAGTTCGCCGACTTCACGCGCTACTCGTTCCGCGCCTCCGACGCCACCACCACGGTGGCCGAGGAGCTGCACAACGCCCGGCGCTACCTGACCCTCGAGCAGGCCCGGTTCGGGCCGCGCCTCACGGTGGAGCTCTCCGTGGCGCCCGAGGTGGAGAACGTGGTGCTGCCGCCGTTCGTCGTGGCGCCGCTCGTGGAGAACGCCGTGCGGCACGGCATCGAGCCGGTGCCCGGGGGCGGCACCGTGTTCGTCACCGCGCTGGGCGCGGGGTCCGACTGCGTGATCACGGTGTCCGACGACGGCGCCGGGATGGGGCCCGAGGCCTCGCGCTCGGCCTCGCAGGTCGACGCCCGCCACGGCGGCATCGCCGAGGTCACCCGCCGGCTGCGGGCGGCGTTCGGCAGCTCGTGCGACCTGCACGTCGACACCCGCCCGGGCAGCGGCACCACGGTCCGGCTGCGCGTGCCGGGTGCCGCCGCCCAGGACCCGCCGGGCGGTCACCTGCTCGTGGGGTGACCAGCCCGCCCCTTCGGTCCAGCTCCGCTCCGCTGCGTGTCCCCGGACGTCCTCCGACCTCCGACGTTCCGGAGGGCGTCCCTGGGTCGGGCTCGATCGAGGGGCGGGCGCGATCAGTCGTCGGTCTGGGTGCAGTCCGCGTCCGGCGCCTCGAGGATGCTGCCGAGGATCGGCAGCTGGAGGCCGCAGGCCTGCACCGGCAGCAGCGTCAGGTCGTTGAGGAGCCCGATGTTGCCGTTGCCCGAGGGGCCGTCCCGCTCGGTGTCGCGGGTGTGGGCCGAGGCCATCGGGGCCACGGCGGTGAGGGCCGCCGCCGACAGGGCGAGCGCGGCGATCGGGGTCGCGGCGCGGCCGGGGTGGGCGACGATCCTGCGGGGGGCGCGGTGCTTGGGCACGGGATCTCTCCTCGATGTGGAGCAACGGGGTCGACCGTTCGTCGCGCCAGGACTGCGACGAGCGGTCGGGGAGGACTGTGCGCCGCGGTGATCACCGGCACCAGCAGGACGACGAACTCCACCCGGAAAGCGTGGCCCGGCTCGCGACGGGACCGACGGTCGGGTAGAAGGGTCCAGCGGTCGTTCTGATGCGACGAACGGGTGAACGGGTCGGTCCTCGACCGGAGGGGAACGGGGACGACGATGCGGGGGTGCGGATCCTCGCGGTGGACTGGTCGGGCGACCGGCGCGCGGCCGCGACGCGGATCCGGGTGGCCGAGGCGCGTCCGGGGGAGCTCCTCGACGTCCGGGGCGGGCTCGACCGGGCCGGGGTCGGCGACCTGGTGCTGGACCTGCGCGACGCGCCCGCCCCGGTCGTCGTCGGGATGGACTTCTCCTTCGGGCTCCCGGGCTGGTTCGCCACCGAGCGGCGCGCGACCACGCTCCCCGCGCTGTGGGACCTCGCCCGCGACGACGGCGAGGGCTGGCTCCGGGCGTGCGAGCCCCCGTTCTGGGGCCGGGCGGGGACGCGGAGACCGACCGACGTGCCGCTCTACCGGCGGACCGAGCTGGACGCGCGGGACCGGGGGCTGAACCCGCTGTCGACCTTCCAGGTCGGGGGAGCCGGCGCGGTGGGCACGGGCTCGATCCGCGGGATGCCCCTGCTCGGGGCGTGGCGGCGGGCGGGCGTGGGGGTGTGGCCGCTCGACGCCGCGCCGGGCCCGCGCGGGGTGCTGGTCGTCGAGATCTACCCGCGGGCGTTCACGGGGCCGGTGGTGAAGTCGTCCGCGACGGCCCGCCGCGGGCAGGTCGACGCCGACCCGCGCATCCCGGTGGCGCTGCGCGAGGCCGCGGCGGCCACCGAGGACGCGTTCGACGCGGCCCACGCCGCGCTCGGGATGGCCGAGCACGCGGCGGCGCTGGCGGCCCTGTCCGCGGACCCGGATCCGACGTCGCTGCTCGAGGGCCGGCTCTGGCTGCCGCCCGTGTGACGGGCTAGAGGGCGACCGCGACCTCGGAGAACGACAGCCCGAGCTGCTCGCCCGCCTCGGCGAGGACCCCCTGCACCGCGAGGGTGTCGTCGAGCGGCATCACGGCCGACTCGGTCCGGCCGTCGCGCAGGCAGGCGTTGACCTCGTCGATCTCGTGGGAGTAGCCCGCGCCCGTGGCCGGCAGCTCGATCCGCTCGCCGGGGTCGTCGGGAGAGCGGTGCACGACGATCGTCGTGGGGTGGTGGAAGCGGGGGAGCACGTCGATCCAGCCGGTCGACCCGAAGATGCGGGCCTGGCCGGGCGAGGGGCTGTGGAACGAGGTCTGCGCGGTGGCGAAGCGCCCGTCCTCCCACGCCAGGAGCAGCGCGTTCTCCGCGTCGACCCCCGTCGACTCCATACGCCCCACGGCGCGCACCGCGGTCGGGGTCCCGCCGAGCACCATCTGGGCGAAGGACACCGGGTAGACGGCGAGGTCGAGCAGGGCGCCGCCGCCGAGCTCGGCGTTGAACAGCCGGTCGGCCGGGTCGACGTCGCGGACCGTGCCCAGGTCGGCCTGCACCGAGCGGACGTCGCCGATCTCGCCGGCCTCGTAGATCTCGCGCGCCCGGACGACGGCCGGCTGGAAGCGGGTCCACATCGCCTCCATGGCGAACACGCCGTGGCGCCGCGCCGTGTCGACCACCCGCCACGCCCCCGCGAGGGTCGCGGTGAACGTCTTCTCCACCAGCACCGCCTTGCCCGCCTCGAGGGCCGCGACGGCCAGATCGGCGTGCTGGGGGTGGGGGGTCGCGATGTAGACGACGTCGACGCCCTCGTCGTCGATCAGCTCCCGGTAGGACCCGTGCGCCCGGGCCGCCCCGTGCTCGGTCGCGAAGGCCTGCGCCCGCTCGAGCGAGCGCGACCCGACCGCGGCGAGCTCCGTGCCGTCGATCGCCACGAGGTCGCGCGCCACGTTCGCCGCGATCCGGCCCGGTCCGGCGATACCCCAGCGAATGGTCTGCACGGACCTCAGCCTGTCACGGTCCCCGCTACAGGGAGCCACCGAGGAGGTCGACGTCCTCCGCGGTGCCGGAGACGACGAGCTTGCCGTCCTCGGCGCGCAGATCGGTCGCCGAGATCGAGAACGGGAGCTGGCCCGGGTCGACCCGGGCCGAGAAGCTGCCGAGCTTGGAGCGCAGCGCGCTCGACACGGCGCCCGACACCGCCGACGGCGCGTCCCCGGTGTCGACGGTGATGTCGCGCGCGGAGAGCACGATCTGCCCGCCGGCGAGCCGGAACGTGGCGATCACCGACGCCCGGACCGACTGGCCCAGCACCGTCGTGGTCGACGTCAGCTCGACCGCCTGGGAGGGGTCGACTCCTCCGAGGTCGCGCTCCTGGAGGGACGCCGCGGTCACCGGCGCCACCGTCACGTCCGAGACCCGGAGGATCCGGGCGAGGTCGGTCGGGTCGATCTGCGCACTCGCGGTGACGGTGCGGGCCGGGATCGACCGGACCGTGCCGTCGATCAGCGACTGCGGGGGCAGCGACACGTCCCCCAGCTCCGCGACGAGCGTCATGTCACGCAGCTGGCGGTAGGGGATGTGCTCGGCGGTGAGGGTGACCGCCCCGTACGACCCGGCCGCGGCCTGCGTCAGGAACGGGAAGCCGCGGATGGCGACCGACGGCTTCTCGTCCAGCTTCAGCTGCGACTGGAGCTGCGAGGCGACGCGGTCCTCGGCGACCCACCGGGCCCCGAAGTCGACGCCGACGAGCAGCAGGACGAGCACGACCAGAGTGATGAGGAATCCCCGCATTGCCTGACAGTGTGGGCCAGGCTCTCCGGCGGCTCGTCAGCGGGCGAAGTGCCTCGAGATCACGAGCCGCTGGATCTGGTTGGTGCCCTCGAAGATCTGCATGATCTTGGCCTCGCGCATGTACCGCTCCACCGGGAAGTCGCGGGTGTAGCCGTAGCCGCCGAAGACCTGCACGGCGTCGGTGGTCACCTTCATCGCGGCGTCGGTGCAGATGAGCTTCGCGACGCTGGCCTGGCGGCTGTAGGGCACGCCCGCGTCCCGACGACGGGCGGCGTCGAGGTAGGTGGCGCGCGCCGAGTCGACCGCGGCGGCCATGTCGGCCAGGAGGAAGCCGAGCCCCTGGTGGTCGACGATCTTCTTGCCGAAGGCCTGCCGCTCGTTGGCGTACTCGACCGCGGCGTCGAGCGCGGCCTGGGCGAGCCCGGTGGCGCAGGCGGCGATGCCGAGGCGGCCGGAGTCGAGCGCGGCGAAGGCGATCGAGAGGCCCTGCCCCTCCTGACCGATGAGCCGGTCGGCCTCGACGACGCCGCCGTCCCAGGTGGCCGAAGTGGTGGGGACGCCGTGCAGGCCCATCTTCTCCTCGGGCTTTCCGAAGACGAGGCCGTCGGTCTGCCCGGGGGCGAGGAAGCAGGAGATGCCCCGGCTGCCCTCGCCGGTGCGGGCGAACAGGGCGTAGAAGTCGGCCTTCCCGCCGTGGGTGATCCAGGCCTTCTCACCGGTGATCCGGTAGTCGCCGGCGTCGTCCTTCACCGCGCGGCAGCGCAGGGCGGCGGCGTCGGACCCGGCCTGCGGCTCGGAGAGGCTGTAGCCGCCGACCATCTCGCCCGCGAGCATCGAGGGCAGCCAGCGCTCCTGCTGCTCGGCGGTGCCGAAGGTGGCCAGCGGGAAGCAGGACAGGCCGTGGACCGAGACGGTCACCGCGACCGCGGCCCAGCGGGCGGCGAGCTCCTCGAGGACCTGCAGGTAGACCTCGTAGGGCTGGCCGCCGCCGCCCTGCTCCTCGGGGTAGGGCAGGCCGAGCAGGCCGGTCTCGCCGAGCGTGCCGAACAGGCCCTCGGGGTAGGTGCCGTCGCCGCGCTCGTGGTCGTCCACGCGGGTCGCCAGCTCCTTGTCGGCGACCTCGCGGGTCAGCTCGATCAGGGCCCGGGCCTCGTCGGTGGGCAGGAGACGGTCGACCGGCATGTCACGTCCTATCGGTACTGTTCTCGGAACCTCAGTACCGCTGAGAGTAGCGATGTGGGCCTATGATCGCCAGATGGCCTCCCCGGTCCGGCGCGGTGCCGCGCGGCGCGACGAGCTCTCCGACGCCCTCGTCGCGCTGCTGCTGGCCGAGGGCTTCGCGCACCTGACCCTCGACGACGTCGCCGCCCGGCTCCGGTGCTCCAAGCGCACGCTCTACGGGCTCGCCTCGTCGAAGGAGCAGCTCGTGACGGCGGCCGTGGTCCGGTTCTTCCGCGCGGCGACCACCCACGTCGAGGCGGCGGTGGCTGCCCGCAGCACGCCCCCCGAGCGGCTGGCGGCCTACCTGCGCGCGGTCGCGGCGGAGCTCGCCCCCGCGTCGGCGGCGTTCTTCGAGGACGTCGCCTCGTTCGCGCCGGCCGCGGAGATCTACCAGCGCAACACCCGGGCGGCCGCCCGCCGGGTCCGCGAGATCATCGGCGAGGGGGTGGAGTCGGGCGACTTCGGCGACGTCCACGTCGGGTTCGCCGCCGAGGTGGTCGCCTCGACGATGGAGGCCATCCAGGCGCGGCGGGTCGCGGCCACGACGGGCCTCGACGACGCCGAGGCCTACGAGCAGCTCGCCACCCTGCTGGTGCGCGGGCTGCGGTCCTGACGTGGTGCGGGCCCCGACGACGAACGCCGGGCCCCTGAACGGGGCCCGGCGCCTGATCGGGAACTGCGGAGGATACGGGATTCGAACCCGTGAGGGTTTTACCCCAACACGATTTCCAATCGTGCGCCTTAGGCCACTCGGCCAATCCTCCGCGGGCGAGAGTACAGGGGGCGACGGCGCCCCTTCTTCCCCGGCCCCCACCCCGTGGGACCCGGGCCGGGGGACCGGTACAGTGGGCGCCGGACCCCGCGCGGCGTCCATCCTGTGAACTCCCCCAGGGCCGGAAGGCAGCAAGGGTCAGCGGGCTCTGGCGGGTGCGCGGGGTCCCCTTCGTCTCTCCTCCCGATCGGGCCCGTGGCCGTCGGAGGTCCCGCGTAGCCTCGCGGCGTGGCTCTCGCTCTGTACCGCAGATACCGCCCCGGCACGTTCGCCGAGGTCGTCGGCCAGGAGCACGTCACCGACCCGCTGCGCACCGCGCTCACCGCCGGCCGGATCAACCACGCGTACCTGTTCTCCGGCCCGCGCGGGTGCGGGAAGACGTCGTCGGCGCGGATCATGGCGCGCTCGCTGAACTGCGAGCAGGGACCCACGCCCGATCCCTGTGGCGTCTGCGGGTCCTGCGTCGCGCTCGCCCCCAACGGTCCGGGGTCGCTCGACGTCACCGAGATGGACGCGGCGAGCCACGGCACGGTCGACGAGGCACGCGACCTGCGCGACAAGGCGGCCTACGCGCCGGTCAACTCCCGCTACCGCGTCTTCATCATCGACGAGGCGCATATGGTCACCACGGCGGCGTTCAACGCGCTGCTGAAGGTGGTCGAGGAGCCGCCCGAGCACCTGATCTTCGTGTTCGCCACCACGGAGCCGGAGAAGGTCCTGCCGACCATCCGGTCGCGGACGCACCACTACCCGTTCCGGCTGCTGCCGCCGAGCACGCTGCGCGCGCTGCTGGAGCGGATCTGCGACGAGGAGGGGGTGACGGTCGAGCCCGCCGTGTACCCGCTCGTCATCCGCGCGGGAGGCGGCTCGGCGCGCGACTCCCTCTCGGTGCTCGACCAGCTGCTCGCCGGCGCGGACGACCGGGGGGTCACCTACGCGCGGGCCGTCGGGCTGCTCGGGGTCACCGACGTCGCGATCCTCGACGACGTCGTCGACGCCCTCGGCGCGCGCGACGGATCCGCGGTGTTCGGGGCGGTCGACCGGCTCGTCGAGGCGGGGCACGACCCGCGGCGCTTCGCCGCCGACCTGCTGCAGCGCCTGCGCGACCTCATCCTCGTCCACGCCGTGCCCGACTCGGGGGAGAAGGGCCTGGTCGACGTCCCGGCCGACGAGCTGGAGCGGATGGTCGACCAGGCCCAGCGCCTCGGCCCCGCCGCCCTCGCCCGCCACGCCGAGCTGGTGCACACCGCGCTCACCGAGATGCGGGGGGCCACCGCGCCGCGCCTGCTGCTCGAGCTGGTGTGCGCGCGGATGCTGCTGCCGGCGGCCTCGTCGGACGACGCGGCGCTGGTGCAGCGGCTCGAGGGGGTCGAGCGGCGCCTGCAGGCCGGCGCGACGGCCACCGCGGGCGGCCCGCTCGCCGTCGCCGAGGCGTCGGCGGGCGGCCCGGAGGAGCCCCGGTTCCAGCGCCCCTCCCAGCGCCAGGACGAGGGCCGGGACGAGCGCCAGGACGGGGGCCGGGACGAGCGCCCGGACGAGGGCCGGGACGGGTCGGCGCGGCAGGCCCCGCCGCGGGCGGGTGAGCTCGACGCCACCGTCGCGCCGCCCACCGACCGGTCCACCGCCACGGTCGAGGCCCCGCGGCCCGAGCGCCCGGCGGACCGCCGGCCCGAGCGCCCGGCCGAGCG
>NZ_JBHSIV010000052.1:0-27820 GCF_042653685.1 Actinomycetospora atypica | reverse complement strand
CGCCGAGCTCCGCGACGCCCGCGCCGAGCAGCCCGACGACGCGCTCGCCACGGCCGCCACCGACGCGCTCGCCCGCGCCCGGCGCAGCGAGGCCGACCACGAGCAGCGCGCCGCGGTGCTCGCCGCGGACGACCCGAGCACGGTCGAGGCGCTCTACGCCACCGCGAAGCGGGCGGTCGAGGCGCTGAGCCACCGCGCCGCCGACGTCGAGCGCCGCCGCGCGGAGGTGACCGGCCGGCTCCAGGTGGCCGGCGGGGAGGGCCGCCACGACCGGCTGGTCCTCGCCCGCACCGAGCTCGCCGCGGCCGAGCGGGAGCACGCGGCCGTCACCCGCCGGGCCGCCGCGGCGGTCCGGCTGCACACCACGCTGGCGCGGCGCCGCGACGAGGTGCGCCGGGCCTACGTCGCCCCGTTCCGCCGCGAGGTGGAGCGGCTCGCGCGGATCGTGTTCGGCCCGTCGCTGACCCTCGAGGTCGACCCCGCGCTGCGGATCGTGTCCCGCACCCTCGCCGGGGTCACGGTGGCCTTCGACGCGCTCTCCACCGGCGCGAAGGAACAGCTCGGGCTGTGCGCCCGCCTGGCGGTCGCGGCCCTCGTCGACGCCGAGGACGGGGTCCCGGTGCTCATCGACGACGCCCTCGGGCACTCCGACCCGGCCCGCCTCGAGCGCCTCGCGGCCGTGTTCGGGGCCGCGACGGCCGGCACCAGCCACCAGGTCGTCGTGCTCACCTGCACCCCCGCCCGCTACCGCGGCATCGGGGCGGCGCGGACGGTCACGTTGAACCCGTCCTACCCGCCGCCGGAGGCGGTCCCCTCCCCCGCACAGCCCGCGGGTGTGCACGCCCCGGAGGAGCCCCGGTCCTACCCCGAGACCGGCTGAGCGGCGAGGGCGATGGCCGTGATCACGTGGCCGCCCGCGACCGTCCACCGCCCGGCGAACGACGACACCTCCACGCCGTCGACCACCGGCCCGGGCACCAGCAGCTCGGCGGTGAACGTGCCGTCGGCCGCGGGCGTCAGCGCCGCCTCCTCGAAGCCGAGCCACCGCCCGGTCAGCGGGAACCACGTCTTGTAGACCGACTCCTTGGCGGAGAAGAGCAGCCGGTCCCAGTGCACGTCGGGGTGGTCGGCCGCCAACCCCGCGAGCACCGCCCGCTCGGCCTCCGACGACACCGCCTCGAGGACCCCGGAGGGCAGCACGTCGTGGGCCTCCGCGTCGATGCCCAGCGACCGCACCGCCGACGCCCACGCCACGGCCGCACCGCGGAAGCCCGGGGTGTGCGTGATCGACCCGACCACCCCGTCCGGCCACACCGGCGAGCGCTTCTCCCCCACCGGCACCGCCCCGGCCGGCGCTCCCAGGGCGGCGAGCGCCTCCCGGGCGCAGGCCCGCGCCGTGGTGAACTCCGCCCGCCGCGACGCGACGGCCTTCGCGACCGCGGCCTCCTCGTTCGGATGCAGCGCACCGACGCCGTCGTCGTCGCACCGGACCGCCGTGCTCACGGCGGCGGGCAGCACGGACGCGAGGGGGTTCACCACCGGGCTCCGTGGGCGAGGGCCCACGCGGTGAACGGGTCGTGCTCCTGCGGCTCCGGCGCGGGCAGGATCTGGCGCAGCGGCCCGCGCACGAGGTCGTGGCGCTGCCACTCGCGCGGGTAGCCGACCGACACCTCCTCGAAGCGGACCCCGTCCTCCCAGGTGGTCCGCGGCAGGTGCAGGTGCCCGTAGACCACGGCGACGGCGTCGTGCTCGACGTGCCAGCGCGCCGTCTCGGCCGTGCCGCACCACAGCGAGAACTCGGGATGGCGCAGCACCTGCATCGGCAGGGCCGTCATCGGCCAGTGGTTGATCAGCACCGTCGGCATCCCGGGCGGCCGCGCGGCCAGCCGCTCCCGGGTGACGGCCAGGCGCTCCGCGCACCACGAGGGCGGGTCGGGGTGGGGGTCGGAGGACATGAGGAACTCGTCGGTGGCCACCACCCCGGCCTCCCGGGCCGTCTCCAGCGCCGCGGCGGTCGTCATCCCGGCCATGTCGGGGCGGGTGCGCCACGAGTAGTCGTAGAGCAGGAACATCGGGCAGAGCAGCGTCCCGGCGAACACCGGCCACTCGTCCTCCGGCGTGAGCACGCCGAGCGAGCGGCACACCTCGACGAGGTGGTCGTAGCGGGCCGGCCCGACGAGCTGCACCTCGTCGGCGGGCGGGGTCCACAGTTCGTGGTTGCCGGGCACCCAGATCACCCGCTCGAACCGCTCGGCGAGCACCGACAGGGCCCAGCGGACGCTGTCGACCCGGTCGCCGACGTCGCCCGCGACGATCAGCCAGTCGCCCGGATGGGTCGGGTGCAGGTCGCGCACGACGTCGGAGTTCTCGGTGCGGTTGACGTGCAGGTCGCTGGTGGCCAGCAGCCGGGGAGCGCCCGCGCCGGGCGGGTCGGTCTGCGCATCGTCGTCCATCGGGTGATCAGGCTAGCCCGGACCGACCGAGCCACGGGGCCGCGGATTCGTCATGATGGCCCCGTGCCTCCGCGCCACCTCACGTCGCTGCCGATCCCCCGACGTCTGCGGTCGGCCATGGCGGAGACCGACTACGACCGGGCGGGGCTGCTCGAGGGCCTCTCCGGCGAGCAGCGGCGCATCCGGGTCGAGGTGCTCTCCGCGCTCGCGGGCGACGGGGTGGGCATCGACGCGATGCGGGAGGCGATCGAGCGCGACCGGCTCGGCCTGCTGCTGATCGAGCGGACCCTCTCCCCCGAGGACGGCTGGTCGATGTCGGCCATCTGCGAGCACACCGGGCAGGACCCGGAGGTCGTCTCGAAGTGGTTCCGCGCGCTCGGGCGGCCCGTCTCGGCCGACCCCGCCGAGGAGATCTACACCGACGAGGACGCGGAGATCGCCGAGCGGATCGAGCGCTACCGGGGGCTCGGCTTCACCGACGACGAGATGATGCCCGTGGTCCGGGCGATCGGGCGCGGGGTGCTCAACATGGCCGACGCGCTCGGCGGCCTGCTCGGCGACGCGCTGCTCGCGGCCGGCGAACCCGACCCGGAGATGGCGCTGCGCTACGCGATCGAGGCCCGCCGCATCGTCGAGGACGACATGCTCCACCTCACCCACCTCGTGTCGGTGGCGCTCGCCGACCGGATCCGCTCGCACGCCGTCGCCGTCGAGGGCTCCTCCGCGGGCCGGCTGCAGGGGGCGCAGGAGGTGTCGGTCTGCTTCGCCGACCTCGTCGGGTTCACCGACCTCGGGGAGAACGTCTCGGCCGTCGAGCTGTCCGAGGTGGCCGAGCAGCTCTCGGCGTGCGCCACCGACGTCGCCGTCCGGCCGGTGCGCCTCGCGAAGACGATCGGCGACGCCGTGATGCTCGTGTCCTCGGACACCACGTCGCTGGTCCGGGCGGCGGTCGAGCTGGCCCGGCGCTGGTCGGACGCGGACGACGGGCGCCCCGACGTGCGGGTCGGCGTCGCGAACGGCATCGGCGTCCCGCACGCGGGCGACTGGTACGGCTCACCGGTGAATCTCGCCTCCCGGGTCACGACGACCGCCCGGCCCGGCCAGGTGGTGGTCACGGCGCCGGTGCGCGACGCGGTCGTGGCGCACCTCGGCGAGGAGGCGGCGACGGCGGACTTCCGGTGGCGGGTGGCCGCACCCCGGCGGTTCAAGGGCATCCGCGGGGCCCAGCGGCTCTACCGCGTCACGGCCGGCTCCTAACGAGGACCGGGGCCGGTGGTGGTCCGCTCCCCAGCGACCACCACCGACCCCGGAGGAGTCTGCGCCTGCGGCGGTCCGCTCCCCAGCGACCGTCGCCCGACCCAGACAGTCGGCGTTCCCCGAACACCGACACCAACCGTTCGTCGGTGTGAGAACAGTGAGGCACGGAACACCACTACGTCCAGCGAGAACCCTCGATCACCACATGGGTTCACCCGGTGGAGTGCTACGTGAGGGGCTTCTTGCGGGCGTGCTCGCCCGCCCGGAGGCGCAGCAGGTTCACGGCCACGAACATCGACAGCACGACGCCGAGGATGAACACGACGAACCCGGCGGCCGTCGAGGCGCCGGTCAGCACCAGCGCGAGGCCGACGAGCAGCAGCACCGCACTCACGATCCACCCGACGACGAGCAGCCGCATGGGCGTCGTGCCGAACCGCACCGCGAGGCGTTCCACCATGGTCGGCAGTCTACGGACCGAGGACTACGCGCGGACCGCGACGAGGTCGTCGAGCCACGACGCCACGGCCCGCGCCGCGAGCCCCGACGTCGGGTCGAGCAGCGCCCGCAGCTCCCGGACCGTGCCGAGGATCGCCGGGGCGTCGAGGTGGCCGTGGACCAGGCGCTCGGCGAGACCGACGGCCCGGGCGCGGTGGTGGTCGTCGAGTGCGTCGAGGCACTCCCGGTTGGCGAGCACCGAGCGCGCGGCCGACCGGGCCTGCTCGCTGGTCCGGTGCTCCTCGTTCACGCGCCGGACGTTACTGAAAGTACACGGATGTGACTTCGGGTGCTTCGGCGCAGCGGTCGCATCACCGCGGCGAGCGGTGGCCACCCCGCGTCGTCGTGACCCGATCGTGACCGCAGAGCAGTCACGACGGCGAGATCCACCGCGATGACCACACCGAGCAGGCGGCCGGATGGCCCCCTCGAGACCCTCGCAAAATAGACCGAACGCCCCGTTTTGCAGGGCCTCGGTGCGGGATACCGTTGATCGAGTGACCGGTACGCGCGGTCCCGGATCGCCCGCGGAGGTCGCGATGTCCGACGGCAGGGCCGAGCGACACCTCCCGTGGGGCGACCCGGCGCTCGCCCCCGCGGCCGTCCTCGCCGACACCCGCTGCCCCGTGCCCACGTCGTGACCGCGACCTTCGCCGTCCGGGCCCTCTATGGACCGCCGCGCCCGGTGCTCGTCGTGACCGTCGCCGGCGAGGTCGGCCCGGACGACCACGACGAGTTCTGCCGCCAGCTGCGCCGGGCCTCGCACGTGCGGGCGACGGTTCCCGACGACGCCCGGCGCCGGTTCGGGTGCCGCATGCTCGCGATGACGATGGTGGTCGACCTGCGGGAGACCGCCTCGCTGACGGCCGAGGCGCTGACCCACCTGCTGCGCGAGCGCGGGGAGGACGGCCGCCCACCGCGGCTCGTGGTGTCCCCCGGCGCCGTGCGCGACGCGCTCACCGCCGCGGGCACCGCCGAGCTCTACGCCGACGTCGTCGACGCCGTGCTCAGGAGCTGACCGGCCGCACCGCGACCATGTTCATCGCGAGGCCGGTGAGCACCGTGCGGTCGTCCTCGGTGATCAGGGCGATGTCGGTCCGGACGATGCCGCGGTCGGGCTTGGAGCGCGACACCCGCGACTCCACGACCGCCACCCGCAGCCGCACCCGCTCCCCCGGGCGCAGCGGGGCGGGCCAGCGCAGCTCGTCGACCCCGGGCGAGGCGAGGCTCGCGACGGCCGAGATGTAGTGGTCGCAGTAGAGCCGCATCATGAGCCCGGCCGTCTGCCAGCCGCTCGCGATCAGTCCGCCGAAGGGGCCGGTCGCCGCCCAGTCGGGGTCGGTGTGGATGCGCTGCGGGTCGTACCGCGTCGCGAACTCGACGATCTCGTCGGGCTCCAGCGCGAGCCACCCGTACTCGTAGCTGCTCCCGACCACGTAGTCGGCGAACCACCGGTCGTCGATCGGGGCGTCGAGGTCGTGCTCGCTCAGCAGCTGCGTGGTCACCTGCGCCGACACCATGAGCCGATCATGGCACCGAGCGGTACTCGAGGCCTCCCGGCCCGGCCTGCCACGCGACCACCTTCCCGACGACGGCCGTGAGGGCCGGCGAGAAGGTCGACCGCCACAGCGTGACGGACTGCCCGCCGAGCTGGTCGGCGTACTTCCCGTCAGGAGGTCCGGAAGGGACCCTCGAACGCGAGCGCGGCGAACCGCTCCCCCATCCGCCGGTGGGTCGCGGCGTCGGGGTGCAGGGCGTCGGGCAGCGGGAGCTCCTCGACGTCGGCCTCGCCGTAGAGCTCGCGCCCGTCGAGGTAGGACAGGTGCGGGTCGGTGGCGCGGCGCTGCGCCACGATCTGCTCGAGCGCCTCGCGGACCACCCGCAGCGTGAGCCGCCCGGTTGGGACCTCCGCCGGGTCGCCGGTCGCGGTGAAGCGCACCGCGCCGTTCTCGAACACCGGCATGCCGGGCCCGGGCGTGTCCTCGTGGATCGGGCAGAGCACCGCCGAGACCACCAGCAGCGGCGTCGTCGGGTGCCCCTCGCGGATCGTGTCGAGGAAGCCGTGCACCGCGGGGACGAACGCTCTCCGCCGCATGAGGTCCGCGTTCACCACGTTGATGCCGAGCTTGAGGCTGATGACGTCGGCCGGGGTGTCGCGGATCGCCCGCGCGGTGAAGGGGTCGAGCAGGGCGCTGCCGCCGAAGCCGAGGTTGACCAGCTCCACGCCCGCCGCCCGGGCCGCCAGCGCGGGCCAGGTCCTCGTCGGGCCGGCGGCGCCGGAGCCGTGGCTGATGGAGCTGCCGTGGTGCACCCACACCCGCCCCGTTCCCGACGAGGCCCGCACCGGCGCGTCCGCGCGCAGGGCCACGAGGCGCGTCGTCTCGTGGGTCGGCAGCCAGATCTCCACGTCCCGCTCGCCGCCCGGCAGGGCGAAGCGGACCGTCCCGGCCGGGCCCGGGGCCGTCTCGGCGGCGCCGGAGAGCATGTCGACCGTGACCACGGTGCCGCCGCCGGTGCTCGCCGAGGCGGTCAGGTCGCCGTCGACCACCAGGTCGTAGACACCCTCGGGCCGGGCCGGGGCGCCGCGGTAGGCGACGACGGTGCGGTGGGTGTCGAGCTCGACCACGGTGGCCGCGGTGCGGAACGCCAGGCGCACACCGCTGGGCTGCGACTCCGCCATGAGGATCTGCGGGTCGGGGTACTGCTCGCGCGCCCACGCGGGCAGGCGGTGCGGGAGGAGGCCCTCGGCGGTGCGTTCGAGGTCGAGGGCGCCGCGGATGAGGTCGGGGACGAGGTCGATCGTCTGCACGGCACCACTCTGCCCGCTCCGATGATCACGACGCACCCGAGAATGGGGCCATGGACGTCGCCGGCTGGTTCGACCGCTACGTCGCCGCGTTCGTCGCGCTCTGCCGCGGCGACCGCGACGACGCCGAGGCGCTGCTGGAGTACTACTCCGTGCCGCTGCTCATCACCGGCGACGCCGACTCGTCGTGGTTCGGCACCGCCGACGAGGTCCTCGCGGTGGCCCGCGGACAGATGGCGGCGATGCGCGACGCGGGGTTCGACCGCACCGAGATGTCCGGGGCGCAGGCCGTCGCGCTGAACCGCACCAGCACCTGGTTCGCGGCCGACTTCGTGCGCCGCCGCGGCGACGACTCGGAGATCGCCGCCTTCTCGGCCTTCTACCTGATCACCGACCTGCCCGTCGGCCGCCGCATCACGACGCTCGGCATCCGTTCCTGATCCCGCGCCCACGCGCCAGGATGTCCGCGTGGCCCCCGCAGAGACCGACCCCTACGCCCACGCCGACTCCACGTGGATCGACGCCTCCCCGCAGCAGGTCTACGCCCTCGTCTCCGACGTGACCCGGACCGGCGAGTGGAGCGTGTTCACCCGCTCCTGTGAGTGGGATCCGGGCGACGGGCCGCGCCTGGGGGCCCACTTCACCGGCCACAACTCCCGCCCGGGTCGGGAGTGGACGACGCGCAGCGAGGTCGTCGTCGCCGACCCCGGCCGCGAGTTCGCCTGGGAGGTCCGCGACGGCTTCGTCCGGTGGGGCTACGAGATGGAGCACGAGGAGGGCGGCACGCGCCTGACGCAGCGCTGGGAGTTCCGCCCGTCCGGCCAGGCCTGGGTGCGCGAGACCTTCGGCGAGGAGGGGATCACCCTGCGGATCGAGGACGCCCGCACGAGCATCCCGACGACCCTCGCGACGCTCAAGGAGATCCTCGAGCGTTCCTGACGAGGCCCGGCAGACCTGGTCTTCCGGCGCCCACCGGAGGACCATCGCCCGGCATGACGACCGTCCTCGACGCGGCCGGCGGCCTCGAGGGGATGCGCCGCCTCGCCCTCGCCTGGCACGAGCGGGTGCTGGCCGACGACGGCGTCCCGGAGGGCCTCGCGATTCCCCGGTGGTCGTGGGACGGGCTCGTCAGCCCGTGAGGGGTGCTCCCCCGAAGCCGATCTCGTTGCCGTCGGGGTCGCGGAAAATCGCCTTCCGCACCCCGTTGTCATAGGTCTCGACGAGGTCGGGCTCCAGGCCGCGCCCGCGGGTGGTCGTCAGGAACCCGTCGAGGTCGTCGAGGAACGCCGTCAGCCGCGAGTGGCCGACGTGCTCCGTGCCCTCCTCGACGTAGAGGTACCGGTGCTCGGCGAGCTCCCACACGGCCTCGACGTCGTTCGGGAGGAAGACCGGGTCGGCCCCGAGCAGGCGGGAGTACCAGGTGATCGCGGCGGCGCGGTCGCGGACGTGGATCGCGGCGAACAGGGCGAGCGGCACGTGGCCGATCCTCACACCTCCCGGCGCGGTGCCCATGGTCACTCGCGGACGCGGACTCGATCGCGGCCCGGCCCACGTTGCCCACGGCAACGAGCGAACGAGGCCGGCCCGTCGTGGTCGGCCGCCCAGCCAGCAGAGACACGGTCAGCCATGACGTCCGCCCCACCCGCCCCGGACCTCGCCTCCCGGCGACGGTGGTCGATCCTCGCCGTCATCGCGATCGCGCAGCTCATGGTGGTCCTCGACAACACCATCGTGAACATCTCGCTGCCCTCGGCGCAGGCCGACCTCGGCTTCGCCGACGCGGACCGCCAGTGGGTCGTCACGGCCTACGCGCTCGCCTTCGGGAGCCTCCTGCTGCTCGGCGGGCGCATGTCCGACCTGTTCGGGCGCAAGCGCGCGTTCATGGTCGGGCTGGTCGGCTTCGCCGTCGCCTCGATGGTCGGCGGCGCCGCGGTGAACTTCGAGATGCTGGTGATCTCGCGGGCCGCCCAGGGCGCCTTCGGGGCGCTGCTCGCCCCCGCCGCGCTGTCGCTGCTCACGACGACGTTCCCCGGCGGCCGGGACCGCGCCCGGGCCTTCGGCGTCTTCAGCGCCATCGCCGGCTCCGGCGCCGCGCTCGGCCTGCTGCTCGGCGGGGTGCTCACCGAGTACGTCGACTGGCGCTGGTGCATGTACGTCAACGCCGTGTTCGCCGTGGCCGCCCTGATCGGCGCCGCGGTCGTCATGCCCGCCTTCCCGCGCCGCGAGCGCCCGCGACTCGACGTCCTCGGCACCCTCGCCGGCTCGGCCGGCCTCTTCGCCATCGTCTACGGGTTCGCCACCGCCGAGACCGACGGCTGGTCCTCCGGCCCGGTGCTCGGGTTCCTCGGCGGCGGCGTCGCCCTGCTGATCACGTTCGTCGTGCTCCAGCGCACGGTCGCGGCGCCCCTGCTGCCGCTGCGCGTGGTGCTCGACCGCAACCGCGGCGGCGCCTACCTCGCGATCCTGGTGCTCGCCTCGGGCATGTTCGCGGTGTCGCTGTTCCTGACCTACTACCTGCAGGAGCAGCTCGGGTTCTCCCCCGTGCTCACCGGCGTGGCCTTCCTGCCGATGGTCGCCTCGATCGTGGCCACCTCGACCACGATCCCGGCCACCCTGCTGCCCCGCGTCGGCCCGAAGCCGCTGATCTTCGCCGGGATGCTCCTCGGAGCCGGGGCGCTGTTCTGGCTCTCGCGGATCGACCCAGGGACCACCTACGCGAACGGCGTCGTCGGGCCGCTGATCCTCATGGGTCTCGGCCTGGGCACCGCGATGTCGACCTCGATCAACACCGCCACGCTCGGCGTCGACCCGCAGGACGCCGGCGTCGCGTCGGCCACGGTCAACACGATGCAGCAGGTCGGCGGCTCCGTCGGCACCGCGCTGCTCTCGAGCGTCGCGGGCACCGCCGCGGCCTCCTACCTGGCCGCGAACCCCGGCCGGACCACCGAGGCCACGATCTCGAGCTACGGCAGCACGTTCCTCGCCGCCTCCGGGCTCTTCCTCGTCGGCGCGATCGTCGCCGGGGCCATCGTCCGCCGGGGGCGGCCGCACGCCCCCCGGCCGGTCCCGACGACGGCCGACGCCCCGACGTCCGTCAGCACGTCCGGCGTCGAGGGCACCGTGCGCGACGACGCCGGGGCTCCCCTGGGCCTCACCGTGCTCACCCTGATGACCGACGGCGGGGCCCAGACCGACCGCGCCGTCGCCGACGACGACGGCCGCTTCCGGCTCGCCGCGGAGCACGCCGGGGCGCACCTGCTCCTGGCGGCGTCGCCGGGGCACCGCCCCGTCGCCGTCCACGTCGCCCTCGGCGAGGGCGGGACGGTCCGCCGGGACGTCACCACCGGTCCGGCTATCGAGGCTCGCGTCTGACGGGCTCGGTCACGGCTTGCGGTCGTCGGCCTCGGGGCGGAGCAGCGTCAGCGCCTCGGCCACGTCGGCGAGGACCGCGTCCGCCGGGCAGTCCCGGATCCTCGCGATCTCGACCTGGGTGAACCCCTCGAAGTAGGCCAGGCCCACCACCGCCTGCTGCTCCGCGCTCAGGCCGGCCCGGTCCGGCAGCGTCCCGTCGGTGTGCCGCACCGTGCCCGGCGCCCGCCGTCGGGCCTCCACCGCGCGGTGGCGGGCCGTCGTCAGCAGCCACGTCGCCACCGAGCCGCGGGCCGGGTCGAAGCGTGCGGCGTCCCGGCGGACGGCGAGGAACACCTCGCGGGTCACGCCCTCGGCGACGGCCGGGTCCCCCACCACGTGGAGGGCGAGGGAGTGGACGGGCTCCGCGAACCGGTCGTAGAGCACGCCCAGCGCGCGGAGGTCCCCCGCGGCGACGCGGGCGAGGGTCGCCCGGTCGTCGGGACGGCCCGACCCGTCGTCGTCGGCCGTCGGGGGGTCGACGGTCCTGCGGATCACCATGTGGGGGTCCTCGCGGCGATCAGGCGCGCCGGGAGCTGTCGAGCTCCTCCACGGGCCTCACCACGTGCAGTTCGGGGGTCGGTCCCCGCCGGGTCCCGGCCGGGACCTCGGCGGTCGTCAGCCAGGTCGCCACGGTCACGAGCTTCACGTTCGTCTCCTGCGACGCGGAGATCAGCATCTCGAACGCCTGGTCGGCGCCGACGGAGAAGCGCTCCATGAGGATGCCCTTGGCCTGGCCGATGAGGTCGCGCGAGCTCACCGCGCGCTGGAGGTGGGCGGCCTGGTCGGCCCCGTAGAGCAGCAGGGACGCCTGGGTGGCGAACAGACCGGCCATGGTCCGGGCCTGGTCGCTGAACACCCCGGGCTCGCGGGCGTAGAGGTTGAGCGCCGCGTGGGCCTCCCGGCCCGCGGGCGGCGACAGGTGCGCCGACATCACCGACCGGTAGCCGGCCCGCGCCGCGGCGGGCGCGAAGGTCGGCCAGCGACCGACGTCGTCCGGGCCCTCGAGATCGACGGCCACGACGATCCCGCTCTCCGGCGGGGTCTCCCCCGCCGTCGCGCACGGGCCCTCGTTGAGCTCGACCTGCAACTGGTCGAGCTCGCGGATCGCCACGCTCGTGGCGTGGGACGCCTGGACGGCGCCGCTCTCACTGCGGGAGATGCCCCCGCCGTCGGCGCCGGGCACGGTCTCCGCGGCCGCGGCGACGATCTGGGTCAGCACCGTCTCCATGTCGCGGATGCTGTGCCGGACGAGCCCGTGGGCGGCGGCCCGCAGGGCGGTCACGAGCGTGTCGATGTCTGTCATGGGGCCCACTGCTCCGTACGGGTCGCTGAGGAGGACCGTGAGACGGAGTCGGGGTCGAGGACCACCGTTCGACGATGACTCGACGCTACAACCTCGACGGGGGAACGGGTTCCACTCGGCGGACTGTGCGGCCGTTCGGCCCTGCCCGACCCGCCGGGACCTTGATGCGGCGCGGGATCAGGACTGGACCCGGATGGTGACCACGAGATCGTCGTGAAGGCCTGGGGCCCGGAAAGAGGGCTCCTCCGACTGGACTCGAACCAGTAACCCTGCGATTAACAGTCGCATGCTCTGCCAATTGAGCTACGGAGGACCGCCGGCCCGAGGGCGTCGGGCTCTGGTCGTAGACCGTACCGGACGCCTCCCGGGGCCCGTACGGCAGGATGGGTCCACGCCGTCGTCGGGAGGACCGGATCATGAAGCTGCTGCCGTTCGTGCTGGGTGTGGGCGTCGGGTACGTCCTGGGCGCCAAGGCGGGCCGGGAGCGCTACGAGCAGCTCTCGCGGGCCTACCGCAGGGTGGCCGACAACCCCCAGGTGCAGGCGGCCGCCGGGGTGGCGCAGGCGAAGGCGGGCGAGGCCGTGCAGGCCGCCGTCAGCGTCGCGAAGGAGAAGGTCGCGCCGTCGTCGGGCTCCGGCCACCAGCCGGCCGCTCCCGGCCGCTCGGCCGGCAACGGAACCGGGCGATAGGGGACGAACCGGCACCATTCGGGCGACGTCCACGGCCCGACCGGCTGCTGTTCACCGGCCGTTCCCCCACGTGTGAGGGAACGCGCCGTCCTCCCTTCCTAGGGTCGTTCGTGTCTGCACGGACCTGGCCCGGAGGGAACCCCCGAGCATGGAGCTCTCACTGATCGTCGTCGTCGTCATCGTGACGGCGCTGGCGTTCGACTTCACGAACGGCTTCCACGACACCGCGAACGCCATGGCGACCTCGATCGCGACCGGGGCACTGAAGCCCAAGGTCGCGGTGCTGATCGCCGGCGTCCTCAACCTCGTCGGCGCGTTCCTCTCGGTGGAGGTCGCGAGGACGATCTCCAGCGGTCTCGTGGACGAGACGAGGATCAACCCGTACATCATCTTCGCCGGGCTCGTCGGCGCGATCCTGTGGAACCTGCTGACCTGGCTCCTCGGCCTGCCCTCGAGTTCCTCGCACGCGCTGTTCGGCGGGCTGATCGGCGCCGTCGTCGTCGCCGCGGGAGCGAGCGCCGTCAACTTCGGGGCACTGCTCTCGAAGATCATCCTGCCTGCGGTCATCTCCCCCCTGCTCGCCGGCGTGATCGCGCTCGTCGGGACCGTCATCGCCTACCGCAGCACGCAGCGGGCGGACGACGCGACCGTGAAGAAGGGCTTCAAGGGCGGCCAGGTCGTGTCGGCGTCGCTGGTCGCGCTGGCCCACGGCACGAGCGACGCGCAGAAGACGATGGGCGTCATCACGCTGACCCTCATCGCCTCCGGCCTGCTCGCCCCGAACTCCGGCCCGCCGCTCTGGGTGATCCTCTCCGCCGGCCTCGCCATCGCCCTGGGCACCTACCTCGGCGGCTGGCGCATCATCCGCACGCTCGGCAAGCGGGTCTCGGACATCCAGACCCCGCAGGGCTTCGCCGCCGAGACCTCGACGACCGCGGTCATCCTCGCCTCGTCGCACCTGGGCTTCGCCCTCTCGACGACGCAGGTCGCCACGGGCGCCATCTTCGGGGCCGGTGCGGGCCGCCGGATCGCGGGCGTCCAGTGGGGAGTCGCCGGGCAGATGGCGGTCGCCTGGATCGTCACGCTGCCCGCCGCGGCCGTCGTGGGTGCGGTCGCCGCGTTCGCGGCCTCGCAGGGCACGGTCGGCACCGTCCTCGTGGCGGTCGTCGCCGTCGCGGTCGCGGCCGGCATCTACGCCGCCTCGCGCCGCTCGCCGGTCACGGCGGACAACGTCAACGACGTCCCGGCGCCGGTCGCGCCGGACGAGACCCGAGAGGTGGCGCAGGCATGACGATCGCGTGGGGGTCCCTGGGGATGGTGGCGATCGTGTCGTTCGCGGCCGCGATCGTCGTGACCGCCCTGGTGTCGTTCGGCATCGTCGGGCTGGCCGCCCGGGCGCCGCGGCCCGACGGGCCCGAGCCCGCCCTGTCGCCCGCCGCGGGAACGGCGGCCGGGGTGGTCTGCCTGGCCGGGGCGGCGGCGATCGTGCTCTACGGGCTGTCCCTGATCGTCGCCTGAGTCGACCAGCCTCGTGTCAGCGATGGCACTTCGCGGACATCCAGTGTCAGCGACGGGCCATCGCTGACACCCGGGAGACCGGCTCAGGCCGGATCGGGCCGCTGGAGCTTCTCCCCCACGCCCTCGGCGAGGACGCGGACCTCGTCGGGATCGGTGCCGGGGTCGGGCCGGACGTGCAGCAGGATGCCCTCGGGCGTGCGGCGCTGGACGAACCAGGCGCCGCCGCTGGGCAGGTCGTGGTGCTGGCGCGAGTGGATGACCCCGGTGACCCGGCGGTGCACCGTCTCGGGGACCTTGCCGGGCTCGGGCAGCGGCAGGCGCAGCGGTGGGGCGTCGGCGAGCACCACGACGGTGCCGTGCCGGGCCGACTCGACCGCCTCGACCACCACGAGCGCGCCGTTCGCCCACGTCGCCTTCGAGACCAGGTGCCAGGCGATCCGCCGGTCGCCCACCCACAGGCCGCGGTCGGTCGCGAGCACGACCTCGCCGGCGCGGGTGCGCGAGTCGGCGAGCACGCGCTCCTCGTCCTCGAGGGTGCCGGTGAAGCCGTCGGGCGTGGGCTCACGGCCGAGCAGCACGGCGGTGAGCCGGTCGGTGAACCTCATGCCGACCACTGCCCGCCGATCGCCTGGTCGCGCAGCGCCTTCTTGTACTGCTCGAGCGCCACGAGGTCGCCGAACAGCTCGTGGTACTCGTCGGCGTCGGTGACCGGCGAGATCCGCTGCAGCCGACCCTTGATCTCGGCGACCTGCCGCTCCACCAAGGCGCCCTGCAGCGCGGTGAGCATCGAGGACACGTAGCGGTGGTCGTCGGCCTCGCGCGACTGCATCGGCTCCACCGCGAGCTCGGCCACCAGCCGGCCGTAGCCCGGCGGGTTGACCGCCGCGGCCACCGCCGCGACCCACTGCGACCCGGAGAACCCGGTCGACGTGCCGCCCGCCGCGAGGATCGCGCGGTGCACCGCGAGGTAGCCCTCGTGGCCGAACGCGTCCTCGGGGAGCGTGTCGTACACCGGGCCCGCCAGCGCCGGGACCTGCAGCGCCGCCTTGAGCACCTCGCGCTGCACGCGCAGGCGCGGGTCGGTGCGGTTCGGCATCTCGGGTCCGTCGGAGCCCGGCGACGGATCCACCGCCCGCACGCGTCGTCGGGACCCCTGGGCCTTCGGGTCGACGGGCTGGCCGGCGGTCTCGCGCACCCGGCGCACCACCGTGGCCTCGTCGGGCCACCCGGTCCACCCGGCGAGGCGCCGGGCGTAGCCGTCGCGCAGCTCGATCTGGCGGATCTGGGCGACCAGCGGGACGCACCGCTTCAGCGCGGCGGTCTGGCCCTCGACGGTGCCGAGGTCGTAGTCGTCGAGGATCGAGCGGATCGCGAAGGTGAACAGCGGCGAGCGCTGGGCCACGAGGTCGCGCACCGCGGTGTCGCCGCGGGCCTGGCGCAGCTCGCAGGGGTCCATGCCCTCCGGGGCGGTGGCGATGTAGGTCTGCGCGGAGAACTGCTGGTCGCCGTCGAACGCCTTGAGCGCCGCGGCCTGGCCCGCCGCGTCGCCGTCGAAGACGTAGATGACCTCGCCGCGGTCGAACGAGTCGTCGAGCAGCAGGCGGCGCAGCACGGCCACGTGGTCGTCGCCGAAGGCCGTGCCGCAGCTCGCGACCGCCGTGGGCACCCCGGCCATGTGCATCGCCATGACGTCGGTGTAGCCCTCGACGATCACCGCCTGGCGGCTCTTCGCGATGTCGCGCTTGGCCTTGTCGAGCCCGAACAGCATCTTCGACTTGTGGTAGACGCTCGTCTCGGGGGTGTTGAGGTACTTGGCCTCGATGCGGTCGTCGTCGAACAGCCGCCGCGCGCCGAACCCGACGACGTCGCCGCCCAGGTCGCGGATCGGCCACAGCAGCCGGCGCTGGAAGCGGTCGCGGTGCCCGCGCTGCCCGGGGACCGAGAGCCCGGCCTTCTCCAGCTCGTCGAGGGTGTACCCCTCCCCCAGCAGGTGCTTGGTCAGCTTCTCCCAGCCGCCGGGCGCGAACCCGCAGCCGAACGCCTCGGCCGCCGCCTGGTCGAAGCCCCGCTCGGCGAGGAACTCGCGGGCCTTCTGCGCCTCGCCGGGCTGCGCGAGCTCGCGGGCGTAGAAGTCGGCCGCGGCCTTGTTCGCCGCGAGCAGCCGGCTGCGGGTGCCGCGGTCGCGCTGGACGCTCGACCCGCCGCCCTCGTAGGTCAGCCGGAACCCGACACGGTCGGCGAGCTTCTCGACCGCCTCGACGAACCCCAGCTGCTCGATCTTCATGACGAAGTCGATGACGCTGCCGC
The DNA here is from genome assembly GCF_042653685.1 of Actinomycetospora atypica. Lineage (NCBI taxonomy): Bacteria > Bacillati > Actinomycetota > Actinomycetes > Pseudonocardiales > Pseudonocardiaceae > Actinomycetospora > Actinomycetospora atypica. The sequence goes on along the minus strand of NZ_JBHSIV010000052.1, from coordinate 11,578 downwards.
CCTCGCCGCAGCCGAAGCAGTGGCAGGTGTTGTGGCTCGTCCGGACGTTGAACGACGGCGACTTCTCGTCGTGGAAGGGGCAGAGGCCCTTCAGCGAGCCCGGGCCGGCGGGGCGCAGCGCGACGTACTCGCCGACCACCTCGTCGATCCGGTTGCGGTCGCGCACCTCCACGATGTCGGAGTCCCGGATCCGCCCTGCCACGGCCGCGAGTTTACGACGACCGCCGCGGGCGGCGGGCGCGCCTCGGCACCTTCATCTGTGTCTGACGCTGAGTGACCAACAGTCTCCACTGTCACTGTGGTCCTCGGTGACGTGTCAGTGCAGCTGGGGTCTGACGGGGTTAGCAGGGACGCCAGGTCTTTCCGCCAGGCGCGTAGCAGCGCGGGCCGTTGTAACCCGGGTATGAGCCCTGTCCGGACGAGCTCGGGGACGGCCGGGAGCTGGCTTTCGGGGCTGGCGAGGGCGCACGACGAGCGGCGTCCGCCTCGGCGGCTGCTGCTCGACGTCGATCAGCCCGTGCAGCGGCCTCGATACGTCCTTGTTCGGCCCGTGCGGCGGCCTCGACACGCTGCTTCTCGGACCGTGCGGCCGCTTCGGCACGTCGTTGTGTGTCTGCAGCGTCGCGCGCCTCTTGCTCCACGCGTGCACGGTCCAGCTCCAGGCGCACCCGCTCCGCCTCGGCGACCCGTATCGCCTCAGCCTGCTGTGCACGTACGACTGTCGCCCGAGACGACCAATCTCCAGCAGAACTTCGCATCCGGTCGCTTGCATTGGCTACACGTTGACGCAGCGTGGTCCGACCGTCGGCGGTGAACGCCTCCCAGGCGAGACCGATGTGCGACCGGTTGAACCACTCAAGGACCGCCGCCGCACTCGCGGCTGAACCGGCAAGGTGTGCGGCCGTCCCGTCCATCGCTTCGGGTGTCACGGGGATTGCGACGGCCTCCATCTGCTCGACGGCAACCACTCGGGCCGGCAGTGTGCAGGCGATGTTCGGTGAGTAGAGGCCGACACCCTCCGCCTCGGCCTCTTGCTGACCATCGAGCACCTCGCCGTAGTACCGACCGTTCGGCTCGTACAGCTTCGCCACGCCAAGACCTCGCCGCGCGATCTCCGCATTGATCAGATCGCCGTCCTCGCGCACTCCAGCAAGGACGCGACCGTAGGCGTCGAGTCGCTGCTCGTCGTAGGTCAGGGTGACCGTGTCACCGGGCGCGAGCACCGAAGCGAGGTAGTCCGTCGCTTCGGGTCCGAGGCACTGAACCGCCTCGTCGGGATGTCTTGTTTCCGGGGTGTCGACGTTGAGCAGCCGAACCGTCTGCCGATTGCCGTCGACCGCTGCCTCAAACGTGTCACCGTCGATAACGCGGATGATCTGGGCGGTATCTCCCTCGAGCGCGGCGTAGGTCACCGCGCCCGCGAGGCCCACAGTCAGGACAGTCGCGATACTCGCCGCGGCCATCGCGATGCCTGCCATGCGTTCCCCTGGGTGTCGTCGGGCGCGTCAACCGTGCCCGTCCTATCGCCCGTTCGGACCTGCTCGTTACTCCTTCTCGGGTACCTCGCGCAGAGTCCCCTGCGGAGATGTCATTCAGCATGAGCGACGGCGGTCGTCTAGGCACTGCTCGATCTGACCCTTGCTGTCGGTCCCCTTCGTTCCCGTCTCAAGGGTGCTGAGCACCTCCGCGGTCAAGGTGGCTACGGCCCTCACCCGCTGCGCCCCGGGGCTTCCCCGGCCACGGTCCGCTTCTATTTCCTCCCAGAGGACCGGCCGAAGTTCGTCGAGGCGTGAGGCGGCGCTCGATGACGCCCGGCAGACCCTGGACCTCACCCGGCTCGAGTACGTTCTCGAGCAGTGGCGTCGGATCGCCCTCCTGCAGGCCGACCCGGCGAGTTCCGCCGGATCGTGTGTCGCGCTGCGGAGATCGTGATAGGTCGCCCCAGCCCCGAGGACCAACCGTCGAGGTGACCCGGGCCAAGGCCGGGATCAAGGCGGACCGGTCGGCTACGTCTGGTCGCTGGCGGACGCCAGGTCAGGAGCGGAAGGCGCCGAGCCGCTCGACGACCACGCGGTCGATCTCGCCATCGGCCACGGTCGCCCCGTCGCCGTCGACCGCCTTGACGCTGAAGCCCAGACGGCCCTTCTCGTCGGGACCGCTGGTGAGCTTGACGGTCACGTCGATGGTGCCGCCGATCCGCGTGGGGCGGCGGTGCTTGACCCGGACGGCCGTGCCGACGGTGGTCTGGCCATCGGCGAGCTTCGGCTTCGCGGCCTCGACGGTGGCCGCCTCGAGCCACGCGATGAGCCGGGGGGTGCCGAGCACGGGCACGTCCCCGCTGCCCAGTGCCTTCGCGGTGTCGTCGTCGGTCACCGTGTGCGTCACGTCAGCGACCCTACGGGTTGTGGGCTGCGCCCTCGTGAGCACTTCGGGGGGCTATAGCCTCCCGAAGTGCTCACGAGACGTAGTCACATCGTCGGGGCGTCCGCGTTCGACGGCGTCGTCCTCTGGCTGACGATGTGGTCGTGGTTGCGCTTGATGTACTCCCCGGCCCGCACCGCGAGGGCGCCGATGGTCGACGTCGGGTTGACGGCGGCGCCCGTGGTCAGGGTCGAGCCGTCGACGACGAACAGGTTCGGCAGGTCCCAGGTCTGGCACCACTTGTTGAGCACCGAGTCGTCCGGGGTGTTGCCCATCCGGCAGGTACCCATGAGGTGCCAGGCCGGCGGCGGGTAGAGCACGCCGGTGTCGTTGGTCTCGACCGCCCCGACCGCCCGCGTGGCCTCGAAGATCTTCTCGATGCCGTACTTCGCGAGCGCGATGTCGTTCGGGTGCAGTTCGTAGTTCACGTGCGCCGCGGGGATGCCGTCGGAGTCGGTGACCTCCGGGTCGAGGGTCACCGCGTTCGTCTCCACGGGCAGGTCCTCGCCGAACATGAACACCATGAGGTGGTTCGCGAAATGGTTCCGGAAGAAGTCGCGGTGCTTCTCCCCCCACGGCGCGGTGTAGCCGGTGTGCGTACCCATCGCGGCGTAGGACGGACCGAACGACCGCGCCACCTGCATGCCGAATCCGTTGACGAATCCGCGGTCCATGTCGGTGTGGTAGAACTCGTGCGAGTACATCGGCGAACCGAACGAGCCCTTGAATCCCTCCACGGGCTCGTCGAACCACGAGTCGCAGAACGAGAACACGTGGTGCATCAGGTACTTCCCGACGATGCCGTTCGAGTTCGCCAGGCCGTTCTCGTGGCCCTTCTGCGCACTCTGCAGCAGCAGGCGCGGTGACCCGATCCCGTTCGCCGCGAGCACGACGATCTTCGCCCGGATCTCGTGCCGGTTCCCGGTGGTGCGGTCGATGTAGACCGCCCCGGTCGCCCTCCCGCCCTCGGCGGTGATCGTCTCGACCCGGGCCATCGTGCGCAGGTCGACGCCGGCGCGGACGTTGTAGGGCCAGTGCGCGTGCGCCGGGGTCGAGAGCGAGCCGGTGGGGCTGCCGGAGAGCTCGTTGCCCATGCCCACGTCGGCCTCGCGGTTCTCGCGGGGCCGGGTGATGATCGCGTTGTCGCTGGGCCACCAGTGCCAGCCGAGGTCGCGGGAGGCCTTCGCGTACTTCAGGCCGAGCTTGCCCGGGAGCACCATCGGGTCGCGCTGGGCGTTCTTGCGGTCGGGGTAGCTCGGGTCGCCGATCAGCCCGGAGATGCCGTAGATCGCGTCGTTGCGGTCGTAGAACGGCGCGAGGTCCTCGTAGGAGATCGGCCAGTCGATCGTGCCCTCGAGGCCGTGCTCGGTGCCCTTGCGGAAGTCGACCGGCTTGTAGCGCGGCCAGTGCCCCGCGTAGTGCACGGTCGAGCCGCCGACGTTGTTCATCATGTACGGCGTCGTCGTCCCGGTGACCGGATAGTCCTCGGGGAGCTGGCGGACGTTGGGGTCGTAGGCCCAGCCGCGCTGCTTCTCGATCTCCCATTCGTCGTGGTAGTGCGGGTGCTCCGGGGCCGTGACCCAGGGCCCCTGCTCCAGGCAGACAATCCTCGCGCCCGTGTCCTTGAGCTCGTAGGCGACGCCCGCCCCGCCCGGGCCGGAGCCGATGATCAGGACGTCCACTTCTTCGTAGCCGGCCATGGGATGCCTCACTTCGTCCAGGTGAGTTTGGACAGGTCGACGCGGGTGACCTGCTCGGTCTCGAGGTAGGAACCGTTCTCGTTCGCCTGCGCGAGCGTGGTCTCGTCCCACGGCTCGAGGGACTGGATGTAGCCGTAGGGCAGCGGCGGGCCGTGGTAGTCCCTGCCCGCCGGCACGTTCCTCCGGATCGCGAGGACGACCTCGGGCCGCGAGTAGTAGCCGTAGTAGACGAGCGCGCGGATCTGCTCGAAGAACGGATCCTCGTCGTCCTCCAGGGCCTGGACGGACCGCGCGCGCCCGGCCGGATCCGCGTCGACGAACGCCTGTCCGAGCCGGTCGAGCGCCGCGGTGAACGAGTCGGCGTCGGCCCACGGGAAGTGCTTGTTCCGGTAGCCGTGCGGGGTGATGTAGCGCCCGCAGAAGGCGACGAGGTCGACCTCGCCCGCCGACGGCCACCCCGCGGCCGGCGGGATGATCGTGTCCGCGAGCGCGTCGATCACCGCCGCCTGCGCGTCGGTGAACCGCACGGGCTGTTCGAGCCCGCCGAGCCGGGGGCGGCCGGTCTCGAAGAAGCCACCACCCCCGCCGGGCTCCACGGTGGCCTCGGGGGACCCCCAGGGTGCGGGGGCCTCCCCCAGCGGCGCGCCGCTCTCGGTGTGGACGGCGTTCATCGGCATCTCCTCTCCATGTGGCGTGGCCCCGAGAGCACGTCGGGGGGCTATGGGCCCCCGACGTGCTCACGAGCCGTAGGCACCTAGCGCCGGGTGTGCTCTCGCTCGTCGACCACGCGCCGGGCCTTGTGCTCCGCGCGCTCGAGGGTGTGGGCGTCGACGGACTCGAAGGTCACGCGGACGCCGAGCAGGGACTGCAGGCCGGCCCCGGTGGTCGACTCGAAACCGGAGCGTTCACCGGGCGGCAGGGTGGTCTCGGCCCGGACGATCATCTCGTCCATCGAGCCGGTGCGGCGCACGACGATGCGGTGCTCGCCGCCGTAGTCGGGCACCCCGCGCAGGAAGTTGTCGACCTCCGTCGGGTACACGTTCTCCCCGCGGATGTGGATCATGTCGTCGATGCGGCCGTAGACCCCGTCGGGCAGCTTCGGGTAGGTCCGCCCGCAGGGGTTGTCCTCCATCACCCAGCGGGTGAGGTCGTTGGAGGCCAGCCGGATCATCGGCTGCGAGGTCCGCTCGAGGTGCGTGTAGACCGGGGTGCCCTCGGAGCCGTAGGGCACGGTGCGGAACGAGGCCGGGTCGCACACCTCGTGCCAGACGATGTCCTGCCAGAGCAGCATCCCGTCGGGCGTGCCCGCCGTGGCCGACGCCGACATGAACGGCGTCATCTCGGCCATCGTCCCGCAGTCGATCACCGTGGCGCCGAACGCGTCCTCGATGGCGCGGCGGACGGTGGGTATCGAGGCGCCCGGCTCGCCGGAGAAGAACATGACCTTGAGCCCGAACTCGCGGGGGTCGATCTTCTCCTGCTCCGCCACCTCGGCGAGGCGCAGCGCGTAGGAGGGCGTCGCGTAGAACGCCGCCGGCTTCACCCGCGCGAGCCAGGTGACCGCGCGGGCCGTCATGCCCTGCGCGCCGGCCCCGAAGGGCAGCACCCGGCAGCGCAGCCGCTCGGCCGCGGTCATCGCGCCCCACGAGCCGAGGTAGAGCGAGAACAGCGCGGCGACGAACACCGTGTCGCCGGGCCGCACGCCCATCCCCCACAGGATGCGGGCCTGGTTGTCGGCGATGACCTCCCAGTCGCGGCGCCCGAGCGCGAACGCCGTCGGGGCGCCCGTGGTCCCGGACGTCCCGTGGATGTGGTGGACCTCCGACTCGTCGCAGCACAGGTAGTCCCCGAACGGCGGGTGGGTCGCCTGCGACTCGCGCATCTCGGCCTTCGTGACCACCGGGACCTGCTCGAAGGCCTCGAACGACGTGATGTCGGCCGGCTTCAGCCCCGCCGCGTCCCACTTCCTCCGGTAGAAGCTCGAGGTGGAGTACGCGTAGTCCATGACCTCACGGAGGCGCACCAGCACCGCGGCGTCGCGCTCGGCCGGGTCCATGGTCTCGCGGACCGGGAACCAGTACGGCGACCCCGGGTCGGGCAGGTAGTCCTGGTCGTACCTCGTCGGGAAGGCCCACTGCTCCATCTCCATGTCAGGTCCCTTCCTGGCGCCGGGCGACCTCGGCGTCGTTCCACGGGGTGAGTGCCTGGTAGTCGGGGACGAAACCGAGCCCCTTCCCGGAGTCGGGCGACGGGGCGTCCTGCGTGGTCACCACGTCGACCACGGCGGGGGCGTTCTCGAGCGCCCGGCGGATCGCCGCCTCGAGATCGGCCGCGTCGGTGACCCGCTCGCCGTGCGCCCCGAACGCCCGCGCCATCGCGGCGTAGTCGGAGTCGGCGAGCAGCGTCCCGGCGACCAGGCCGTAGTTCTCCTCCTGGTCGTAGCGCTCGATGTTCCAGGCGCGGTTGTTGGAGACGATCACGACGATCCGCGCGCCGTGCCGCACCGCGGTGTCGATCTCGGTGGCGGTGATCCCGAAGGCACCGTCGCCGGTCACGGCGATCACGGGGGCGTCGGGGCGGGCCAGCGCCGCCGCGATCGCGAACGGGGTCGCGACGCCGAGGCACCCGAACGCGCCGGCGTCGAGGTAGCGCGCGCACCGGGTGATCCCGAGCCGCGCGAACGAGAGCAGGTCTCCCCCGTCGGCGATCATCACCGCCTCGCCGAGGTCGACGGTGCCGTCCCGGTCGAGGGCGTCGAGCGCGCCGAAGATGCGGTTCGGGTGGATGTGCCCGTCGCCGCCGTCCTCGGTGGTCGACAGGCCCCGGCGGTAGTCGTTCGAGCGCTTGAGGTGTTTGTTCCTGAGTTCGTCGCGCCACGTCGTGTCGGGCTCGTGGTCCTTCAGCGCGTCGGCGATCGCCCCGAGCGCCGCCCCGGGCTCGGCGAGGATCTCCACCTCGCCGCGCCGGTTGTCGATCAGCTCGCTCGCGGTGTCGGCGATCCGCACGATCCTCGCGTGCGGGAACACCGCGGGCGAGCCCATCCCCAGCTGGTAGTCGAGCTGGCGACCGACCGTGATCAGCAGGTCGGTGTCACGCATGACCGCCGACCGGGCGCTCCCGACGGCGGCCGGGTGCGCGTCGGGCACCAGGCCGCGGCTCTCCTGCGTGTCGAGGTAGGCCGCGCCGCTGGCGTCGAGCAGGCGGACCAGGTCGGTGCCGTCGGTGGTGCGCGCGCCGCGGCCGGAGATGACCGCCGGCCTCGACGAGGCCCGGATCAGGTCCGCGACGGCCGCCACGTCGTCGGGGTGGGGCAGCGTGCGCCGCTTCGGCTTCGCCCGCAGGTGCTCGGGCATCTGCAGCGCGGGCGGCACGTCGCGCCGCAGCACGTCGGTGGGGATCTCGAGGTAGACCGGGCCGGGCTCGCCGCGGTCGCCCGCGGCGCGGGCCCAGGCCTCGTCGAACTCCCGCAGCACCTGGTCGGCACTGCGCAGCGTCCGCGCGAGCCGGGTGACGGGCTCGAGGATCGCGGTGTGCGGGATGTCCTGCAGCGGGCCCATGTTCGACTGCGGGATCGGCGGGCAGCCGCCGATCAGCAGCAGCGGGATGCGGGAGACCGACGCGTTCGCGATCGCGGTGACGGTGTTCGTCACGCCCGGCCCCGCCGTCACCATCGCGACGGCCGTCTCCCCGGTGAGCTCGGTGTGGGCGTGCGCCATGTGCACCGCCGAGCCCTCGTCGCGGACGTCGACGATGCGGACGCCGCGGCGGGCGAGCTGGTCCCAGATCGGCTGGATGTGCCCGCCCTGCAGGCCGAACACCCGGTCGACCCCGTGTCCGACCAGGAACTCCGCCACCAGGTTCGCGACCGGCACCGGTTCGCGGTCCGCCATGGCCCCTCCTCGTCGAGTGATCCACACCACGTGGTGTGCGTCACCCGACGATGCGGCATTCTGAATTCAGAAGTCAAGGGCCGATCGGAGATGTCGCTGTGCGTAGCCTGGGCCGGTCCGGGTACTTCGATCACGGGCACCAGCGGAAGGGCGACGATGGCGGGACTGCCGGAGAGGCTGTCGCGGACCGAGCAGGTCTTCGAGGCGATCGTCGACGACATCTGTACCGGGCGGCTGACGACCGGTGTCCCGCTGCGCCAGGAGCAGCTCGCCGAACGCTTCAACGTGTCGCGCCAGCCGATCCAGCAGGCGTTGCTCCTGCTGCGCAACCAGGGCCTCGTCCGGGAGTTCGGCCGCCGCGGGCTCGAGGTGACGCCGCTCGAGCGGGACTTCGTCAGCCACCTCTACGAGCTGCGCGCCATCCTCGACGGCCAGGCCGCCCGCCTGGCCGCGGACCGGCGCGACGACGACTGGCTGCGCCACGCCACCCGCGTGGTCGTCTCCGGGCGCCAGGCGTTCGACGACCGCGCGTTCGCGCAGATGGTGCGCAACGACGTCGAGTTCCACCGCGCCGTCGTCGAGGCGGCCGGCAACCCGCTGCTCACCGAGAGCGCCGGCGTGATGTGGCGCAACGTCCAGCGGGTGATGGGCGAGGTGCTGCTGCAGGGCGGCGGCCCCGCCTGGGTGTGGGAGGACCACGCCGCGATCCTCGACGCCGTGCGCGACCGCGACGGCGACGCCGCCGAGGCCCTCGCCCGCCGGCACGCCGAGCACGGCGAGCAGCTGATCCTCGAGACCATGCCCGCTCCCGCCCGGGCGGACGAGGCCTCGGCGGAGTAGCGGCTAGCCCTCGAGGGCCGTGCGGTGGACCCCGGCCAGGTGGCGGTAGGCCGCGGCGCTCAGCCCGGTGAAGCCCTGCTCGTCCTCGCTCGTCTCCCGGCGCACCTTCCCCGGCACGCCCGCGACCAGCGACCCGGGAGGGATCGTCACGCCCTGGGAGATCACGGCGCCGGCCGCCACCACGGAGCCGCGGCCCACCGTCGCCCCGTTCATGACGACGGCCCCCATGCCGATCAGGCAGTCGTCCTCCACCGTGCAGCCGTGGACGACGGCCTTGTGCCCCACGGTCACGTTCTCCCCCACCGTGCACGGGAAGCCCGGGTCGGCGTGGAGCACCGAACCGTCCTGGATGTTCGAGCCGGCGCCGACCGAGATCGCGTCGTTGTCGGCCCGGATGACGGCGGTGTACCAGATCCCGACCTCGGCCCCGAGCGTCACGCGGCCCGCGACGACGGCGCCCGGCGCGATCCACGCGGACGGGTCGATCTGCGGGGTGTGGCCGTCGACGGTGAGGATCAGGTGCTCCATGGCGGCATCGAAGCAGGTCCGGGCCGACCCCGCCCCCGCGGTCCGGGCCGTACCCGGCAGATCAGGGGTGGGCCGGCAGCGCGAGCGGCTCCTCGCCGGTCTCCTCCGGGTCCGGGGCCGGCGGCTGCGGCCCCGTGGGGTCGTCGTCCTCCGCACGGACCGGCACCATCGCGACCGCCCACGGTGCGGGCTCCGGCTTGGGGGCCCAGGACGTGGCGTCGGCGGGCGACGGGACGGGGTCGAGACCCGGGAGGCCGGCGGGCGCCACGGCGGGTGAGTCCGGCGTCGCCGGGGTGAGGTCCCAGCGGCCGTCGACGGGGCGGCGTTGCAGGGTCGGCCCGGCGGTCAGCGCCTCGACCGGCACCTCGGCCAGCCGCTGCCGCACCCGCGCGACGACCCGCGCCGGCCCCCGCACGACGGCCGTGAGGGCGATGCGGTCGCCGTGCGGGTCCGGGACGTCGTGCACCACGTGCACGCGGCCGTCCCCGGTCTCGACGACCACGGACCTCCCTCCCGGCGCGAGGGTCGCGCCGGCGCGCGCGAGGTCGGCGTGGGCCGCCCCGAGCAGTTCGAGGTCGGCGAGTCCGTCGTCGCGGGTGCAGGCGTCGAGGAGGAAGCCGCTCCCCACGTCGACGAGCGTCGCCGCGACCACGCGCCGGTCGGCGAGCAGCGATTCGAGAACCGCCGACAGCCCGTCCGACCGGACACAGGTCACGTGGCGATGACGCGCCACCGACGGCGGGTCAGCGTCGCCCGGCCTGCTGCGGGTAGTACCCGGGCTCGGCCGGCGCCGCGGTCGGGTCGTCCATCGCGAACCGCTGGGTGATCATCTTGAGGTCGCGGCGGGCCATCGCGAGGTTGGCCTGCTGCCGGTTGAGCACGAGGTAGAGGAAGAGCTTGTCGTCCTCCGTGCGCGAGTAGATCGGCCGGATGATGTGGTACTGCGTGTCGAGGGTGATCAGGATGTCCTCGATCGTCTCGCGCAGGCCCAGCTTCGCCATCACGTCGAACTTCGCGCGGACGACCTCCGAGTTGCCCGGCGCCGCGACGTCGAGGTCGAACTCGGCGCTGCCGCCGCGGGAGCCGAGGGTCATGCCGCTGTCGTAGTCGACGAGGGCGACCGCGAAGGCTCCCTTGATGTTCGTCGCGGCATTGAGGATGTAATCGATGTCAGCCATGGGTGATCTCCGGTCGGGGTGGGTCGTCGGGGTCTGGGACGGTTCAGGAGAGGCGGCGCAGCCCGGTCAGCAACCGGCGCAGGACGGACACCTCGGTGGTCCAGCCGGGGATCCCGGCGGGGGTGGGGGCAGGGGCGGGCGGCGGGGCCGGCACCGCGAGGTGGGCGCCGGGGACCCGGCGCGGCAGCCCGGACGGGGCCAACTCGGGCTCCGGCTCGGGCTCCACCTCCGTGGCGCTCGCCGGTCCGGTCGCGGCCGGGGGCTGCTCGAGGGGCGGGGCGGTGATGATCGGGTACGGCACCGGCGCGGGGACCTCGGTGGTGTCGTCGTCGACCGGCGAGGGCGGCGGCGGGACCACCACCACGGGGGCGAACAGTGACCCGGTCCGCGGGGCGGGAATGTCGGGGACCCGACGCACCTCGTCCGCGGGCTCGCGGGCGGGCGGCACCTCGGGGGCGGGAGTCCGCAGGACCCGCGCCTGGCGCACCTGCAGAGGGCGGCGGGCCGTCCCGACGACGAGGTCGTCGGTCCCGGCCGTAGGCGTGGCCCCGGTCTCCGAGGACGGCGTGAACATGGCCGGTCCGGCCTCGTCCGGCGTCTCGGACGGGGCCACGACGGCCGGGTGCTCGGGAGCCGGTGCGGGGTCGGCGACCCGGGCGCGCTGCGGGAGCGGGTCCGCGGGACCCGCGTCCACGGTGACGCCGACCTCGGGGACGCCGACCTCGGGGACACCGGTGTCGGGGACGTCGACGACCCGACCGACCGGGGACGGCGACGACGCGAGGAACGCGAGCGCCGGGACGCCGGGGCCCGACCGCGGCGGGCCCGGGAGCTCCGGGACGGGCGTGGGGCGGGGCTCCCGCGGCAGGGTGGCGTCGCGGGGCGCCGGGGCGGTGTCGGGCGCCGACTCCGGGGACGACGGCAGGGCGGCGGCCGGGTGGGCCGGGAGCGCCCCCGGCATGGCGGCGGGAATCGCGGACAGCGCGGCCGTCGCCGCCGGGAGGGACGCGGGCGGCGGCGG
>NZ_JBHSIV010000051.1:0-28824 GCF_042653685.1 Actinomycetospora atypica | reverse complement strand
GCACCCGGGCGCGCGCCGTCGGCGCCGGGCCCGGTGGGGCGCGGGACGGGACGGGGACCGGGGGACGGCGCGCCGCCCCGCGGACCGGGCGACGGCACACCCGTGGCCGGGGACGCGGGCGCGGGTCCGTCGGGGGCGCCGTTCTCGTCGCGGCGCTGCCAGCCGTGCGGGAGGGGGCGGTAGCGCTCGCCGGACGCGTCGGCGGGGACCGGGCGCGGGCGCCGGCCGTTGGCCACCACGGTCGCGGCACCGTCGGCGGGAGCCCCGGCCCCGACCGGCACGCCGGCGCGGTCGCCGGTCCGGATCCAGCCCTCGGGGAGCTTGTCGACCAGCGGCGAGCGGAACGGGGCGGAGGCCGGGCCCTCGGCGATCATGGCGTCGAGGGCCGCGCGCTGGAGCGACTCGGTGGTGATGCCGGTGCGGCCGGTGGAGGTGCGGACCGGCTCGGCGGTGATCACGGGCTGGCGGCCGACGACCCGCTCGATCACCCAGAGTGCCGGCGGGGCCAGGCAGGCGGCGAGCGCCACGGCCGGCCACAGCAGCACGGCGGGCGCGGCGTAGCCCATGACGATCGAGGTGACGATCGCCGTCACGAGCAGGGCCGCCCACTGGAGGTGGCGGCGGAACGTCAGGATGTGGTCCGCGCTGGAGGACAGGCCCTTGGGCGTGACGACGAACTTGGCCGGCAGCCGCAGGAGCGTCGCGATGAGCGAGGCGGCGAAGATCGGCGACGCGAAGATCGACATCAGCATGCCCTTGACGCCGGAGGAGCCCTCGGCCTCGTAGGGACTGACGTTGTAGCGGCGGTTGCGCAGGTAGACCCAGAGCTGGAACGCCGTCGCGTCGACGTAGAGCGCGAGCCAGAGCTGGACCGGCACGACGACGCCCTGCACGCCGAGCGCGAGGAAGAGCACCGCGTTGACCGCGCCGAGGATCCAGCCGATCGCCATCGACGGGTAGAAGGTGGTGATCAGGATGTAGTGCAGCGCCCGGCCCGGGGAGAGCATCGGCAGCCGGCGCCAGAACTCCGTCAGGAGCACCTCGAACGTGCCGCGCGACCAGCGCATCTGCTGGCTGAAGAAGTCGCCCCAGGACGACGGTCCCTCGCCGACCGCGAGCACGTCGGGCGTGTAGACCGACTTCCACCGCGCCTTCGTGTCGGGGTTGCGGCGGACGTGGAACTTCAGCCCCGTGGCCATGTCCTCGGTGACCGAGTCCGACAGGCCGCCGATGCCCTTGAGCGCGCCGATGCGGATGGCGTTGTTGGTGCCCACCAGCATCGCGGCGTTGTAGCGGTTGGCCGCGCGCTGGATCAGGGAGTGGAACGGGAACTGCTGGGACTCCGCGGCGCGGGTCACGAACGTCTCGTCGTTCGCGTAGCACTGCGGGCCCACGACGAAGGCCACGTCGGGGTCGCGGAAGTACCCGAGGATGCGCTCGGCGTAGTTCGGCAGCGGCACGTGGTCGGGGTCGACGGACAGGAAGATCTCGTAGGAGTCCCCGTGCTCCGCGACCCACGCGTTGTAGTTGCCGTGCTTCGTCTTCGCCTTGAAGGCGCCCTTCTTGCGGTTGTACTTCTCGATGCCCTTGCGGCTGAAGTGGTTGACCCCCAGCTCGCGGCACATCGCGCGGACCGCCGGGTCGTCCCCCTCGTCGAGGATCCAGACGTCGAGGATCCCCTGGTACCGGATGCGCAGCGCCGCCTGGAGCGTCCCGCGGACGACGTCGATGGGTTCCTTGCTGGGCACGATCGTCGTCAGGAAGGCGATGCGCTGGTTCGGCACCGGGGGGACCGGCACCGGGTCGCGGGAGATCACCGACGCGAGCGAGAGCGAGAAGACGTTGATCAGCCGCAGGAGCTCCATGAGGCCGATCGAGCCGATGACGACCCAGTTCGCGTAGGTGGCGAAGACCGGGGCGTTCGGGTCGAGCCCGGGGCGGTGCGACGGGTGCAGCAGCCAGAGGAAGAAGAGGGCCTCGAAGGCGAAGTTCAGCCCGGCGACGAGCAGGGAGCGCCAGACGCGGCCCTTCCCGTGGACGGCGTCGACCCCGCGGTAGGACACGCGGTAGTCGCTGCCGTCCCCGTCCAGCTCCCGGACGGGTCCGGCGAGCTGCGAGAACTCCTGGATGCGACGACCGACGACGAGTTCACTCTCGTCGACCTCGTCGGCAGGTCTCTCGGCAAGAAGCGTCATCGGCCGTTTCGTCTCGAAGGCAGGGGAGCAGCGGGTGCGTCCCTCGTCGTCGTGGCGTCGGCGCACCACCCCCGGGCCGGGGGCAGGACCCGTCGCCGTCCTCCCGTCGTCTGGTCGTCGTCGTCACCGGCGCACGTCACCCGTGCACCGTGTCCGTGGGAACGGTACGGCCATCACGGATAGTGCTCAGAAAGGGGGACGGTCGGAGACGGCGCGACGGGGCCCCGGTGCCGCAAATCGGTTGCGAACGACCGTCCGACGGCGAATCGGCCACCCCCCACCCGTCCGTGCCGTGACGATCCGTGACCTCTCAGCGGCCGGGACGGTGACGGGGCGGCAGATCGTGTCGGACGACCGTGAGCGCACCGTCGTCCACCGAGGCCGTCATGTAGGTGCAGAAGGGCTGGCGCCGGCGGTCGGTGGGCGACCCGGGGTTGACCAGGCGCACGCCGCCCGGCGTCGTCGTGTCCCACGGGATGTGGCTGTGGCCGAACACCAGGACGTCGGCCGGCTCGTCCGACCCGGGCCCGAACCACGCGTCCGCGCGCTTCTCCCGCCCCTTCGCGTCCCCGGTCTCGTGGATCACCGCGATCCGCAGGTTCCCGACGACCGCCCGCGCCACCTCGGGCATGCGGGCGCGCAGGTCCTCGCCGTCGTTGTTGCCCCAGCAGGCGAGCAACGAGCGGGAGCGGGCCGCGAAGGCCTCGAAGGTGGCGAGGTCGGTCCAGTCGCCCGCGTGCACCACGAGGTCGGCCTCGTCGACCGCCGCCCAGACCTCGTCGGGAACGGTCCGCGCGTGGGTGTCGGAGACGAGGACGAGCGTGACGGCCGGGGTCACGGCCGGACCAGGGAGTGCAGGGCGACGAACGCCACGGGGCTGTAGGGCGCGACCACCACGGCCGGCCCCTCGGTGACCAGCCACGTGCGGGACCCGCCCTCGTGGGCCTCGATCCCGTGCTCGAGGACCAGGCGGACGGGGCCGACGCTCACCCGCCAGGACCAGGTGCGCGCCGCCTCGTCCACGGCGAGCACCTCGAACGGCACCCGGATCACCCCGGCCGCCCGGACGGTCCCGCGCAGACCGGGCACGAGGCGGCGCGAGGGGGCGCTCACCCCGGTGATCTGCGGGGCCCAGCGGGGCCAGGCGTCGAGGTCGGCGTAGCGCTCCCAGGCCTCGTCGGGGGACAGCGGGCCGCGGGCGGCGACGGTGGTGCGCACGGGCCCCGGTGTACCCGTCCGTGACCGTGCGACGCGCCCGATCATGGGGTGCGCCCCCCGGTACGATCACGTACCGTCGCGCCATGCTCCGCGACACGGTGCGATGGACGGCGACCCACGGGCTCACGCGGATGGCGATCCGGCAGCGGGCGCGCCAGGGCAATCCCGACGCGACGCTGCTGCTCGACCCCGAGCTGCAGGGCGACCCGTTCGAGCACTACGAGAACCTGCGCGCCCACTGGCCCTTCGCCCCCGGCGCGTTCTCCCGCGTGAGCGTGCACCACGACGTGTGCACCGAGGTGCTGCGCAGCGAGGACTTCGGGGTCGCCGACCGCGACGCGTCGATGCCGACACCCGTCCGGCTCGCCCTGCGCCTCGCCGGTCCGCCGCCGAACCCGGGCCCGATCGACCCGCCGTCGATGCTCGCGGTCGACCCGCCCGACCACACCCGCTACCGCCGGCTCGTCACGCGGGCCTTCACCGCCCGGCGGGTCGCGGCGCTGCGCGGGCGGACCGAGGAGATCGCCGCCGACCTGCTCGACGACCTCGCCCGCGACACGGGGCCCACCGACCTCGTCCCGCGCTACGCGAGCCTGCTGCCGGTCACCGTGATCTCGGAGATGCTCGGCATCCCGACCTCGATGCGCGAGCAGTTCCTCGTCTGGGGCGACGGCGCGGCCGCGTCCCTCGACCTCGGCCTGCCGAGGCAGCGCTGGGAGACGGTCACGAGCTGCGTGGCCGCCCTGCACGGCTGGATGACCGACCACCTGCGCCGGCTGCGGGCCGAGCCGGGCGACGACCTCCTCTCGGGCCTCGCCGCGATGGTCGACGAGGACGGCTCGCAGCTCACCGAGCGCGAGCTGGTCGCCACCGCCCTGCTGGTGCTCGGCGCCGGGTTCGAGACGACGGTCAACCTCATCGGCAACGGCACCCGCCTCCTGCTCGAGCACCCGGAGCAGCGGGATCGCCTCGCCGCCGAGCCCGACCTGTGGCCGAACGCCGTCGACGAGGTGCTCCGGGTGGAGCCGCCGGTGACGCGGACGGCGCGGCGGGCCCGGCGCGACACCGAGGTCGCCGGCGTCGCGGTGCCGGAGGGCTCCCTCGTGGTCACCGTCCTCGCCGGGGCGAACCGGGACCCGCGGGTGTTCTCCGACCCGGCCCGCTTCGACGTAGCCCGCGCGAACGCGCGCGACCACGTCGCCTTCTCCAGCGGGATCCACTTCTGCCTGGGGGCCGCCCTCGCCCGGATGGAGGGCGAGGTGGCGCTGCGAGCGCTGTTCGAGCGGTTCCCCGGGCTCGCGTCCGCCGGAGCGCCGACCCGGCGCCCGACCCGCATCCTGCGCGGGTACGAGAGCCTCCCGGTGACCCTCGACCGCATCGGGGAGCGGAGCGCTCTCAGATCGTGATCGGCAGCCCGAGGAGCTCGATCGCGGCGGGGGTGGGTTCCACCACGCAGGGGCGCCCGGGCGGCTGGATGACGAGCCGGGCCAGGCCCGCCTGCAGCAGCCGGTGGCCCGCGAACTGATCGGTGCAGGGGCGCCCGTCGACGAGCATCCCGGCGGGCGACTCCGGGCTCATCGTGCAGCGCCCGGCCACGACGGCCATGAGGACCGCCCGGTCGCGGGGACTCAGCACGGGCGCCTGCTCGGGGGCGCGACGCGGCACCGGCACGTGGCGGCGCGCGGCCGGCCGGACGACGGGGCCACGGGGTCCGCGGGCGGGCACGGTCATGAGGTCTCCTCCGGGACGGGGAGCCCGGCCGACCGTTAGGCCGAACGGGCTATGCGAGGGTCATCGCCGCCCGGCGGCCCGGCGTTAGGGCGTCCCGTCCGGTCAGACCCACACGAGTGACACCGGGTCCTCTAGGGCTCTCTCGGTCGCCGGCTAGACGGGCGTAGAGAGTCCGATCCCCGGGGGAGTTCAGGGTCCGACCCCGAGGTGGAGGGCCGTCGCGGGGGCGCAGGGTGGTCCCCATGAGCGAGCAGACCGAGACGAACGACCGGCCCGACACCGCGATCGGACCTCCCGTGGAGGGGCCTCCGGCGGAGGACACCGTCGCCCCGACCCCGGAGGCGACCCCGGCGCCGCCCGGGCCCCGCGACGACCTCCCGCCGTCGCCCGCCGACCTGGCCGTGGACCACGACGACCGCGAGCACGTGGTCGGGCTGCTCCACGGCGCGGTGTCGCTCGGGCTGATCGACACCCTGGAGTTCGACCGCCGCTCCGGCCTCGCGATCACCGCGCGGACCCGCCGCGACCTGAACACGCTGGTCGTCGACCTCCCCCTCGACCACCCCGACCGGGCCCGGGCGCGCACCGAGGCCGAGTCCCGGCGGCGGGCCGGGTCGGACGGCCCCCGCGGCGCCTACGCGACCGGCGACACCAGCGGCACGGTCGCGCTGCACGCCACCCTCGGCTCGGTGAAGCGCTCGGGGGCCTGGGCCGTGCCACGCCGCCTGGAGATCGACGGCTGGATGGGGTCGGTCGAGCTCGACCTCACCGAGGCCGTCATCGACCACGACGTGGTGGAGATCGACGTCGACCTGACGCTCGGCTCGGTGGAGCTGCGGCTGCCCGAGACCGCGAGCGCGTCGCTCGACGGCGTCAGTGCCACTGCAGGCAGCGTCGAGGACAAGCGCCGGGTCGGCTCAGCCGTCGGGCGCCCGCACGTGGTGGTGACCGGGCGGGTCGCCCTCGGGTCGGTGGAGGTCAAGGGCCCGCGCTGGTGGCGGAAGGCCTGACGATCACGGTGCCCGGACGATCACGTGAAGGCCGAGAGCCCCGTGATCTCGCGGCCGACGATCAGCGTCTGGATCGTCTCGGTGCCCTCGAAGGTGTGCACCGACTCGATGTCGGCCATGTGCCGCATGACGTGGTTGTCGAGCAGGATGCCGTTGCCGCCGAGCAGGTCGCGGGCCTCGGAGAGGATCCAGCGCGCCTTGCTGGTGTTGTTCATCTTCGCCAGCCCGGCGATCGTCGGGGAGATGGCGCCCTCCTCGGCGAGCCCGGCGATCTGCATGCAGTAGAGCTGCATGCCGGTGAGCTCGGCGAGCATCTTCACCAGGCGCTGCTGGACGATCTGGAGCGACGCGAGCGGCTTGCCGAACTGCTTGCGCTCGAGGGTGTAGCGCAGGGCGGCGTCGTAGCCGGCGGTCGCGTGCCCCAGCGCGATCCACGCGCACGTGCCGCGGGTGGTGGCGAGGACGCGGCCGGTGTCGCGGAAGGTCTCGGCACCGGGCAGGCGGTCGGACTCGGGCACCCGGACGCCGTCGAGGCGGATGTCGGCCTGCCACACCGAGCGCATCGAGCCCTTGCGCGGGATGACGGAGGCCTCGTAGCCCGGGGTGGAGGTGTCGACGACGAAGCCGTGCACGTCCCCGGACTCGGTGTTGCGCGCCCACACCACCGTGCGGTGGGCCACCGACCCGTTGCCGATCCAGCGCTTCGCGCCGTCGATCACCCAGTCGTCGCCGTCGCGGCGGGCCGTGGTCTCGAGCGCCACCGAGTCGGACCCGTGGTCGGGCTCGGTGAGGCCGAAGGCGCCGATGGTCTCGAGGCTCGCCATGCCCGGCAGGAAGCGCGCGCGCTGCTCGTCGGACCCGAGCATGTCGATCGCCTTCATGGCCAGGCCCGACTGCACGGCGAAGAACGTCGCGAGGCTGCCGTCGCCGCGGGCGAGCTCCATCGCCACCAGGCCGCACGACAGCGGGTCGAGCCCCGGGCAGCCGTTGCCCTCGATGTCGTCGCCGACGACCCCGAGCGCCGGCAACTGGTTGATGACGTCCCACGACATCTGCGCCGCGTCCCAGGACTCCGAGGCGACGGGCAGCACCTCGTGGTCGACGAACTTGCGCACGGCCATGAACGTGTCCCACTGCTTCGGGCTGAACCGGTGGCGCACCGAGAAGTAGTCGGTACCGAGGGCCTCGGTGAGCTGCGCCGGCGCGCCGGAGGGGTCCGCGGAGTGTTCCTGGGCCATGGCGGTCCTTCCCGACGACGGTTGTTGTCGGCTGTGTGCCCGTCGTCACGGGCGGCGAACCCGAAAGAGGTCGCGGAGCAGGGCGGCGACTCCCCCGCGGTCAGGCCCTAGGGTCCCCGCCCATGGAGGACCTCCTGCGTCGCGAGCGTCTCTCGCTGGTCCGGCACCTCCGGGCCCTCGACGACGAGGACTGGCCGCGGCCGAGCCTCTGCGCGGGCTGGGCCGTGCGCGACGTCGTCGCCCACCTGGTGACCCCGTTCGTCGTGTCGCTGCCCCGCATGGCGGTCTCGGTGCTGCGCCACCGCGGGCCGGCGGGGGCGATGGACGCCTGGGCGCGCTCGATCGCGCAGCGGCCGGCCGCGGAGCTGGTCGACCTGCTCGAGGCGAACGCCGGCTCGACCTTCCACCCGCCGCGCATGCCCCTCGCGGCTCCGCTGACCGACGTCCTCGTGCACGGGGTCGACGTGCGGTGGGCGCTGCAGGGGCACCCGAGCGTCGACCACGTCGACCCGGCGTCGGTGGTGCCGGCGCTGGAGCTCCTCACGACCCGGAAGGCCGTCGGCGTCTTCCTGCCGGCCGGGCGCCTGGACGGCGTGCGGCTCGTCGCCGACGACGCCGCGTTCTCGTGGGGCTCCGGCCCGACGATCTCCGGGCCCGCCCTCGCGCTGGCCGCCGGCGCGTGCGGTCGCGAACCCGCCTACGCCCTGCTCGACGGCGAGGGGGTGGGCGCCTGGCGGCGCTCGTGAGCACGTCGGGGGCCGTGGCCCCTCGACGTGCTCACGAGCCTCGGGCACCTACTGGATGTGCCGGCCGGAGATCGAGCGGGCGATGACGAGCTGCTGGATCTGCTCGGTGCCCTCGAAGATGTCGTAGATCTTCGAGTCGCGGTGCATGCGCTCCACCGGGTGCTCGCGGGAGTAGCCGGCGCCGCCGAGGATCTGGATGGCCCGCTCGGTGGCCCACACCGCGGTGCGGCCGGCCTTGAGCTTGGACATCGAGCCCTCGCCCGCGGTGAACGGCACGCCGTTGCGACCCATCCACGCGGCGCGCCAGACGAGCAGGCGGGCGGCGTCGATCTCGGTCTTCATGTCCGCGAGCATGAACGCGATCGACTGGTTGTCGATGATCGGCCGCCCGAACGTCTGGCGGCCCTTCGCGTACTCGAGCGCGTACTCGTAGGCCCCGCGGGCGATGCCGATGGCCTGCGCGCCGACGGTGGGGCGAGAGAGCTCGAAGGTCTGCATCGCGGCCGAGCCCTTGGACTTCTGTCCCTCGCGGGCGCGGGCGAGGCGCTCGTCGAGCTTCTCCTTGCCGCCGAGCAGACAGGAGCCGGGCACGACGACGTCGTCGAGGAAGACGTCGGCGGTGTGCGAGGCGCGCAGCCCCATCTTCTTGATCTTGCGGGTCGACTCGAGCCCCGGCGTGTTCGGCGGGATGACGAAGCCGGCCTGGCCGCGGGTGCCCAGCGACGAGTCGACGACGGCCTGCACGACGTGGATGTTCGCGATCCCGCCGTTGGTGGCCCACGCCTTCGCGCCGGTGATCGTCCACTCGTCCTTGGCCTCGTCGTAGACGGCCCGGGTGCGCATGGCGCCGACGTCGGAACCCGACTCGGGCTCCGACGAGCAGAAGGCCGCGACCTTGACGTCGTCGGCGTCGCCGTAGCACTGCGGGATCCACTCGACCATCTGCTCGGGCGTGCCCGAGGAGAAGATGCCGGCCACGGCGAGGGTGGTGCCGAAGATGGCCATGCCGATGCCGCCGTCGCCCCAGAAGAGCTCCTCGTTGACGATCGGCAGCGACAGGCCGGTCTCGTCGCCCCAGAAGGACGCGAGGGTCTCGAAGTTGTAGAGCTCGATCTTCGCGGCCTCCTGCAGCACCGGCCACGGGGTCGCCTCGCGCTCGTCCCACTCCTCGGCGGCGGGCCGGATGACCTCGGCGGCGAACCCGTGCGCCCAGTCGCGGAGGTCGGTGTGCTCCTCGGAGAGTTCCATCGAGAAGGTCATGGCGTGCCTCTCAGGCCGAGGGGATGGTGAACATCTTCTGCAGGGCGGTGGCGAACCCGACGTCACCCGAGACCTTGAGCTTGCGGGTCATGAACAGGGTGATCGGGTTGGCGTTGTTCGTGACGACCTTGAGGAACTCCGTGCCGTTCATGAACAGCTCGGTGCGGGGCTCCTCGTCGAGGCTCGTCGAGACCGTGCAGGAGCCGTGCTGCATGACGGTCTGGTAGTCGTCGCTGTCGCCGCCGGGCGCGCCGGTCACGTGCCAGTGCACGACCTGGCGCTTCGAGCTCGCGCCCTTCGACGAGTAGAACTCGCTCATCCGGCCGAAGATCGCGTCGATCACCGGGCGGCGCGCCTCCGAGCTCATGATCGCTTCGAGCTGCTTCTTGCTCGCGCCCTTGACGAGCCGCGCGAAGACGGAGGCGTCGACGTTCTTCGAGCCCCCCGGCTCGGCGAGTGCGTCGCGCAGGACGGCGACGAGCTCGTCCTCCGACAGGGACTTCAGGTCGACGCTGCGACCCAGTTCGTTGACGTCGATCTTCTCGGCCACGGTGTTCTCACTCCGATGTCAGGTACCCACGGTCCCGCGTTCGCTCGTTACTTTACGCATCAGTAGATAGAGTGCAACCGTGACCCCGGGAACGCGCCGCCGCCTCGCCCCGGAGGTCCGTCGCGCCCAGGTGCTCGACGCGGCGATCGCGGTGTTCTCCGAGGAGGGCCTGCACGGGGCGTCCATGGATGCCATCGCGGCGCGGGCCGGCGTCTCGAAGCCCTCGGTGTACGCGCACGGCGGCACCAAGGACGAGCTGTTCGCGGCCTGCCTGGCGCGGGAGGCCGAGCGGCTCCTGACGACGATGACCGCGGCGGTCCGCCCGACGCCGGGCGCACCCGACCCGGGCCCGCGGGCGCGGTTGCGCCGGGCGCTGCGCGCGTTCTTCCACGCCGTGACCACCCACCGGCAGGGCTGGACGGTGCTCTACCGGCAGGCCTCGACCGGCGAGTTCGCCGGCCCCGTCGACGCGGCCCGGCGCGGCATCGTCCTGCGCGCGGCCGAGCTGCTGGCCGCCGACCTCGGCGGGTCGGCCCGCGACGCGGAGCCGGTCGCCCACACCCTGGTCGGCGCCGCGGAGGGCCTCACCGACTGGTGGCTCGGCGGAGACGGAGCGCAGCGGAGCTCGACCTCCGGGATCGGCGGGGGCGACCAGGCCGCGGACGGGGAGCCCGCCGACGTCCTGGCCGACATGCTCATGGCCGTCGTCTGGCCGGGCCTCGACGCCCTGCGCCGCCGCTGACCCGTCCTCGGCCCGGACGCACGCCGAGGGAGTCACCTCGCACCCGGACCGGGGTCCGGCCGGTGCGTGACGACTCCCTCGGCCGGCGATCGGGTCCTCTACCCGTCTATCGAGCCACTGCTAGACAGCCGGATACGGTCCGATCGAGCTCTCTACCCGACTATCGAGCCGGAGCTAGAGAGCCCGATACCCCGCTAGCGGCGCCGGGTGGCGCGAGCCAGCGACCGGGCGGCCCGGCGGACCGGGTTGCGCGGAGCGCCCGGCCCCAGCAGGCCCGCGGCGCCGTCGGCGATGAGCGAGCCCACCGTCTCGGCCGCGTCGGCGCGGTTGGCGCCGATCCCGCCGGCCGCACCCCGCTTGATCCACCCGACGACGTAGGTGCCCGGCCGGTCCTCGACCCGTCCCTCGACGTGCGGGACCGTCCCGGTGGCCTCGTCGAACGGCAGGCCCGGCACGGGGCGGCCGCGGTGACCGATGGCGCGCACGACGAGCCGGGCGTCGAGGTCGACCCCGCCGACGCGGACGCCCGTCACGTGGTCGTCCCCGAGCACCGCCTCCGGGGTGGAGAGGAAGCGGAGCACGACCCGTCGTCGGGACGTCCCCCCGGCCTGCGACAGCAGCGGCACGTCGCGCAGCAGGCTCGCGGTCTCCGCGGGTCCGGCGGCCGCGATCTCGTCGGCGATGCGGGGGTCGTGGTCGTCGACGACCACCTCGAGGTCGTCGCGGCGCAGCAGCCCGAGGAGCTCGCCGCGGGTCCAGGCGGCCTCGCGGGGCCCACGCCGGCCGAGCAGCACGACCTCGCGCAGCCGGCTCGCGCGCAGCGCCGCGAGGACGGGTGCGGCGACAGCGGTGAGGGTGTCGGGGTCGGCGGCGAGGATGCGGGCGATGTCGAGGGCGACGTTCCCGGTCCCGACGATCACCGCGCGGCCCGCCGAGAGGTCCACGGCATCGTCGGGAATCTCGGGGTGGCCGTTGTACCAGCCGACGACGGTGGTGGAGGCGAGGTTGCCGGGCAGCTGCTCCCCGGGGACGCCGAGGTCGCGCGACTGCGCGGCACCGACGGCGTAGACGACGGCGTCGTGGTCGCGCGCCAGGTCCTCGACGGTGACGTCGCGGCCCACCTCCACCCCGAGGCGGGTCCGCACGCGGTGGTGGTCGAGGTAGCGGCCGAAGTGCTCGCCGATCTGCTTGGTCGAGGCGTGGTCGGGCGCCACCCCGAAGCGCACCAGGCCCCCGGCCACGGCCAGCCGGTCGACGATCGTCACGCGGGCCGTGGTGTGCAGGAGCAGGTCCTCCACTGCGTACATCCCGGCCGGGCCGCTGCCGACCACCGCGACCTCGAGCTGCGGGAAGCCCGCCGGGAGCACCCGGTCGAAGCGCACCGGGTCCCACGCGTGGAACAGCGGGGTGCCGGCGAGCGCGGCCGGGGCCTCCCGGTCGGCGTAGTACTGCGCGTTGACCTCGGCGTACTCGCGCAGCGGGCCCACCAGGTTCTCCACCGGGAACACCGCGTCGACCGGGCAGACCTCGGCGCAGGCGCCGCAGTCGATGCACGCCCGCGGGTCGACGTAGAGCATGTCGGTCGTCCCGAAGTCGGGCTCGCCCGGCGCGGGGTGGATGCAGTTCACCGGGCACGCCGACACGCACGAGGCGTCGACGCAGCAGGACTGCGTGATCGCGAACGACACGGCCGTGGCCCCTAGAGGATGTGGGCGGCGCGGTAGATCGCCCGCGCGGGCCGGGTGAGCAGGCCGACCGAGCCGAGGAACTCCATCAGCTCGGCGCAGCTGGAGCGCAGCATCGCGCGGTGGTGCTGGTTGGCCCGCGCCTCGCGGATCGCGCGCTGGGGGTCGAGCCCGGCGTTCGCGTAGACCTGCTTGCTCCACATGCTCGTGACGATGAAGTAGGCGGCGAACGCGACGAGCAGGGCCTGGGCCCGACGACGCACGGGGCCGACGCCCTGCAGGCGCTCGCGGGTCTCCTCGCGGGCGAAGCGCATGTGGCGCGCCTCCTCGACCACGTGGATGTTGTTGATCGTCCGCGCGAACGGGGCGACGCGCTCGTCGCGCATCCAGTCGCGCTGCATGACGTCGAGGACCTCCTCCGCCACGAGGATCGAGGCGTAGGCGGCCTCGCCGGTGGCGACGGTCTTGAAGAACCGGCCGCCCTCGATGACGTGGCGCGGGGGCCGGTAGGCGGGCGCGCCGAGCTTCTCCGCGCCGCGGGCGAACATGATCGAGTGCCGGCACTCGTCGGCGATCTCGGTGAGCGCCCACTGGAACGCGGGGTCCGTCGGGTCCTTGCCGTAGAAGTCCCGGATGACCATCTGCTGCAGGATCATCTCGAACCAGATGCCGGTGCTCGCGACCGACGCCGCCTCCTGGCGGGTCAGTGCGCGGCGCTGGTCCTCGGTGAGCTCGTCCCAGTAGGACGTCCCGTAGAGGGTGCTCCACTCCGGGCTGGCGCCGTGGAAGGACGGGTCGAGGGGCGTCTCCCAGTCGACCTCGGCCATCGGGTCGTAGGAGAGCTCGCCGGCCGACCGCAGCAGCCGTTCCGCGACGTCGTCCCGCTGGCTGCCCTGCTCGTGCTCGACGGTCGTCATGGTCGTCCACTCCTCCGTACCGGCGGTCACTGTTACTTCCGGTTACCCATACCAACGGTAACCGATACATGGTGTCCCCTGCTCCTCCGGTGCGCCCCGCGTCACACCCCGGACTTCCGCGACACGCCGATCGCGGTTTCTCGCGACGTATCGGAGATGACCTAGAGAGCGCCATACGCTCCGATCCGTGGACCCCGTGCGCAATCCCTTCGCCCCCGGCGCCGGCCAGCGCCCGCCGGAGCTGGCGGGCCGCGACCGGGAGCTGCACGCCTTCGACGTGGTGCTCGAGCGGGTCGCGCGCGGTCGTCCGGAACGCAGCCTCGTGCTGACCGGTCTGCGCGGGGTGGGCAAGACGGTGCTCCTGGGCGAGCTGCGCTCGATGGCCGTCCGCGCCGGGTGGGGCGCCGGGAAGATCGAGGCCCGTCCCGAGGCCGACCTGCGCCGGCCCCTCTCGGCAGCCCTGCACCGCGCGGTCCGCGACCTGGCCGTCCGCCACCGCGCCCCCGACCGGGTCGAGGAGGTCCTCGGGGTGCTCAAGGCGTTCGCCCTCAAGGCCACGCCCTCCGACGCGAAGCTCAAGGACCGCTGGCAGCCCGGGATCGACGCGCCCGCCCTGAGCGGCCGGGCCGACTCCGGGGACATCGAGATCGACCTGGTCGAGCTGTTCGGCGTCGTCGCCGAGCTGGCCGCCGACGTCGGGGTCGGGGTGGCGCTGCTGATCGACGAGATGCAGGACCTGCAGCTCGACGACGTGTCCGCGCTCTGTGCGGCCTGCCACGAGCTCTCCCAGTCGGGCGCGCCCCTCGTCGTCGTGGGGGCGGGCCTCCCGCACCTGCCCGCGGTGCTGTCCGCGTCGAAGTCCTACTCCGAGCGGCTCTTCCGGTACGTGCGGATCGGCCAGCTCGACCGCGCCGACGCCGACTTCGCGCTGACCGCGCCGGCGAAGCGGGAGGACGCCGAGCTGACGCCGGAGGCGCTCGAGACCCTCTACGAGGTCTCCGGCGGCTACCCCTACTTCGTCCAGGCCTACGGCAAGGCGGCCTGGGACGCGGCCGTGCAGAGCCCGATCGACGCCGAGGACGTGCGGGTCGCCGCCCCCGACGCCGGCGCCGAGCTCGCCGTCGGGTTCTTCGGCTCCCGCTACGAGCGGGCCACCCCCGCCGAGCGGGAGTACCTGCAGGGGATGGCGGAGCTGGCCGGGGGGCGCGACGAGGCCGTGCAGACCTCGGCGCTGGCCGCCCACCTGGGCAAACGGGCGTCCTCCCTGTCGCCGGCGCGCGACAGCCTCCTGCGCAAGGGGCTCGTCTTCTCCGCCGAGCGCGGCTGGATCTCCTTCACCGTGCCGCACTTCGGGCGGTTCCTGCTGGGGCGTGACTGACCCCGGGTGCTACGCCGGACGAGTGAAGCTCTCCCGGGCGGTAACGAACGGCCGGGGCCGGACGACACCCATCACGAGCCCCGTGGCGCTGCCGGACCCCCGACCTGGCAGGGCCACGGGGCTTCTCCATGTCCGGGTGCGGTCGCTCCCGCGCGCCGTGCGCCCGGCGACTCCTCCCGAACCGACCTCCCCGTACGATTCCGCCGTGTCGGATCCCCGGCTGGAAATCCAGATGCTGCACGACCGTGTGCTCGTCTCCCCCTCGCAGTCCGAGGGCGAGCGTCGGAGCAGCGGCGGCATCGTCATCCCCGCGACGGCCTCGGTGTCGAAGCGGCTGGCCTGGGGAGACGTCTACGGGACCGGGAACCACGTGCGGACCGTGAAGGTCGGCGACCGGGTCCTCTTCGGGCCGGACGACCACGCCGAGGTGGAGGTCGACGGCCGGACGTACGTCGTCATGCGCGAGCGCGACGTGCACGCCGTGGCCAGCGAGACGATCGAGCCGACCAGCGGGACGGGGCTCTACCTGTGACGACACCTCCTCAGCCGCCCGACTCCGTCGGTGACACGCGCGTCGGCGGGCCGGGCGACGAGGCCGGGACCGACGCCGAGGCGACCCGGACGATGTCGGCCGACCCGCCGCGCGGGTTCGACGCCGACGCCGAGGCGACGGTGCAGATCCCGCCGGTGGCCGGCCCGCCCGGGTCCGACGCCGACACCCCGCACGACGAGGGCGGTGGCCCCGGCCGTGGACGGCGGCGCGCGCTGGTCGCCGGCGCCGCGGTGGTGGGCCTGCTCGCCGTGCTCTACGTCGGTGACCTGCTGGTCTCCGCGACGAGCGTGCCGCGGGGCGTCACGGTCGCCGGTGTCGAGATCGGCGGGATGAACCGGGCCGCGGCCGCCGAGGCGCTGCGCACCGAGCTCGGCCCGCGCGTCGCGCGCCCCATCACCCTCGTCGCGGGCAGCGGCCCCGGGGCGACGACCGCCACGCTCGACCCCCGCGCGGCCGGGCTCGACCTCGACGTCGACGCGACGATCGCCCAGGCCGGCGAGCAGCCGCTGAACCCGGTTACGCGCCTCACCTCCCTGTTCGGCGACCGCGAGGTCCCGCCGATCAGCAAGGGCAACCCGGTCGCCGTCGGGCAGGCCATCGACACCGCACGCCCGCAGCTCGACCGCCCGTCGGCCGAGGGCACCATCCGCTTCGAGGGCGACCGGCCCGTGCCGGTGCCGTCGGCCCCGGGCCACGTCGTCGACAGCCGCACCTCGGTCGACGTCGTCATGACCCACTGGCTCGACCCGGCGCCGGTGGCCCTGCCGGTCACCGAGCAGCCGGTGTCGGTGACCCAGGAGGGCATCGACACCGCCCTGCGCGAGGTCGCCGTGCCCGCCGTCGCCGGGCCGGCCTACGTGGTCGGCGACGGCCGCAACGCCACCCTGAGCCCCACCGAGATCGGCTCGTTCCTCCGCTTCGACCCCGACGGCTCCGGGGGCCTGCAGCCGCGGGTCGACGTGCCCGCCGCCGAGAAGGTGGTCGACCGCGACCTCGCCCCCACCGAGGCCGAGCCGAAGGACGCCTCCTTCGAGTTCACCGGCGCGGCCGCGACCGTGGTCCCCGCCGTCACCGGCCGCACCATCGACTACCCGAAGACCTTCGAGGGGCTCGTCGAGGCGCTCGGCCGCGAGGCCGACCCGGCCCCGCCGACCACCTTCACGCCGCCGCCCACGCCCCCGGGCGCCACCCCGCCCCCGCCGCCGCCCGCGAGCGGCCGCGCGGTCAACGCCGTCTACGCGACGACCCCGCCGAAGGTGACCACCGAGGCGCTGCAGGCGCTCGGCCCGGCCACCGTGATCGGGGAGTTCCAGACGAACGGGTTCGCCGCGGACTCCGGCCAGAACATCAAGCGGGTCGCCGAGATCGTCAACGGCGCCACCGTCGCCCCCGGCGCCACGTTCAGCCTCAACGGGTTCACCGGCCCGCGCGACGCCAGCCAGGGCTTCGTCGAGGCCGGCATCATCGACGACGGCGTCCCCGGCCGCGGGATCGGCGGCGGCATCTCCCAGTTCGCGACGACGCTCTACAACGCGTCGTACTTCGCGGGGCTCGAGCAGATCGAGCACAAGGAGCACAGCTACTACATCAGCCGCTACCCGGCCGGCCGCGAGGCGACCGTGTTCGAGGGCGCGATCGACCTGAAGTTCCGCAACGACGGCGAGACCCCCGTCCTCATCCGCACGGTGTGGACCCCCTCGTCGATCAAGGTCCAGATCTACGGGCAGAAGCGCTACGACGTGACCTCGCAGACCGGGCCGCGCACCAACCCGGTGGCCCCCGGCACCCGGGACCTCTCGGGCAACCCGAAGTGCAAGCCGTCCAAGGGGGTCGGTGGCTTCACGATCACCGACACCCGCGTCCTCAAGGACGTCCGGACCGGCGCGACGAAGTCCGAGCCCCGCACGGTGCGCTACAACGCCGAGCCCGAGATCACCTGCAACGGCGGATGAGCGAGGAGTCGGGCGGGTCCCGCGCGGCCCGCGAGGTACGAGGTGCCCTCGAGGGCTTCGGGAGCGGCGGCGAGGGTGAGGCCCCGGCGCGCGGCGTCGAGATCCTGGGGCGGGTCGGGCTGGTCAGCTACGGGCTCGTCCACCTGCTGGTCGGCGGGATCGCCGTCCAGCTGGCGCTCTCCGGTGGCGGCCAGGCCGACCAGCAGGGGGCGCTGACCGCGATCGCCAGCGAGCCCTTCGGCGTCGTCGTGATCGCCGTGATCGTCCTGGGCCTCGTCGCCTTCGGGGTGTGGCAGGG
This sequence comes from Actinomycetospora atypica, assembly GCF_042653685.1. Classification (NCBI taxonomy): domain Bacteria; kingdom Bacillati; phylum Actinomycetota; class Actinomycetes; order Pseudonocardiales; family Pseudonocardiaceae; genus Actinomycetospora; species Actinomycetospora atypica. The sequence goes on along the minus strand of NZ_JBHSIV010000051.1, from coordinate 11,351 downwards.
CCTCGCGGCCCTCACCGGCTACCGATGGGCCTCCGGCTGGGACCGGACCCAGAAGCGGATCGGCAGCGGGGCCCGGGCGCTCGCCGTGCTGGGCGTCGCGCTGATCGGCCTCCGGCTGCTCCTGACCGGGTCGTCGGGCTCGTCGACCGGCGGGTCGCAGGAGGCCACGGCCGGCGTGCTGGCGCTGCCCGGTGGCCGCCTGCTGGTCGGGGTCGCGGCCCTCGTCGTGCTGATCGCCGCCGGGGCCACCGCCTGGACCGGGGTGCGGCGGGACTTCCTCGAGGAGCTCGACCTCTCCCGGCTCCCGCAGAGCGCCCGACGACCGCTGGTGTGGGTCGGCGTCGCGGGCCACGTGCTGCGCGCGATCGCCCTCGCGGTGATGGGCGTGCTGTTCGCGACGGCTGCGCTGACCGCCGACCCGCAGCGCGCCGGCGGGCTCGACGCGGCGCTCAAGACCCTCGCGGGCCAGCCGTTCGGGGTGTTCCTGCTGCTCGCCGTCGCCGTCGGCTTCCTCGCCTTCGGCCTCTACCTCGTGGCCGAGGCCCAGGCCCGCAAGGTGTAGCCACCCGTGAGCACGGGGCCGTGGGCCCCGTGCTCACGAGGCCACCCCTAGTCGGTGCCCGACTCCATCGCCGCCCGGTCGAGCGCCGACTCGTCGGCCCCCGCCCCGCCCGCGGTGATCTGGTCGGCGCGGCCCTGCTCGAGCTCCCCGACGAAGGCGGCCTGCCCGGTGAGCTGGCCCATCGCGGCGTACTGCTCGAGCTTCTGGCGGGAGTCGGCGATGTCGAGGTTGCGCATCGTCAGCTGCCCGATGCGGTCGACCGGGCCGAACGCGGCGTCCTCGGTGCGCTCCATCGAGAGCTTGTCGGGGTGGTAGGAGAGGTTCGGTCCCTCGGTGCGCAGGATCGTGTAGTCCTCGCCGCGGCGCAGGCGCAGGGTCACGCTGCCGGTGACGGTGCGGCCGATCCAGCGGGTGATGCTCTCGCGCAGCATGATCGACTGCGGGTCGAGCCAGCGGCCCTCGTAGAGCAGCCGGCCCAGGCGGCGTCCCTCGTAGTGGTAGTTCGCGATCGTGTCCTCGTTGTGGATCGCGTTGAGCAGCCGCTCGTAGGCGATGAACAGCAGCGCCATCCCGGGCGCCTCGTAGATACCGCGGCTCTTCGCCTCGATGATCCGGTTCTCGATCTGGTCGCTCATGCCGAGCCCGTGGCGCCCGCCCACGGCGTTGGCCGCCATGACGAGCTCCACGTTGTCGGTGAAGCGCTCGCCGTCGATCGACACCGGGTAGCCCTGCTCGAACCCGATCGTCACGTCCTCGGGCTCGATCGCGACCGCCGGGTCCCAGAACCGGACGCCCATGATGGGGTCGACGATCTCCAGGGACTCGTCGAGGTGCTCGAGGGTCTTCGCCTCGTGCGTGGCGCCCCAGATGTTGGCGTCGGTCGAGTACGCCTTCTCCTTGCTGGCGCGGTAGGGCAGGTCGTGCTCGGTGAGCCACTGGCTCATCTCCGCGCGGCCGCCGAGCTCGTCGACGAACTCCGCGTCGAGCCACGGTTTGTAGATGCGCAGCTGCGGGTTGGCCAGCAGGCCGTAGCGGTAGAACCGCTCGATGTCGTTGCCCTTGTAGGTGGACCCGTCGCCCCAGATCGAGACGCCGTCCTCCTGCATCGCGCGGACGAGCAGCGTCCCGGTCACGGCCCGGCCCAGCGGGGTGGTGTTGAAGTACGCCCGCGAGCCCGACCGGATGTGGAAGGCGCCGCACATCAGCGCGACGAGGCCCTCCTCGACGAGGGGGCCGCGGCAGTCGACGAGACGGGCGATCTCGGCGCCGTACTGCTTCGCGCGGTCGGGCAGCGTGGCCATGTCGTCCTCGTCGTACTGCCCGAGGTCGGCCGAGTAGGCGCACGGCACGGCACCGCGGTGGCGCATCCACGCCACGGCCACGGAGGTGTCCAGGCCGCCGGAGAAGGCGATCCCGACGCGCTCGCCGGCAGGAAGACTCGTCAGGACCTTGGACACGAGGGGAAACCTATCTGCCGGTCGTCTGTGATCCGGGGATCACCCACCCCGGAGACGCGGACGGCACCCCCGCGGTCGAGCAGCGGGGGTGCCGGTCCGGGGTCGGGAGGATCAGAACGCGGCGACGTCCAGGTCCATGAGGGTGTTGTCGGCCGCCTCGACGATCGCCCGGCGGGCGGTGAGCTCGGGCAGCACCGACTTGGCGAAGAAGCGCGCGACGGCGATCTTGCCCTCGTAGAACGGCGTGTCCTTCGCCGAGGCGCCGGCGTCGAGCGCGGCGATCGCCACGTCGGCGGAGCGGATCAGCAGGTAGCCGATGACCAGGTCGCCCACGGAGAGCAGGAACCGGACCGCGTGCTGCCCGACCTTGTAGAGGTTGCGCACGTCCTCCTGCGAGGAGGTCAGGTAGCCGACCATCGAGCCGAGCATGCCCTGGACGTCACCGAGGGCGGTGGCGAGCAGGGCGCGCTCCTCCTTGAGGCGGCCGTTGCCGGCCTCGCTGTCGACGAAGGCCTGCACGAGCCCGGCGACGTGCATGAGCGCCTGGCCGTTGTCCTTGACGATCTTGCGGAAGAAGAAGTCCTGCGACTGGATCGCGGTGGTGCCCTCGTAGAGCGAGTCGATCTTCGCGTCGCGGATGTACTGCTCGATGGGGTAGTCCTGCAGGTAGCCCGACCCGCCGAGCGTCTGCAGCGATCCGATCAGCTGCTCGGAGGCCCGCTCCGAGCCGACGCCCTTGACGATGGGCAGCAGCAGGTCGTTGACCTTCTCCGCGAGCGCCACGTCCTCGGCGCTGACCGTCCCGGCCACCGCGTCGGGCGCCTCGCCGAGCCGCACCGTGTCCTGGTAGGTCGCGGTGAACGCGTAGGTGGCGCGCAGGCCCTCGGCGTAGGCCTTCTGCAGCATCAGGCTGCGGCGCACGTCGGGGTGGTTGGTGATCGGGACGCGCGGCGCGGCCTTGTTCGTCTGCTGCGTGAGGTCGGCGCCCTGGATGCGCTCCTTGGCGTACTCGAGGGCCCGGAGGTAGCCGGTCGAGAGCGTGCCGATGGCCTTCGTGCCGACCATCATCCGGGCGTACTCGATGACCTGGAACATCTGCGCGATGCCGTCGTGGACGTCGCCGAGCAGGAAGCCGGTGGCCGGGACGCCGTGGGCGCCGAAGGTGAGCTCGCAGGTGGCCGAGGCGTTCAGGCCCATCTTGTGCTCGACGTTGGTGACGAAGGCGCCGTTGCGCTCGCCCGGCTCGCCGGTCTGCGGGTCGAAGTGGAACTTCGGCACGAGGAAGAGCGAGAGGCCCTTGGTGCCGGGCTTCGCACCCTCGGGGCGGGCGAGCACCAGGTGCATGACGTTCTCGACGAGGTCGTCGGAGTCGGCCGAGGTGATGAAGCGCTTGACGCCCTCGATCGACCACGTGCCGTCGCCGTTGTCGCGGGCCTTCGTGCGGCCGGCGCCGACGTCGGAGCCGGCGTCGGGCTCGGTGAGCACCATGGACGCGCTCCAGCCGCGGTCGACCATGACCTGGGCCCAGTGCTTCTGCAGCTCGTTGCCGTTGCGGTAGATCACCGAGGCGAAGTTCGGCCCGGTCATGTACATGAAGACCGGCGCGTTCGCGCCCAGGATCATCTCGCCGGCCGACCACTGCACCGACGGCGGCACGCCCATGCCGCCGATGGCGTTGTCGGCGGAGAGGCGCCACCACTCGGCGTCCCACATGGCCTTGTAGGACTTCTTGATGCCCTCGTCGAGGTGCGCGGTGTGGGTCTGCGGGTCGAAGCGGACCGGGTTGCGGTCGCCGGACTCGTAGGACTCGGCCAGCGGTCCCTCCGCGAGCGCCGCGGCCTCGTGCAGGAGCGCGCGGGCGGTCTCCTCGTCGGTCTCGGCGAACGGCCCGATGCCGAAGCGGTCCTGCACGCGGAGGAGCTCGAAGAGCACGAACTCGATGTCGCGGACGTTGGAACGGTAGTGGCTCATGACGCGGTGTCGCTCCGTCTCGAAGGTCGACGCACCCGGCGCGAGTGCAACGAGCCGGTCCGTACCGGCGGGTAACCCGAGACTATTACTGCGCGGTAACCGTGTCGAGGGCCCCCGCCCGGCCGGGTCGGCCGTGGGAGACTCCGCGCGGGTGGACGCAGGGAGGAGCCCGGGTGGCCGGTCGCACGACTCGCGCGCTGGAAACGGCCCGGACCGTGCTCGTGACGGCCGATCCGGGCCTCGCCCGCCTGCGCCTCGCCTCGGTCGCGGTCGCCTCGATGGCCATGGCCGCCGGGCTCGTCGCCCTGGGCCGCGCCACGCTCGCCCCCGACGAGCCGGTGACGGTCGTGCTCTTCGCCGGCGTGCTCGCGATGATCTCGAACCTCGCGGTCAACGAGAAGACGCTCTCCCGCCAGCGCGTCACCACCCTGCTGATGGCCCTGCCGGCGCTCGCCTCGACCGTGGCCGGGACGCTGCTCTCGCCCTACCGCATCGTCGCCGACGCGGTGTTCGTCGTGGTCATGGTGCTCGCGGTGTACGTCCGGCGGTACGGGCCCCGCGGGTTCGCGCTCGGCATGGGCGCCTTCATGCCGTTCTTCTTCACCCAGTTCCTCCAGGCGAAGCCGCCGCAGATCCCGGCCCTGTGCCTCGCCGTCGTCATCGGGCTGGGCTGCACGCTGCTGCTGCGGTCCTTCGTCTTCGCCGAACGCCAGGAACGCACGCTGCGGCGCCTGGTCGACGCGTTCCGCGCCCGGGCCCACGAGATGGTGCTGCGGGTCGACGAGGTCCTCGCGGCGGCCCAGGAGGGCGGCGGTGACGCCCGGGACGGGGCCGAGCACGAGCAGGTCGGCGGGGTCGTCGCGAGCGGTGCGGTGCTCGAGCGCCTCTACCGCGCCCGGCGCCGGCTCAACGAGACCGCCCTGCTCGTCGAGGACCAGCTCGAGCGCAGCGCCGCCGACCGGGTCTGGCCCGGCCTGGGCAACGACCTGCTCGCGCTGCGCGTGGTCGACACCGAGCTGGGCCTCGAGCGGCTCGGCGTCGCGGTGCGCCGGATGGTGCGGGCGTCCGACGAGCAGCGCCCGAGCCCGCTCGCCCTCAACGCCCTGCGTGCGGGCCTGCACCACCTCGCCCGGGCCACCGACCGGCGCGTCGGGCACCGCGTGATCCTCTCCGAGCTCGGCGACGCCCGGGGGGCGGTCGCGGGCCTGGTCGCCGACACCCGCGCCGGGCACGAGCGGGTGCAGCGGGCCGCCTTCGCGGTGCGCCGGGTGGCCGACTCCGTCGAGTACGCCCAGCGCGACCTGCCCGCGCGCCGCGGCGAGGAGATGACCGGCGGCATCGTCCTGCCCGGGGTCCCGCGCTCCACCCCCTCCACCTCGCCCGTGGCCGTGGCCGCCCGGCCCCAGCCCGACGGCATCGGCGAGGGCCGCGGCACCGACCCCGCCCCGGACCCCTCGTCCCCGGGGCGCGACGACGGCGGCGGGTCCGGCCTGCTCCTGACCACGCGGCAGGCCGTGCAGGTGGGGGTGGGTACGACGATCGCGATCGTCGCCGGCGAGCTCCTCGCCCCGTCGCGCTGGTACTGGGCGGTCATCGCCGCGTTCGTGGTGTTCGCGAACACCCACAGCCGCGGGGACCTGCTCTCGCGGGGATGGGGCCGCCTCGTCGGGACGGTCGGCGGGGTGGCCGCCGGGATGGGGCTCGCCGCGCTCACCGCCGGCCACCCGGTCGTCTCGCTCGTCCTGCTCTTCGCCTGCGTCTTCCTCGCCCTCTACCTGGTCCGGATCTCCCCGGGCATGCTCGCGTTCTGGATCACCGCGGTGCTCGCGCTGGTGTACGGCCTGATCGGCCAGTTCAGCGTGCAGACGCTCGTGCTGCGCATCGAGGAGACCGTGGTCGGGGTGCTCGCGAGCGTGCTCGCCGCGTTCCTCGTGCTGCCCAAGGGCACCCGCGAGGCCTTCGGCGAGGCGATCGACGCGTTCGTCGACGCCGCCGACACGGTGCTCGAGACCGCGGTGGCCACCGTCCTGGGGCGACGGACGGGCACGACGACGCCGCTCGAGGCCGCCCGCGACATGGACACCGCCCTGGCCATCCTGCGGGCCCGGACGAGGCCGCTGCTCGTCGACACCCCGAGGCGCCGGGGACGGTCCAGCCACCGCCGCGCGCTGCGGGTGTCCGTGGTGGTCGACCACTACGCCCGCTCGCTGGCCCGGCTCGCCGCCGACCTCGGCGCGCACCCCGATCCGGGGTGGGCCGCCACCCTCGAGCCGGCGCTGGCCGCGGTCCGGGCGAACCTCGACGGGCTCCGCGACGTCGTCGTCCGCGGGAAGCGACGCTCGGACGGCGAGCAGGTGCTCGTGCACTCCGCGGAGGACCTCCTCGACCGCGCGGAGGCCCGGGCCGCCCGCGGCGAGGACCCGCAGCGGCGCAACGACGCCCTCGTCGTCACGCGGCTGCTGCGCCGCATCGACCAGGCCGTGGTCTCGCTCGCGGTCGACCTCGGGGCCGCCCGCGACGCCGAGGCCGACGATCAGTCGCCGAGCAGCCGCGCGAGTGCGGGGTTGGTGAACACCCGCTCGGGGTCGTAGTCGTCGCGGACCCGGTGGAACTCGGCCAGGCGCGGGTAGGCGGCGGCGACGTCGACGGCGTCGAAGTCGTGACGGGTGCCCCAGTGGGGGCGGCCTCCGTGGGCCCGCATCAGCGTGGCCGTGCGGGCCAGCACCGGGCCGGGGTCGGTGCCGCGCGGGATGCGGACGGCTACCCAGCCGGTCTCGCGGCCGTACGCGGGGTGCAGCCACCCCGTCTCGGACGGTCCCACCCGCATCCGCACCGGCAGGCCCGTCTCCAGCCCCTCGGCCAGGGCGGCGAGCAGCGCGCGCATCGCCTCGACCAGCCGCTCGCGGGGCACCGCCCACTCGCTCTGCTCGAAGCGCACCGGCGGGGGGTCGGAGAGCACGCGGTGCCCGGCGCCGGTCGCCGAGACGGTGCGGGCGAGCCGGGAGACGACGCGGTTGAGCGACGGGGCGAGCCGCGGCAGGGCCCGTTCGACGACGACCGCCCCGCCCAGGGCGGTCCGGCCGGTGGCGCCGGCGCTGGAGACCCCGACCCCGCGCTCGTCGTCCTCCTCCGGGCCGGTCTCGGCGGACCCGATCTCGGCCCAGCGGGCCAGCGCCGTCGTCGAGGACGGGTAGAGCGCGGCCTCGGCGAGGTCGTGGCCCTCCCAGAACCCCGGGTCGAGCACCTCGTCGACCGGGCGCCGGCCCCGGGTGACGGTGACCGGCGCGGCCGGGACGACCGAGAGCTCGACGTCGACGACGACTCCGAGGGCGCCGAGCGAGGTGCGCGCGGCGTCGAGGTCGGCGCGGGGCACGTCGCGGACCCGGCCCCGCCCGTCGACGAGGCGCAGCGCGAGCACCTGCCCGGAGAGCGACCCGCGGTGCGACGCGCTGCCGTGGGCGCCGACCGCGAGGGCGCCGCCCACGGTGGGCGCCCCGACGTCGAGCGGCACCGGCAGGGCGAGGCCCCGCTCGGTAAGGCCCTCCTGCAGCTCGGTGAGGGTCGTCCCGCCGCGCACGCGGACCGTGGCGTGCCCGGTCCGGTCGGCGGTGACGCCCGTGATGCCGGAGAAGGCCGAGGTCTCGAGGTGGACGCCGTCGGTCACGGCGAGGTCGGAGAACCCGTGGCCGGAGCCGAGCGGGCGGACGGTCTGGCCGCGCTCGGCCGCGCGCCGGACGACCCCGGCGACGCCGGCCTCGTCGAGCGGCCGGGCGGTCGCCACGGGGCGGCACCGCTGCCCGCCCGACCAGTTCGTCCACACCCGCTCCAGCCTAGGGGCGCGGCGTCCGGACGGACGAACGGCTCGTCCGCCACCCCGTCGTGGGGGGCCGGACGAGCCGTCGTCGGGTACGGGGGTGGCGGGTCAGGCCACGAACTTGCCGATCGCGACGTCGACGACGTCGCGCGCGGTGGCCCCGGTGGTGGCCGCGGCCGACTTCGCGGTCTCGGCGAAGTCGTGGTCGGAGGCCTGCCCGGTGAGCTCCCGGGTCTGCTTCGCGAGCTTCCGCGACGCCCGGCGGGCCTGCCAGCCCAGCGACGGCTTCCCCTCGGTGTCGACCGCGGCGAGGATCAGACCGCCGAGCAGGCCCAGGTTCTTGAGGAAGTGCTGCTCCTGGGCCACGCGGTCCTCGCCGTCGTACTCCCAGAAGGCGTGCGCGACCGCGGTGGTCGGGATGATGCTGCCGGCCAGGGCGAGCGAGGCGATGCGCGGGAACTTGCCGAGCGCGAGCAGGACGCCCGCCCCGATCTTCACGCCCGCGTCGATGCGCACCAGCTGGTCGGGCTCGGTGGGGGCCTGCGGCGGGAGCTTGTCGCCGAGGGCGTCTTGGGCCTGCTGGATCTTCGGAGCGGCCTTCCCGATGCGCGGCTCCGGGTTGAGCAGGGTGTCGATCCCGCCCTTGATGAAGATGGCGGCCAGCATGGGCCGGGCGAGACGGCGGACGAGCATGTAAGGAACCTCCAGGCAGTCAGGGTCTCGGCACTGCGCGGGGCGATACCCCGCGCCGTCTCCCAGCACACCTGGCCGCGCCGGGCGGTGGCCCTGCGGACAACGAACGGAGGGCCCCGTCGCGGCGACGGGGCCCTCCGGCCGGGTGTTCCGGGCACCCCCGACGGGTCCGGAACGCATCACTCGTCCTCGTTCAGCGGCTCGCTCAGCGGCGCAGCGTGTGCCGGCCGCTCTCCGGCTCCACCCGCGGGCGGCGGCGGCGCTCGGCGCGCCGACGGAGTTCCTCCTCCGGCGAGACGGCGGGCTCGTACCCGGCCGGGGGAGCGGGCACCGCCGCCACCGGCGCGAGGCCGCGGTGGCGCGGCTCGTCGTACCCGCTCCGGTCGTACCGGGCGTCCTCGCGCCGCGGGTCGTACCGGGCCTCGTGGTGCCGGGGGTCGTACCGGGGCTCGTCGTAGCGGACCTCGTCGTACCGGGCCTCGTCCTGCTGGGCCGGGAACGGACCGGAGCCCGGGTGGGGCTCGGGGATCCGGGCGGGACCCTGCCGGAAGGCGTGGCGGTAGCGCTCGCCGTCGTAGTGGCGCTCCTCGCGCACGGCCCGCGTCTCGTGCGCCACGGAGCGGAAGATGGGCTCGGGCTCGAACGGGTCGCCCGGCAGCGCCGCCATCGCCGGCTGCACCCGCTCCTGGCGCGCCCGCTGCTCGCGGGCGAACTGCTCCCGCGCCCGCAGCTCGTCGTGCCGCGGGTCACGGGCCGCCCCGACCCGCGCCAGCCGCGCCGGCTCCTCGTACGACCAGGAACCCGTCCCGTCCAGACGCCATCCGCCGCGAACCGTCTCGTCCCGCCAGACCCACATGCTCCATACCTCCGCCGTTGCCCCACACGGTCCTGCCGACATCGGCGAACAGCTGCATCCGCCCGTGTCATGAGTCGCAACGGCAGGGGTCCGGCCCACCTTTCGGGCGACGCGCCGAAGAAATCGCGACACGCCCGAAGACCCCCTGACCGGGTGTCACTCCAGTGGAGATGAAGCACATCCGTGTCGTTCGGCGCAGCCCCCGGCCACGGTCGGTCACCTCGACGCGCTCGACGGAGGCGCCCGAGTGAGTGCCGTGCCCCGACCCGCCGGGACGGCGGGGTGTCCATCCCGTCGAGTGGGTGCGCACGGTGGTGGCTCCCCCGGTCGAGTGGCGGCCGGTCCCGTCCCGACTGGTACTGCGGGCGGGGTCGGGACCCCCGACGATGGCGGGGTGAAGTGCGTGGTGACCGGTGCGACCGGCTACATCGGTGGACGGCTCGCCCCGCGGCTCGCGTCCGAGGGCCACGACGTCCGCTGCGTGGTGCGGACGCCCGCGAAGATGAAGGACATCCCCTGGACCCACCAGGACGCGGTGGAGGTGGTCGCGGGCGACGTCCTCGACGAGGACTCCATGCGGGCGGCCTGCGAGGGCGCCGACGTCCTGTTCTACCTCGTGCACTCGCTCTCCGAGTCGGGCTTCGCCGCGGTCGACCGGCGCGCCGCGCTCATCACGGCGCAGGCGGCCCGCGAGGCGGGCGTCCGCCGGATCGTCTACCTCGGCGGCATCCACCCCGACGACGTCGAGCTCTCCGAGCACCTCGCCTCGCGCACGGAGGTCGGCGAGGTGTTCCTGCGCTCCGGGGTGCCGACCGCGGTGCTGCAGGCGGCCGTGATCCTCGGGTCGGGGTCGGCCAGCTTCGAGATGCTGCGCTACCTCACCGAGCGCCTGCCGGTGATGCTCACGCCGTCCTGGGTCCACCACCGCGTGCAGCCGATCGCCATCCGCGACGTCCTGCACTACCTCGTGCACGCCGTGGACCTGCCCGCGGAGGTCAACCGCACGTTCGACGTCGGCGGCCCCGACGTCCTCACCTACCTGCAGATGATGGAGGGCTTCGCCGAGGTCGCGGGCCTGCCGCCGCGCACGATGCTGCCCGTGCCGGTCCTCACCCCCCGGCTGTCCTCGCACTGGGTCAACCTCGTCACCCCGGTGCCGCGCTCGACCGCGGTCCCGCTGATCGACTCGCTCGTCCACGAGGTCGTCGCCGCCGAGCACGACATCGACTCCTACATCGCCCCGCCCGCCGCCGGCCTGACCGGCTTCCGCGCGGCCGTCGACCTCGCCCTGACGCGCATCCGCGACGGCCAGGTGGAGACGCGCTGGTCGGGCGCCAACGCCCGCTACGCCCCGGCCGACCCGATGCCGTCGGACCTGCTGCCGTCGGACCCCGACTGGGCCGGCGGGACGGTCTACACCGACGTCCGCGAGCGGCCCTCCGCCGCCCCGCCCGAGGCGCTGTGGCACGTCGTCGTCGGGATCGGCGGCAACCGCGGCTGGTACTCGTTCCCCATCGGCTGGTGGGCGCGCGGCATCATCGACCGTCTCGTCGGCGGGGTGGGCCTGCGACGCGGCCGACGCGACGAGGACAGCCTCAAGGTCGGTGACGCCCTCGACTGGTGGCGCGTGGAGGAGATCGTCGACGGTGCGGCCGGCGACGTCTCCGCGTCCGGGACCGAGCTCGACGAGGGCGAGTACCTGCTGCGCCTGCGCGCCGAGATGAAGGCCCCCGGCCTCGCGTGGCTCGAGCTGCGCGTGGCCCCGCGGCCCGGCGGCTCGACCTACCGGCAGCGCGCGATCTTCCTGCCGCGCGGCCTGGCCGGGCACGCCTACTGGTGGGTGATCGCCCCGTTCCACGTGCTCGTGTTCGGCGGCATGGAACGCCGCATCGTCGCGGCCGCCGAGCTCGCCGACGGGAGCGGGCCGCTGGCGGTGCGCGACGAGGGCTTCGGGCCGGTGGCGGCGCTGCGGTGGCGGCGGCCCGACCGCGCCCGCCG
>NZ_JBHSIV010000050.1:0-28797 GCF_042653685.1 Actinomycetospora atypica | reverse complement strand
GCCGGCGAGCAGCGCGGCCGCGGCGGCCGGGTCGGCCGCCCACTCGGGTGGCGGGGCGAGCACGGTCACGCCGCCGCCCGCGAGGGCCCGGCCGGTCAGCACGGCCAGCGCGTCCTGGGTGGCGAGGGGCCCGTCGGCCGGGACCGACCCGGCGGCGGGCCCGGGGACGAGCGCCTGCGCGGCCAGCGGGTCGGAGGCGAGCGCCAGCGTGGTGGGCCCGTCCCCGGCGAAGCGTCCGACGGAGCCCGGCGGGACCCCGCCCGCGAGCGTCGCCCCGTCGACGAGAAGCGCCCGGGCGCCGCCGCCGGTGAGGTCGGCGAGGCTGCGCTCGTCGAGCAGGCCCCCGGCCGGGACGGTCGCGTCGGGCACCGGGGTCACCCCGAGCAGCTCCGCGGTGCGGCGGGCCCCGAGGGTGCGGGCGGCGGTGGTGAGGTCGCTCATGTTGCCGCGGCTCGTGGCGAGCAGGTCGGCGTCGGCGTAGGGCAGGGCGAGGACGCAGCGCCCCGGGGCGGCCGCCCGCAGCGCGGCCAGCCACGTGCCCGCGGCCGCGGCCCCGGTGCCCGGCCGGGGCCCGGTCGGCGAGCTCACCTGGTAGCCGCCGCTCATGGCCTGAGCGGTCTCGAGCAGGTCGGCGTCGACGGCGAGGCAGGTCGCCGCCGCGGCCGGGCCACCGACCGGGGCCGAGCCGGTCAACGCCGACACCAGCCCCGCCAGGCGGCCGCCGGGGGCGAAGGACGCCGCCAGGGAGTCGTCGGCGAGCAGGGTCGGGCTGCCGGGCGGCACGGCGAGGCGCCGCGGGCGGTCGGTGATCGGCCACAGGAGGGAGACGGCGGCGCCGGCGGCCGCGGGGGCGCCGGCGACCGGCAGCAGCGTCCGCACCGCCGCGACGCGGGCCGGGCCCGCCGCCGGTCCCGGCGTGCCGTTGACCTCGACGACGAGCGGGTAGAGGCCCGGCCCCGGCAGGGCGAGCGCGGCCACGGGCACCCGGACGGCCACCGGGACCGTGTCGCCGGGGTCGAGCTCGCCGCTGACCGGGGTGAAGGCGGGCGCGACGACGCCGGCGTCCGGCGAGACCGCCCCGGCGAGCGCCGCGGCGATCTCGCGGTCGGTGGACACGGGGGCGCCGCGCTGGACGCGGACCCCGACGTCGCGCACCGGGACCGCGCCGGAGTTCGTCAGGCGCCCGGTGACGGTCAGCTCCGCCGGGCCATCGGGGGTGACGACGCGGGGGCCGAGCGCGTCGAGGGCGAGCGTCACGGGGCCCGGCGCCTGCCGCGGCAGGGCGGGGGTCGCGGCGGGGGTCGCGGCGGCCTGCGGGGCCGTCGTCAGGACGAGCAGGGCGACCACGAGGGTCAGGAGGGTCCGCAGCGCCCCTCCCGCCGTCACGCCGACTCCTCCAGGATCTCGGCGGCCAGGCGGACGAGCCGGCGCTCGTCGGCGTAGGCGAGGCGCGAGGACAGCTCGCCGAGCGGCACCCAGGCCACCTCGGTGACCTCGACGTCGGCGTCGGAGAGCTCGCCGCCGGTGGCCGAGAGCAGGAAGTGCTGCACCGTCTTGTGGACGCGGCGGTCCTCGGCGACGAACCAGTAGTCGATGCTGCCCAGGGGGGCCTGCACGACCGCGAGGATGCCGGTCTCCTCCTCGACCTCGCGGACCGCGGCCTGCTCGGCGGTCTCGCCCTCCTCGATGTGCCCCTTGGGCAGTGACCAGAGCAGGCGCCCGCGTCGGTCGAGCCGCCCGATCAGCGCCGCGCAGCCCTGCTGCGCGTCGACCACGAGCCCACCGGCCGAGAACTCGTCGACCGTGCGCATGCGACGTCGCGGACCGCGCCGGCGGCGGTCGGCGGGTCGTCGCGGCGGCGGAGGCATTCCGTGATGGTACGGCGGCCCGTCCGGCCACGGGATGCGTCACCGGGCGGTGGGCGGGTCCCGGGGCGCGGCGGCCCACCGGCCGCGAATTACGCTGTCCTGTCGTGCCCGGAACCGCCCAGACCGCCCCCCAGGCCGCCCCGTCCCTCGTCGGGACGGGCGGGAACCCGCAGCAGGACCGGCCCGACGCCGGTCAGACTGCGGTGGTGGAACTGCTCCGGTACTCGCCCGTCGCCGACGACCTCGGCCACCGGTTCGCCGACGCGGGCCACCGGCTGTACCTCGTCGGCGGCAGCGTGCGCGACGCACTCCTGGGCCGGCTCTCCAGCGACCTCGACTTCACCACCGACGCGCACCCCGCCCAGGTCAAGAAGATCGTCTCGGGGTGGGCCGAGGCCGTCTGGGACACGGGCATCGAGTTCGGGACGATCGGGCTGGCCCGCCACGGCGTGACGCTCGAGGTGACGACCTTCCGCGCCGACACCTACGACGGCGTCTCCCGCAACCCCGTCGTCGCGTTCGGCGACAGCGTCGAGGGCGACCTGGTGCGCCGCGACTTCACGGCCAACGCGATGGCCGTCTCGCTGCCCGACCGCACCTTCGTCGACCCCTGCGGCGGGCTCGCGGCGCTTGCCCGCGGGGTCCTCGACACCCCGATCGAGCCGGAGCGCTCCTTCGCCGACGACCCGCTGCGGCTGCTGCGGGCCGCCCGCTTCGTGTCGCAGCTCGGGTTCACCGTCGCGCCCCGGGTCCGCGAGGCCATGACCGCGCTGGCCCCCGAGCTCTCCCGCATCACCGCGGAGCGCGTGCAGGCAGAGCTGTCCAAGCTCCTCCTCGGCGACCACCCGCGGGCCGGGCTGGAGATGATGGTCGACACCGGGCTCGCCGACGTGGTGCTGCCCGAGGTCCCGGCGATGCGCCTGGAGATCGACGAGCACGCCCAGCACAAGGACGTCTACGAGCACTCGCTCACCGTGCTGGAGCAGGCCGTCGCGCGGGAGACCGACGGCCCGGACCTGACGCTGCGCCTCGCCGCGCTGCTCCACGACATCGGCAAGCCCGCCACCCGGCGGATCGAGCCCGGCAACCGCGTCAGCTTCCACCACCACGAGGTGGTCGGCGCCAAGATGACCCGCAAGCGGATGCGCGAGCTGCGCTACCCGAAGCAGCTGATCGACGACGTCTCGCAGCTGGTGTTCCTGCACCTGCGCTTCCACGGCTACGGCAAGGGCGAGTGGACCGACTCGGCCGTCCGGCGCTACGTCACCGACGCGGGCCCCCTGCTCGGCCGGCTGCACGCCCTCGTGCGCTCCGACTCGACGACCCGCAACAAGCGGCGCGCCGCCGCCCTGCAGCGGACCTACGACGACCTCGAGGAGCGCATCGAGCGCATCTCCGCCGAGGAGGACCTCGCCCGGGTCCGTCCCGACCTCGACGGCAACGCGATCATGGAGCTGCTCGGCGTGGGCCCCGGGCCGGTCGTCGGGAAGGCGTGGCGGCACCTCAAGGACCTGCGCCTCGAGCAGGGTCCGCTCGATCGGGACGCGGCCGAGGCGGCGCTCCTGGAGTGGGCGCGGTCCGAGGGCATCATCGGAAGCTGACCTCCCGGATGGGTCAGCGATGGCACATCGCTGACACCCGACGTCAGGATTGCGCCACCGTCGCGCCGCGAGTAGCTGTCACCGGGTGGCAGTCATAGGCCGGACGGAACCGTCCGGGGCGGCCCGGAGTCGGTACCGGTGTGATCACCTACCACTTCGGGACCGGCCGGGGTCCGGTCCACCGGCACCGGTCGCCGGCCGATCTCGCGCTGGGCGGGCCGGCCCCGGACGCGGTCGCGCTCGACTTCGACGGCGACGGCCGGGTCGACGACGCCCTCTGGGACTCCGACGGCGACGGGGCCGCCGACCGGGCCCTGCTCGACCTCGACGACGACGACCGCCCCGAGGCCGCGTTCGTCGACCCGGCCGGGCGCGGGACGTGGGCCGCCCGCGACCCGGGCGCTCCCGGCGGACGGATCGCGCCCGAGCTCGACACCGACGACGACGGCGTCCCCGACGGGAGGTCGGCCGCCGGCCGCGTCCTGTGCGACCTCGACGGGGACGGCCGGGCCGACCAGCTGCTCGTCGACCACGACGGGGACGGCAGGGCGGAGAGTGCCTACGCGGGGTCCTCGACGTCGCGCTGGGACGTGCTCCTCGCCGACACCGACTCCGACGGGCTGGTGGACGCGGCGGTCGGCGAGGGCGGGCCCGGCTGGGTGCCGCCCTGATCACGCCCGCCCTGGTCACGCCCGCCCTGGTCCCCGCGCTGCTCGGGCACGGGGAGGGCGCCGCCGTCGGGACCGCGGGTGTCGCCGACCGGCACGCCGCGGCGCAGGGCGATCTCGTGCACGACGAGGCCGAGCCCGTAGAGCCCGGCGGCGGTGCCGATGAGGCCCGCCGACCGGCCGTCGAGCGGGGCGAGCAGCGCGGCCGCGGCGACGGCGAGGACGTAGGTGACGTTGAAGACCGTGTCGGAGAGGGCGAACACCCGGCCGCGGCGGGCGTCGTCGACCTCGCGCTGCACCGCGGCGTCGGAGCACAGCTTGATCGCCTGCCCGACGAGGCCGAGGAGGAACGCTGCCGCGAGGATCGTCGGGAGGGTCATCGGCAGCCCGAGCGCCAGCAGGGCGGCGGCCGCGAGCCCGAGCATGACGCGCACGGTGGCCGGGCGGCCGATCCGCGAGGTGAGCCACGGGGTGACGACGGCCGCCACCACGAGCCCGATCCCGGCCGCGACCACCGTCTCGCCGAGCCCCGCGATGCCGGCCTTCAGCGGGCCCCAGTCGGAGAGGCCGTTGCGCATCATCAGCAGCATCACGAGGGTGGCCACCCCGAAGGCGAGCCGGTGCGCCGCCACCGCGCAGAACGCCGCCACCACGCCGCGCGCCTCCCGGGCGGCCCGGGCCCCGTCGGCCAGCCCGGACGCGACCGCCCGGAGCGCCTGGGCCGCCTCGCTCGGGTCGTCGGGCCCGAGCGACTCGCGGGCGAAGCCGACGGCGACGGCCACGATCACCGCCGACCCGATCACCGAGGTGGCGGCCGTGATGCCGGAGCCGAGGTTCCCCGGGCCGATCAGGCCGGTCACGACGAACGCGCAGGAGGCGCCCACCACGGCCGCGCCCGCACCGCTGGTGGTGACCAGGGAGTTCGCCGCGACGAGGCGGCGCGGGGCGACCACGTGCGGGAGCGCGGCCGAGAGCCCGGCCTGGACGAAGCGGCTGACGCCGATGGTCGCGAGGGCGCCGAGGTAGAGCGCCGGCCCGGTGACCCCGGCCGCGACCACCGCCGCGGTCACGAGGGTGAGCACCGCGCGGATCGCCCCCGCGACGACGAACACGCGGCGCCGGTCCCAGCGGTCGAGCAGGGCCCCCGCGAACGGGCCCACGAGGGAGTACGGCAGCAGCACGACGGCGAGGCCGACGGCGACGAGCACCGGGTCGGACTGGCGCTCGGGGTTGAACAGGACCGCGCCGCCGAGCGCCGCCTGGAAGACGCCGTCGCCCCACTGCGCGCCCAGCCGGATCGTCAGCAGCCGGAGGAAGCCGGGCTGCGCCGCCAGTTCTCGGCGGCCGACGCGGCCGGGGGCGGCCGACGCGGCGGGAGGGGCGGGCACGACCGGTCACGCTACGCGGGCGGTGGGCGCCCCGGTGCGTCCGTCCGGCGGGAGGGGCGTGACGCTCGGCGGCCGGGCTCACCGATCGGTCCGAGCAGTGCCACGATGGATCCCGTGGCCGAGGGAACCCGCGACGAGCCCGCCGGACGCGCGGCGACCGCCGTCGAGCCCGGAACCCTGCTCGTCGCCGCCCCGTCGTTGACCGACTCCAACTTCGTGCGCACCGTCGTGTTCGTCATCGACCACCGGCGCGAGGGCACGCTCGGGGTGGTGCTGAACCGGCCGAGCGAGGTGGCGGTCGGCGACGTGCTCCCCACCTGGGGGCCGTACACGACGCGGCCGAGCGCGGTGTTCGTCGGCGGACCGGTGGAGCAGAAGACGGCGCTGTGCCTGGCCGCGCTGCACGCGGGCCACGACCCGTCGGGCACCGACGGCGTCGTCGGGGTGCGCGGCCCGGTCGCGCTGGTGGACCTCGACGGCGACCCGGCCTCGCTCGCGCCGCGCGTCCGCGGCCTGCGGGTGTTCGCCGGCTACGCGGGCTGGGACGGCGGGCAGCTGGCCGGGGAGATCTCGCGCGGCGACTGGTTCGTCGTGCCCGCCCTGCCCGACGACGTCCTCGCCCCGCCCCGCTACGACCTCTGGGGCGGGGTGCTCCGCCGCCAGGGCGTGCCGCTGGCCCTGCTCGCCACGCACGTGGCCGAGCCGAAGCGCAACTGACGCGCCCGGCGGCGCGCGCCGCACCGGCCTAGCGTCGTGACCATGCGCATCACTCGCGAGGAGCCGGGGCCGGGCCAGGAGTCGGTGTGGGACTACCCGCGCCCGCCGCGGCTGGAGCGCGACCCCCGGCGTGCGGTCGTCACGCACGCGGGCACCGTGGTCGTCGACACCGACGACGTCGTCCGCGTGCTCGAGACCAGCCACCCGCCGACGTTCTACCTGCCCCGCGCCGCCTTCACCGAGGGCGTGCTGCGCACCGCCGAGCGGCGCACGGTGTGCGAGTGGAAGGGCACGGCGCGGTACGTCGATGTCGTCGTGCCGGGCGCGACGCTCGAGGCCATCGGCTGGTGGTACCCCGAGGGCGACGTGTCCGCGACCTACCCCGAGCTGGCCGACCGGGTGGCCCTCTACCCGGCGCCGTTCGACGAGATCACCCTCGACGGCGAGCGCGTGGTGCCGCAGCCCGGCGGGTTCTACGGCGGGTGGATCACCGCCGAGGTCGTCGGGCCGTTCAAGGGCGGGGCCGGCACCTGGGGCTGGTGAGGACTCAGCCCGCCGCGCCCGCCCGCGGGCAGATCGCGCAGGAGCCCGCGCACGACGACGCGGCGGGACCACAGGCCTCGTCGGGAACGGTCACCGACTCGGGCGGCATGCAGGGCTGCGCGGGCCGGTTCTCGGCCTCGAGGGTCTCGGCGCGGTCGGCCTCGGCGAAGCGCGCGCCGACCGTCCCGCCCACCCCGAGCAGGACGAGCAGCCCCAGGGTCCCGACGACGAGCAGCGTCGCGGCCGCCGCGGTGACGGGCGCCAGCAGGGCGCCGACGCCGCCGGCGAGCCCGACGACGCCGGAGGCGACGAAGGCCGGCGCGGCGACCCGGTTGGCGCGCCGGAACGCGTCGACGCGGGCGAGGGTCCAGCCGGTGCGCACGCCGATCAGCCGGTTGCGGCGCAGGCGGTGGGTGGCGGCCAGGACGCCGATGACGACGAGGGTCAGCGCAGCCACGATCAGGACAGCGGCCAGGACGGGGACGACCATGCCTCCAGAGTAGGCTCGGAGCCCGACATGCCCGTCCACGCCACCGGCGTGACGTGGCGCGCCCCGGTCGCCGTCAGCAGTCGCGCCGGAGGCAGCGATCGTGTGTGACCAGGAGGAACGCCGTGACCGCCCAGCCCGACGTCGCCCGGCGGGACTCCTCCGGGGCGGCCGTGCCCCCGTACCGCTACACCGCCGCGCTCGCGGGGGAGATCGAGGCCCGCTGGCAGGACCGGTGGGAGGCGGAGCAGACCTTCGCCACGCCGAACCCGTCGGGCCCGCTGGGTGACGGCTCGGAGCTCGACCCGGCCGAGAAGTTCTACCTCATGGACATGTTCCCGTACCCGAGCGGCGCGGGGCTGCACGTCGGGCACCCGCTGGGCTTCATCGGGACCGACGTGCTCGGCCGCTTCCTGCGCATGACCGGGCGCACCGTCCTGCACACGATGGGCTTCGACGCGTTCGGCCTGCCCGCCGAGCAGTACGCCGTGCAGACCGGCACGCACCCGCGGACCACCACCGAGGCGAACGTGCGGCGCTACCGCGCCCAGATCCGCCGGCTCGGCCTGGCGCACGACGAGCGCCGTTCGGTGTCCACGACCGACCCGGAGTTCTACCGCTGGACCCAGTGGATCTTCCTGCAGATCCACGGGTCGTGGTTCGACCCGGCGGCGAACCGGGCCCGCCCGATCACGGAGCTGGAGGCGGAGTTCGCCGCGGGGACGCGGGACACCCCCGACGGTCGCGCGTGGTCGACGCTGTCGCGCCCGGAGCAGGACCGCGTGCTCGACGGCCACCGCCTGGCCTACCTCGCCGAAGCCCCGGTCAACTGGTGCCCGGCGCTGGGCACGGTGCTCTCGAACGAGGAGGTCACCGCCGACGGGCGCTCCGAGCGCGGCAACTTCCCCGTGTTCCGCCGCAACCTGCGCCAGTGGATGATGCGGATCACCGCGTACGCCGACCGCCTGGCCGACGACCTCGACGGCGTCGACTGGCCCGACTCGGTCAAGGCGATGCAGCGCAACTGGATCGGGCGCTCGCAGGGCGCGACCGTGCGGTTCGCCGTCGCCGGCTCGGACGACGCGGTCGAGGTCTTCACGACGAGGCCCGACACGCTCTTCGGGGCCACGTACCTGGTGCTGGCGCCCGAGCACCCGCTGGTCGACGCGATCCTGCCGGCGGCGTGGCCCCAGCCCGGGGCGGGCGAGGAGCTCGACGGGCGCTGGACCGGGGGCGCCGACACCCCGGCCGACGCGGTCGCGGGCTACCGCAGCGTCGTCGCGTCGCGCTCCGACCTCGAGCGCCAGGAGGCCCGCGACAAGACGGGCGTGTTCACCGGGGCCTGGGCGACGAACCCGGTCAACGGCGAGCCGCTCCCGGTCTTCGTCGCCGACTACGTCCTCATGGGCTACGGCACCGGCGCGATCATGGCCGTGCCCGGCCAGGACCAGCGCGACTGGGACTTCGCGACCGTGTTCGGCCTGCCGATCCGCCGGACCGTGCAGCCGCCCGAGGACTTCGACGGCCAGGCCTACGTCGGGGCCGGCGCGGCGATCAACTCCGCCAACGACGAGATCTCCCTGGACGGGCTGGGCGTCGCCGAGGCGAAGAGCGCGATCATCGACTGGCTGGCCGGGCGCGGTGACGGCGAGGCCGTCGTGCAGTACAAGCTGCGCGACTGGCTGTTCAGCCGCCAGCGCTACTGGGGCGAGCCGTTCCCGGTCGCCTACGCCGCCGACGGCGAGTCCGACGGCGGCCCGTCGATCCCGCACGCCCTCGGCGACGAGGACCTGCCGGTCCTGCTGCCCGACGTCGACGACTACTCCCCCAAGTCGTTCGCGCCCGACGACCGCGACTCGTCGCCGGAGTCGCCGCTGGCGCGCGCCACGGAGTGGACGTCGTTCTCCGCCGACCTCGCCTCCGACTCCGAGCGGGCCTGGGCGCGCTACGTCCGCGAGACGAACACGATGCCGCAGTGGGCGGGCTCCTGCTGGTACCACCTGCGCTACCTCGACCCGACGAACGCCGAGCGCTTCGTCGACCCCGACGTCGAGCGCTTCTGGCTGGGCCCGCGTCCCGAGCAGTTCGGCCCGGCCGACCCGGGCGGGGTCGACCTCTACGTCGGCGGCGTCGAGCACGCGGTGCTGCACCTGCTCTACGCGCGCTTCTGGCAGAAGGTGCTGTTCGACCTCGGCCACGTGAGCGCGTCGGAGCCGTTCCGCCGGCTGTTCAACCAGGGCTACATCCAGGCGTGGGCCTACACCGACGCGCGCGGGGTCTACGTGCCGGCCGAGGAGGTCGTGGAGACGCCCGACGGCCCGGACGGCACGACACGATTCACGTGGAACGACGGCCCCGTCACCCGCGAGTACGGGAAGATGGGCAAGTCGCTGCGCAACGTCGTGACGCCCGACGACATGTGCGCCACCTACGGCGCCGACACCTTCCGGCTCTACGAGATGTCGACGGGGCCGATGGAGGCCTCCCGCCCCTGGTCCACCCGCGACGTCGTCGGGTCGCAGCGGTTCCTGCAGCGGGCGTGGCGGCTGCTGGTCGACGAGCACGACGGCTCGCTGCGGGTCTCCGACGACGCCCCGTCCGACGAGACGCTGCGCCTGCTGCACAAGGTGATCGACGGGGTGCGCGCCGACTTCCCGGCGATGCACTACAACACCGCCGCGGCGAAGCTGATCGAGCTGACCAACCACCTGACGAAGACCTACCCCGACGGCGGGCTGCCGCGGTCTGTCGCAGAGCCGCTGGTGCTGATGCTCTCGCCGCTGTGCCCGCACCTCGCCGAGGAGCTGTGGTCGCGGCTCGGGCACGCGGAGACGCTCGCCTACGCGGCCTTCCCCGAGGCCGACCCGGCGCTGCTGGTCGAGGAGACCGCCGAGTACCCGATCCAGGTCAAGGGCAAGGTGCGCTCGCGGGTCACCGTGGCGGCGTCGGCGACCGAGGACGAGGTGCGCGCCGCGGCCCTGGCCGAGGAGAAGATCGTCGAGATCCTGGGCGGCGCCGAGCCGCGCAAGGTCATCGTCGTGCCGGGCCGCCTGGTGAACGTGGTCCCGTAGCGGGCCGTACGACGACGAAGGGCCCCACCGATCCGGTGGGGCCCTTCGTGCGTGGTGGGGCTCAGCCCTCGCCGCGGATGAACTCCTCGACCTTCTCGTAGGCCACGGAGTCGCGGTACTGCTCGGGCGGGGACTTCATGAAGTACGACGAGGCGCCGAGCAGTGGGCCGCCGATGCCACGGTCGAGCGCGAGCTTCGCGGCCCGGACGGCGTCGATGATGATCCCGGCCGAGTTCGGGGAGTCCCAGACCTCGAGCTTGTACTCCAGCGACAGCGGCACGTCGCCGAAGGCGCGCCCCTCGAGCCGGACGTAGGCCCACTTGCGGTCGTCGAGCCACGGCACGTGGTCCGACGGGCCGATGTGGACGTTGCCCTTGCCCATGTCGCGGTCGACCTGCGAGGTCACCGACTGGGTCTTGGAGACCTTCTTCGACTCCAGGCGCTCCCGCTCGAGCATGTTGCGGAAGTCCATGTTGCCGCCGACGTTGAGCTGCATCGTGCGGTCGAGCTGCACGCCGCGGTCCTCGAAGAGCTTCGCGAGGACGCGGTGGGTGATGGTGGCGCCGACCTGGCTCTTGATGTCGTCGCCGACGATCGGCACGCCCGCCTCGGTGAACTTCGCGGCCCACTCGGGGTCGGAGGCGATGAACACGGGCAGGGCGTTGACGAAGGCGACGCCCGCGTCGAGCGCGCACTGCGCGTAGAACTTGTCGGCGTCCTCGCTGCCCACCGGCAGGTAGGAGACGAGCACGTCGGCGCGCGCCTCGCGCAGCGCCGCGACCACGTCGACCGGCTCCTCGTCGGCCTCGGTGATCGTCTCGCGGTAGTAGCGGCCCAGCCCGTCGAGGGTGTGGCCGCGCTGCACGATCACGCCGGTCGGCGCGACGTCGGCGATCTTGATCGTGTTGTTCTCGCTCGCGCTGATGGCCTCGGCGAGGTCCTGCCCGACCTTCTTCGCGTCGACGTCGAACGCCGCCACGAACGTCAGGTCCCGGACGTGGTAGCCGCCGAAGTCGACGTGCATGAGACCCGGCACGCGGGCGGCCGGGTCGGCGTCGGCGTAGTACGTGACGCCCTGGACCAGCGACGCGGCACAGTTGCCGACGCCGACGACGGCCACACGGACCTGACCCATGGATGGTCTCCTTCGCTCATTCGGGCCGACGGGTACGACCCGTCGGCCCCTCGGTGTCGTGACGCCCCAGCGACCGTTCGTGGTCGATGAGCTCGTCGAGCCAGCGCACCTCGCGCTCGGTGCTGTCGAGCCCGAGCCGGTGCAGCTCGCGGGTGTAGCGGTCGATCTGCTCGCCGGCGCGGGTCATCGTCGCCCGCAGCCCCTCGCGCCTCTCCTCGACGCGACGGCGCCTCCCCTCGAGGATCCGCATGCGCACCTCGGCGGGCGTGCGGGAGAAGAAGGCGAGGTGGACCCCGAAGCTGTCGTCGTCGTGCGTCTGCGGCCCGGCCTCGCCGAGCAGCTCGTCGAGGCGGTCCTTGCCCTCGGCGGTGATCTCGTAGACCCGACGCCCCCGGCGACCCCAGCCGCCGCGGGGGGCGACCTCGTCCCCGGGCTCGCGCTCGGTGATCAGCTCGGCCCGTTGGAGACGACGCAGGGTCGGGTAGACCGAGCCCCACGAGTACGCACGCAGCGAGCCGAGCCGGGCGTGGAGCTGTTTGCGCAGCTCGTACCCGTGCATCGGGGTCTCGTGGAGGAGACCGAGGACCGCGAGCTCGAGCACGGTCCCTCCTCCCGGTCGACGACTGCTGCCGGTCGCCGACCATATCGGCCCGATACATCGGGAGGCCTCCCCCCGACGACCACGTCACAGGACGACAGCGCGCCCGGCCCGCCCGCTGGCTACGCTGGAACGCGTGCGAACACCCCGCCAGGTCGTCGACTACGCGCTGCAGCGCCGCGCGCACCTCGCCGACCTCGCCGCCGGGCGCACCACCTCCGCGGACGCCTGCGACGCCGGGGCCTACCTCCTGCAGGCGGCGTCCTTCCACGGTCTGCCGACCCCCACGAAGTGCCCGGTGTGCCGGCGCGACGAGGTCGTCAACGTGTCCTGGGTGTTCGGCGACCGGCTCGGTCCGGTGTCCGGTTCCGCCCGTTCGGCCGACGAGATCGCTCGGTTGGACGACGCGGCCGGCGAGTTCACGGTGCACGTGGTGGAGGTCTGCCGTACATGCCGGTGGAACCACCTCGTACAGTCCTACGTCTTGGGAGCGGACGACGTCTCGGGTACGGGCCGCCGTCGGCGTCGTACGGCATCACCCTGACGCCGTCGCGGTGCGCGTGAGCGGGCCGGGTCCGTTCCTGACGATGCCGTTCCCGGGAGGCGCCACGTGACCGACGACCGTCGGACGGACCGTCGTCCCGTCGCCGGCCCAAGCGGCCCCCAGGGCAACGGGGCCCGGCCGGGCCCCGCGGTCACGCGGGTGGACAAGCTCCCGCCGGGATGGTCGCCCGTGCCCCCCTCGCAGGCGCGCGACGCGGGCCGGCCCGCCGCGCGCAACGCCCGGCCGCCCCAGCCGGCCTCACCGCCGCGGCCCGCGAACGGGCAACCGGGCAACGGCCAGAAGCCCGCGAACGGCCAGAAGCCTGCGAACGGCCAGAAGCCGGCCAACGGCCAGGCACCCGCCACGCGCGTCGGGCCGCCCGCCGCCCCCGGCACCCGCGTCGCCCCCTCGTCGGTCCCCGAGCCCCGCCTCCTCACCCACGAGAGCGCCCGTCCGCTCGCGAGCGCCGGCTCGCTGGCGTCCGCCCCCACCCGGGCCGCCCGCCCGGGCACCGCGCCCACGGACGTGGTCACGGGCACCGCGGCCCCCGGGCGCACCCCGCCCCCGCCGGCCGACCCGCCCTCCCGCGGAGGCCGGGGCGGGGACGACGAGCCGCGCGGACGCAAGGCGAGGGCGGCCGCCCTCCCGCCGGGGAAGCGCCGGTGGCGCCGCGTGCGCCGGATCGCCTACGTGCTGATCGGGCTGTTCGTCGTCGCGCCGCTCCTGGCCTTCGCGGTCGGCTGGATCGTCTTCCGCATCCCGAGCCCCGACGACACGACCAACAACCAGGTCGCGACGATCGCCTACCAGGACGGCGAGACGCTCGCGAACCTCACCCAGGCGCAGGGCAACCGGATCAAGGTCCCGCTGAACCAGGTCCCGGTCTGGGTCCAGCAGGCCGTCCTGTCCGCCGAGGACCGCAGCTTCTACACCAACTACGGGTTCGACCCGGTCGGGATCGCGCGCGCCGCCTGGAACCAGGCGCAGGGCGGCTCCGGCGGTGGCTCGACGATCACCCAGCAGTACGTGAAGAACGTGCTGGTCGGCGACGAGTACTCGCTCTGGCGCAAGTACCGCGAGGTCGTCATCGCCACGAAGATCAACCAGGAGCAGTCGAAGGAGGAGATCCTCGGCAACTACCTGAACACGATCTACTTCGGCCGCGGCGCCTACGGCATCCAGGCGGCGGCGCAGGCCTACTACGGCCGCGACGTCGCCACGCTGACCCCGTCCGAGGGCGCCGTGCTCGCCGGGCTCATCCAGGCCCCGTCGAAGTGGGACCCGGCGGTCGACCGCGGCATGAGCCAGCAGCGGTGGGCCTTCGTCCTCGACGGGATGGTCGCCCAGCGCTGGCTCTCCCCCACCGACCGGGCCGCCGCGGTGTTCCCGGCGACGATCCCGCCCGCCCAGCGCCGCAGCGGCATCCCCGAGAACGACCGGGGCCACATCGTCTCCGCGGTCAAGGACGAGCTCGCCTCCTACGGGATCACCGACCAGCAGGTGAACCAGGAGGGCCTGCGGGTCGAGACGACGATCGACCCGAAGCTCCAGCAGCAGGCGGTCGACTCGGCGCAGAAGACGCTGCAGGGCCAGCCCGCGAACCTGCGCACCGCCGTCGTCTCGGTCGACCCGCGCACCGGCGCGATCGTCGCCTACTACGGCGGCAAGGACGGGTCGGGCTTCGACTACGCCCAGGCCAAGCGCCAGCCGGGCTCGTCGTTCAAGCCCTTCGTGCTGCTGGCCGGGCTCGAGCAGAACCCGCCGATCGGCCTGGGCAAGACCTACGACGGGTCGTCGCCGAAGGAGATCGCCGGCACGAAGGTCGCCAACTCCGAGGGCGAGAGCTGCCCGAGCTGTGACCTCAAGACCGCCATGACCCTCTCGATCAACACCGTCTTCTACCAGCTCGGCGTCGACGTCGGGCCGCAGAAGGTCGCCGACGCCGCGCACCAGGCCGGCGTCTCCGCCCCGCTCGACGCGCCCACCGGCGGTATCTCGATCGGGGACAAGGAGGTCCGCGCCGGCGACATGGCCTCGGCCTACGCGACGTTCGCCGCCGACGGCCAGTACCACCGCCCGCACATGGTCACCCGCGTGACCACCGCCGACGGCCGCATCCTCTACGACGGCGGGGTCCCGGCGGCCGAGCAGCGGATGAGCCAGCAGGTGGCCCGCAACGTCACCGAGTCGATGCTCGACGTGGCCTCGCACTCCCAGATCGGCCTCTCCGGCGGTCGGCCGGTCGCGACGAAGACCGGCACGGTCCAGTCCTCGACCGAGGGCCAGAACAACGACGCCTGGACCGTCGGCTACACCCCGCAGATGTCGACGGCGGTGTGGGTCGGCACCGACGACAACTCGCCGATCAAGTCCTCCAACGGCAAGCCGATCTACGGGCGCGGGGTGCCCGGCCAGATCTGGCAGCGGTTCATGAACAACGCCCTGCGCAACGACCCCGTGGAGAAGTTCTCCGACTTCAAGGCCATCGGCACCCCGCCCGCGCCCCCGCCCGCCGCTCCCGACCCGAACAAGCAGGAGGGCCAGGAGGGCCAGTACTGCGTCGACGGCGTCTGCGTGAACTACGGCGACGGCAACAACGGCGGCGACAACGGTGGCAACAACGGGGACAACGGCGGCGGCGAGAACGGCGGCAACAACGGGGGCGGGGACAACGGCGGCAACGGGGACGGCGGCGGCAACGGGGGCGAAGACGGTGGTGGCGGCGGTGGCGGCGATCGCGGTGGCGGGAACCCCTTCGGAGACTTCTTCCCGAACGGCTGACACGCGTGTCGGCTGACGCCCCGCCCGACCAGGGACGGGCCCATGACCCGGCCTCGCTCGACGCGTCGGCCCGGGTGTTCCCCGCCCACGACGACGCCTTCGTCCGCGGCGCGAGCGCGGCGGTCGGCGGCCCGGTGGGCGCCCACGCGGTCGTCGGGCGGGCGAGCTTCTTCACGCCGCTGCGGGTGGTGCTCCTGCTCGCGACGATCGTCCTGGTGCTCGGCTGGTTCGCGAAGGCGCCGTGCCTGCAGCAGTACGTGGACTCGTCGGGCCAGGTGCAGCTCGACTGGCGCGACAGCCGCCAGTACGTGGCGATGTGCTACTCCGACACGGTCCCGCTCTACAGCGCGGAGCGCCTCGACACCGGCGGCGTCCCCTACGTCACCAACTGGGTCGACCAGCGCGACGACGGCACCACCCAGGTCCGGTACATGGAGTACCCGGTGCTCACCGGGTTCTTCCAGTGGGCGAACGCGCGGCTCACGGCGGGCTGGCTCTCCCTCGGCCTGCCGGGCGCCCTGCCGGTGGTCGTCTACTTCGATCTCTCCGCCTTCTGGCTGGCCCTGGCGTGGCTCGGGGTCGTCTGGGCGACGGTGCGGCTGCGGCCGGGCCGGCCGTGGGACGCGGCGATCGTCGCGACCTCCCCGCTGGTCGCGGTGCACGCGTTCACCAACTTCGACACCCTCGCGGTCGCCGGCGCCACCCTGGGCATGCTCGCCTGGTCCCGACGACGGCCCGGGGTCGCCGGGCTGCTCCTCGGGCTGGGGGCGGCGGCGAAGCTCTACCCGCTGTTCCTGCTGTTCCCGCTCCTGCTGCTGTGCCTGCGCGCGGGACGGATGCGGGCGTGGTGGACGGTCGCGCTGACCGGGCTCGTCACGTGGGCGGTGGTCAACCTCCCGGTGGCGGTCCTCGCCCCCACCGGGTGGTGGGAGTTCTTCCGGCTCAACTCCACCCGCGGCGCCGACCCCGACTCGCTCTACAACGTCGTCACCGGGCTGACGGGCTGGTCCGGGTTCGACGGGCCGCTCGCGTCGGGGCAGCCGCCCTCGGTGCTGAACGCGGTGACCGCGCTGCTCTTCGTCCTCTGCTGCGCGGCGATCGCCTACCTCGTGTGGCGGGCGCCGGTCCGGCCGCGGCTCGCACCGATCGCGTTCCTCGTCGTCGCCGCGTTCCTGCTGACGAACAAGGTGTGGAGCCCGCAGTACTCCCTGTGGCTCGTCCCGCTCGCGGTGCTCGCGTACCCGCGCTGGCGGCCCCTGCTGGCCTGGATGGCGCTCGACGCGTTCGTCTGGGTCCCGCGCATGTACTTCTACCTCGGCACCGGCAGCAAGGGCCTGCCGCCGGAGTGGTTCTACGCGGCGGTCGTCGTGCGCGATCTCGCGGTGGTGGGGCTCGCGGTGCTCGTCGTCCGGACGGTCCTGCGCCCGGGCCTCGACCCGGTCCGCCGGCGCCCGGGGCGTCCCGGGCCGTCCTTGCCCGGTGCCGACCCCGACGGCGGCGTCCTCGACGGCGCGCCCGACGCCGCCTGGTTCACCGCGCGGCGGCCGCCGGCGGACGCGCCGGGCCGCGCGGCCCTCGTCGGGACCACCCGATCCGGGCGGACCTGACCCCTCCCGGCCCAGGGACCACGATCGGGGCGTGCCCCGGCCGTGACATTCCGGTGATTCCCGCGTCACCGCCGGAGCAGTGCGTCGTTTGACTGCTCGTCGGACTCCGCCCGGCGCACAGGGCATGTGTGAGCGCGGGACCGATCAGTGTGTCGTTGACGATAGGGGTCCTCCTGATGGGTGCGCGGTTCTCGCGTCTGGTGTCGGTCGCAGCAGCGGGCGGTGTCATCACCGGTTCGCTCCTCCTCGGGGCGGGTGCCGCGTTCGCCGCCCCCGCGGCCCCGGGTGACGTCGTCCCGGCGAAGTGCGGTCAGACGGTCCAGGCGAACCCGGGCGACACCGTCCAGGTGACCCCGACGCTCGGTCTGCCGTTCCTCGTGCCGGTCTCCGGCTCGAACGGTCCGCTGCAGTCGATCACGAAGCCGCTGACCGGCCTGCTGTGCAAGGTCCAGGTCCAGGTCATCGAGCCGGTGACCAGCGGCGTGGCCGCGGCGGTGCCGCAGGCCAAGCCGCTCACGGACGCCGTCGCGGCAGGCACCGGTGCGCTCGCCCCGAAGGCACCCGCGAAGTCGGCCGCCGCGGCCCCGGCCGCGACCACTCCCGCCGCCGCGGCGCCGGTCGCGCCGATGGTGCCCGCGCCGATGGCCCCCGCGCTGCCGCCGGCCGCCCTGGCCGCCGCCGCGCCGGCCTTCGCGCCCTCGTTCAACGCGCTGCCCTCGTCGTTCCTCGGCGCCACCGCGCCGCTCTCGGCCCCGGCGGGCCTGCCCGCGTACGACCCCGGGCAGCTGCTCGGCTCGGCCTTCCCGGGCCTCAAGGCCGGGGCGCCCGCCTACCTCGGGTACGACCCGGCGAGCGCGGTGACCACCGCCAGCCAGGTCCAGGCGCTGCCGGTCGACGGCATGTCGGGCGGCATGGGCGTCCCGGTCATGATCGCGGTCCTCGCCCTCGCGGGCGTGGCGGCGTTCGTCGTCCGCTCGATGGTCCTGCGCCGCGCCGCGGGGTCGGCCGCCGCCGTTCCGACCGAGGTCGAGAACTCCGACGACGACGACATCAGCATGGAGGCCCTCGCCAACGTGCAGGGCGAGGCCCCCGAGTCGCCGGCCCTCGGCTTCCCGGCCGCGCACCACGGGGCCGACGAGACCGAACTGATGGGAACCACCGGGCGCTGAGCCACGTCCGAGCCCCGGAGGGCCCGGACACGACACGACACCGCGGGCGGGTCGGAATCCTCGGATTCCGGCCCGCCCGTCGGCGTCGTCGGGGTGGTCACCTAGACTGGCGCGACCGGGTTCCCTCCTGTCACGGATCGTCCGTGGCCGTTAGCCCATGGGAGGTGAGTGGTACTCGTGCGCCACTACGAAATGGTCGTCATCCTCGAGCCGAGTCTCGACGAGCGCACCGTGCAGCCGTCGCTGGAGACGTTCCTCAACGTCATCCGCAACGACGGCGGAACTGTCGAGAACGTCGACGTCTGGGGACGTCGCCGCCTCGCCTACGAGATCGAGAAGCACGCCGAGGGCATCTACGCCGTCCTCGACGTCAACTGCGAGCCGAAGACCATCAAGGAGATGGATCGTCAGCTCGCCCTGAACGAGTCGGTGCTGCGCACCAAGGTCATGCGCCGCGACCCGGCCGCTGCGACGCGCCGGGGCAAGGCCGGCGCGAGCTGATGGCCGGCGACACCGTCATCACCGTGGTCGGCAACCTCACCGCCGACCCGGAGCTGCGGTTCACGCCGTCCGGCGCCGCCGTCGCGAACTTCACCGTCGCGTCGACCCCCCGCACCTTCGACCGCCAGAGCGGCGAGTGGAAGGACGGGGAGGCCCTGTTCCTGCGGTGCAACATCTGGCGCCAGGCGGCGGAGAACGTCGCCGAGACGCTGACGCGCGGAGCGCGGGTCATCGTGCAGGGCCGGCTGAAGCAGCGTTCGTTCGAGACCCGCGAGGGTGAGAAGCGCACCGTCATCGAGCTCGAGGTCGACGAGGTCGGCCCGTCGCTGCGGTACGCGACCGCCAGCGTCACCAAGGCCAGCCGCTCCGGCGGCGGCGGTGGTGGCGGCTACGGCGGTTCCAACGACGGCGGCGGCGGGGGCTACTCCGGCGGCGGCGGCGGTGGAGGGGGCTACGGCGGTGGCCAGTCCTCCGGCGGCGACGACCCGTGGGCGTCCGCGCCCGCGGCGGGCTCGTCCGGCGGCGGCGGTGGCTACGACGACGAGCCCCCCTTCTGATCTCTCGACATCCCCAGAATTCGGCTAGGAGAAAGAACCACCATGGCGAAGCCGCCGGTGCGCAAGCCCAAGAAGAAGGTCTGCGCGTTCTGCAAGGACAAGAACCAAGCGATCGACTACAAGGACACCAACCTCCTCCGCAAGTACATCTCGGACCGCGGCAAGATCCGCGCCCGCCGGGTCTCGGGCAACTGCTCGCAGCACCAGCGGGACGTCGCCGTCGCCGTGAAGAACTCGCGTGAGATGGCCCTGCTGCCCTACACGTCGACCGCGCGCTGAGGAAGGGGAACCACGCGATGAAGCTCATCCTCACCGCCGACGTCGCCAACCTCGGCGGCCCCGGTGACCTCGTGGACGTCAAGGACGGCTACGGGCGCAACTTCCTGCTGCCCCGCGCTCTGGCGATCGTCGCCACCCGCGGTGCCATGAAGCAGGTCGAGACGATCCGCCGCACCCAGGAGGGCAAGCGGATCCGCGACCTCGACCACGCGAAGGAGGTCGCCGGCCAGATCCAGGGGATCGGCAAGGTGACCGTCGCCGCGAAGTCGGCGGGCCAGGGCAGCAAGCTCTTCGGCTCGATCACCCCGGCCGACATTGTCGCCGCGGTGCGCTCCGCCGGCGGGCCGAACCTCGACAAGCGCCTCGTCGACATCAACGGCCACATCAAGACGACCGGGTCGCACTCGGTCACCGTTCGGCTGCACCCCGACGTCTCCGTCGAGCTGCCGCTGGCCGTGCAGGGCACGTAGAGCCCCGCAGCCCTCGTTCGGGCCCCGGACCGCGTCGTCGGTCCGGGGCCCGACGTGTGTCCGGACCTCCTCCGTCCGGCCGCCGATCGGTGACCGGGGTACAGGTCCGCGGTCACGTCCTGTGGACAGGGCGGTCACCGTGCGCCGAGAGGTCACCGAACCGCCCGGCGCGCGACCCCGGCCGGTCGTCTCCCCGCCTCGTGACCGTGTCGCGACACGCCGTGCACCCCGCCGCGACGACATGCCGGTCCACTTGTTGTCCCCAGGGTGCACAAAGCTGTGACCAGCGAGAACGGCGAATCTGAGGGAGTTGCCAACAGGTTGTCCCCAGGTGCGCCCACCTGGATCGGGTGTGCTTGCCCGTCCGTCCCCAGTCCATCAACACCACGTGCACACCACCGCCTGGCCGACGTCGCGACCGTGCCCCTAGCGTCCCCCCGGCGCCCGACGTGATCGATGTTGTCGGTGGGTCGCGGTAGAGCTTGGTGCGGCCGACGGACCGTGGGACCCCTCGGGGCCCCGGTGCGGCGGGACGGGCGGGGACGGCGTGAGGAGCGGTCGGTGGCGGTACTCGACGAACGGGGATCGGGTGGGCGTGACGGGGGCTACGGCGGCCCGCGGTCGGCCCGCTCGGGCGACGGCGAGGGGCGCCCGGAGTTCGACCGTCAGCCCCCGCAGGACATCGCCGCCGAGCAGTCGGTGCTCGGCGCCATCCTGCTGAGCAAGGACGCCATCGCCGACGTCATCGAGCTCCTCAAGCCCGACGACTTCTACCGCCCCGCCCACCAGACCGTCTACGAGTGCGTGCTCGACCTCTACGGCCGCGGCGAGCCCGCCGACCCGGTCACCGTGTCGGCCGAGCTCGAGCGCCGCAACGAGCTGCTGCGCATCGGCGGCGCGCCCTACCTGCACACCCTGATCGCCACGGTGCCGACGGCGGCCAACGCCGCCTACTACGCGGAGATCGTGGCCGACCGGGCGATCCTGCGCCGCCTCGTCGAGGCCGGCACCCGCATCGTCCAGCTCGGCTACCACGGCGGCGAGGGCGCCGACACCGACGACATCGTCGACCGTGCCCAGGCGGCCGTCTACGAGGTCACCGACCGGCGGGTCACCGAGGACTACGTCGCGCTCGAGGACGTCCTGCAGCCGACGATGGACGAGATCGACGCGATCGCCTCGCGGGGCGGCGTGTCCTTCGGCGTGCCGACGGGGTTCACCGACCTCGACGACGTGACGAACGGTCTGCACGCCGGACAGATGATCATCGTGGCGGCCCGGCCCGGCATCGGGAAGGCCCTCGCCCTCGACACCCCGCTGGCGACGCCGACCGGCTGGACGACGATGGGCGAGGTCGCCGTCGGCGACCACCTGCTGGACGCCTCGGGCCGGCCGACCCGCGTCGTGGCCGCGACGGACGTGATGGGCGACCGTCCCTGCTACGAGGTCACGTTCTCCGACGGCACCGTCATCGTCGCCGACGCCGACCACCAGTGGCTCACCGACACCCGTGCCTCCCGTCGGTCGGAGCGGGTGCCGGCGGCCGTGCGGACCACCGAGGAGATCGCGGCGACGGTGCGCACGCCCACCGCGGACCGCCGGGCGAACCACTCGGTCGACGTCGCCGCGCCCCTGCAGCTGCCGGAGCAGGAGCTGCTGGTCCCGCCCTACGCCCTCGGGGTGTGGCTCGGCGACGGCTCGTCCGGTTCGGCGTCGTTCACCAGCGCCGACCCCGAGGTGGCGGCCCTCATCGAGTCCGAGGGTCTGCTGGCCCCGCGCCTGGCATCGGAGCTGCGGTACGTGCTCCGGACGTGCGGCGGAATGCCTCTGGACGGCGCACTGCGGACGCTGGGGGTCCTCGGCGACAAGCACGTCCCCACGTCCTACCTCCGCGCGTCGGAGGACCAGCGGCGGGCCCTGCTCGCCGGGCTGCTCGACTCCGACGGGACGGTCCTGCCCACCGGGGTGCTGCAGTTCGCGGTGACCCACGAGCGGCTCGCCCGGGACGTCGCGGAACTGGTGGCCTCCCTCGGCATGCGGTGCTCGATCACGACGAAGGCGGTCGCCGGCCGGACGGCCGCGTCGAGCACGGCCTTCATGGTCACCTTCAGCACGACGGAGACGGTGTTCCGGCTCGAGCGCAAGCGGCTCGCCCACAAGGAACGTCAGCGGGCGACCTCGGACGTGCGGGTCCGCCGCCGCTACATCACCGAGGTCCGGGCGGTCCCCTCCGTGCCGGTGCGCTGCGTCGAGGTCGACAACGCCGACCACCTGTACCTGGCGGGGCGGTCGATGGTGCCGACCCACAACTCCACCCTCGGTCTCGACTTCGCGCGGTCGGCCAGCGTCAAGCACGGGCTGACCAGCTGCGTCTTCTCCCTGGAGATGAGTCGCACGGAGATCGTCATGCGCATGCTCTCGGCCGAGGCGAAGATCCGGCTCTCCGACATGCGCGCCGGCACCATGACCGACGACGACTGGACGCGGCTCGCGCGGCGGATGAGCGAGATCTCCGAGGCGCCGCTGTTCATCGACGACTCGCCGAACATGACGATCATGGAGATCCGTGCGAAGGCCCGGCGGCTCAAGCAGCGGCACGACCTGCGGCTGATCATCCTCGACTACATGCAGCTGATGACCTCGGGCAAGAAGGTCGAGAGCCGCCAGCAGGAGGTCTCGGAGTTCTCCCGGCAGCTCAAGCTCCTGGCCAAGGAGCTCGAGATCCCGCTGGTCGCGATGAGCCAGCTCAACCGTGGTCCGGAACAGCGGACGGACAAGAAGCCGCAGCTCTCCGACCTCCGGGAGTCGGGCTCGCTGGAGCAGGACGCCGACATGGTCATGCTGATCAACCGGCCCGACGCCTTCGAGCGCGACGACCCGCGCGCCGGCGAGGCCGACATCATCCTGGCCAAGCACCGCAACGGGCCCACGGCGACGATCCCGATCGCCCACCAGCTGCACTACAGCCGGTTCGCCGACCTCGCCCGCGGCTGAGCCCGCACCTCACCCGGAGCCGACGCGGTGCCGGGTCGGGCGGGCTGCCAGGGTGTGTCCATCGTCGCGCGGACACGCCGCGCACGGAGAGAGGAGCCGAGATGGCGGGCATCGACGACAAGGTCGACAAGGCCTACGAGGGCAAGAGCCTGAGCGAGATCGCCGACGCGCCGGTGGAGGCGCTGCAGGGCGTCTCCGAGGTCGACGCGAAGCACCTCAAGGAGGCCTTCAACATCACGACGGTGCGCGACCTGGGCACCAACAAGTACTTCCTGTGGGCCCAGTCGATCGCCAAGATCGCGGAGTGAACCCCGGGCGACGGCGGGCCCCGGCCCGCCGTCGCCACCCTCCTCGACGTCCCCGTCCGGGCGTGTGACGGCCACCACCCCGGGTATGCCCGAGGGTCCCGCGACGACGAGGAGAGCTGCGATGAGCACCGAGAACCAGAACGACCCGTCGACGGTCGTCCCGCCCGCCGCCCCGCTGACCGGGGTGAACACCGAGCCCGGGCAGCCCGAGGTCTCCGAGGTGTTCCCGGCCGGCGACGCCGCGTCCGACGAGCACCTCGTGTCCGACGACGACTGACCTCCGACGGCCGGCTCAGGATAGGGCGAGCGGCAACCCGGCCGCGACGAAGTGCCCGGGCCCGATGAACGAGGTCAGCCCCGCGATCCGGTCCGACCGCAGCGTCAGCACGGTCAGCGACCAGGCGCGGAAGGCCTCGTCCCGGTCCCCCTGGGCCACCGCGGGACCGTTCAGGTAGAGCGCGACCGCGGGCTGGCCGTTCGCGGTCGTCGGGACGGTGCGCCACGTGCCGCAGCCGCCCAACGGCACCGCCCGGGCGAACGCCGCGACGTCGTCGATCCCGGCGTACCAGCCGGGCAGCGGCGGCATCGACCACGTGACGTCCTCGGTGAGCAGGGCGACGAGCCGGTCGGCGTCGCCCTGCTCCAGGGCCGTCGCGTAGCCGGCCACGACCGCCCGCAGGCGCGCGTCGCCGACGTCGGCGAGGGTCCGCTGCTGGGAGACCGGCGGGACCTTCTCCGCGACGACCCGCCGGGCGCGCTGCAGCGCCGAGTTCACCGACGCGGTGGTCGTGTCCATCGTGGCGGCGATCTCGGCGGCGGAGAAGCCGAGCACCTCGAAGAGCACGAGCGCCGCCCGCTGGTTCCCGGGCAGGTGCTGCAGCGCCGCGACGAACGCGAGCTCGACCGACTCCCGGGTCTCCACGGCCAGCGCGGTGTCGGGGTAGGGCGTCAGCCAGGCGACGTCGGCGGGCGCGTCGTCGAGGACCGGCTCGGGCGCGGCGGGCCCGAGGTCCATCGGCAGGGCCCGCCGTCCCCGGGCCTCGATCAGGTCGAGGCAGGTGCGGGTGGCCACGGTGTGGAGCCAGGAGCGCAGCGAGCTGCGGCCCTCGAAGCCCCCGAGCGCCCGCCAGGCCCGCAGGAGGGCGTCCTGCAGGGCGTCGTCGGCGTCGTGGACCGAGCCGAGCATCCGGTAGCAGTGGGCGTGCAGGTCGCGGCGCAGCGGCGCGACGAGGCGGTCGAACGCCGGCGGGTGGCCCGCCCGCGCCGCCTCGAGGTCGTCGGGAGCGAGCGCCGTGCCGTCCATGGCGTGAGTGTGCCGGTGGCGGTGTCCGATTTCGAGGGGCTACGGCCGCGCGGGGGCCCGGATGCCCAGCACGACGACGGCCGTCGCCGCCAGCAGGGCCACGAGGAACACGACGGTGGCCGACCAGCCGGCGGCACCGAACACCACCCCGCCCAGCGTCCCGCCGATCGACGAGCCGACGTAGTAGCTGAACAGGTAGAGCCCCGAGGCCACGGCGCGCCCATGGGCGGCCCGCCGGCCGACGGCGGCGGAGGCGATCGCGTGGCCCGCGAAGAACCCGACGGTCAGCAGGGCGAGCCCGCCGATCACGAGGGCGAGCACCGGCGCGAGCATCGCCAGCGCGCCGAGCGCGGCGACCCCGCACGCCGCGAGCACGGTCGTCCGCGACCCGAGCCACGTCGACAGCCGTCCGGCGACCGTCGAGGTCACCGTGCCGACGGCGTAGAGGACGAAGACGAACCCGACGACGAGGTCGGGCAGCGAGAACGGCGGGCCCAGGAGCCGGAACGCGACGTAGTTGTAGGCGCAGACGAAGGTGCCCATGAGCAGCAGCCCGACCGCGAACAACCGGCGCAGCACGGGGTCGGCGAGGTGGGAGCGGACCTCCCCGACGAGGTCGCGCGCGGCGACCGGGCTCGGGGTGAACCGCCGCGAGGACGGCAGGACCAGCCAGAACACGACCAGGCAGAGCGCCGAGACCCCCGCGATCCCGCCGAGGGCGACCCGCCACGAACCCACCAGGTCGTTGATCGCCGAGACGATGATCCGCCCCCCGAACCCGCCCACGGAGTTGCCCGCCACGTAGAGGCCCATGGCGCCCCCGAGGTGGCCGGCGTCGATCTCGTCGGCCAGGTAGGCCATCCCGACGGCGGGCAGGCCGGCGAGCGCGACCCCCTCGAGGGCGCGCAGCACGAGCAGCAGCGCGAACGTCGGCGCGACGGCGGCCGCGAGCCCGAACAGCACCGCCGCGCCGAGCGAGAACACCATCACCGGCCGCCGGCCCCACCGCTCCGAGAGCGCCGACGCCGGGATGATCGCGACCGCGAGGCCCGCGGTGGTCGCGGAGACCGACAGCGAGGCGGTCCCGGGCGAGACGGCGAACACCTCGACGAGGCGCGGCAGCAGCGGTTGCGTCGCGTAGAGCAGGGCGAACGTGGTGAAGCCGGCGAAGAAGAGGCCGACCGAGATGCGCCGGAACCCGGGGTCGCCGCGGCGCAGGGCGGGCGCGGTCTCCGTGGTCGACATCGTTCGCCAGGCTAACCGCCCGATTCGTCCGTCACCCACGTCAGATACGT
This sequence comes from Actinomycetospora atypica, assembly GCF_042653685.1. NCBI lineage: Bacteria > Bacillati > Actinomycetota > Actinomycetes > Pseudonocardiales > Pseudonocardiaceae > Actinomycetospora > Actinomycetospora atypica. Next base: position 2,913 of record NZ_JBHSIV010000050.1, on the reverse strand, counting down.
CTCGTGCCCCCCGGTCACGGGCAGGGCGATCACCTCGGGGACGTCGTAGGAGTGGTTCCCGACGATCCACGCGGTCGCCTCGGGCACGCGCGCCGTCTTCACCACCAGCTGGTACTCCGCCTCCACCGACACGGCGCCCTCCCAGCGGAAGACGCTGCGCACCGGCCCGACGATCTGCACGCACGCCGCGAGGTGGGCCTCGACGAGGCCGCGGGCCAGGCGCTCGGCCTCGTCGGCGGAGTCGGTGGTGCACAGGACGACGGCGGGATCGCTCACCGCACGGTTCCTACCCCACCGCCGCGGGGCGCCTACGCTCGTTGTCGTGAGCAACGACCTCGGGGACGCGCCGCCCCGGCACCGCTGGCTCGTGCTCGCGATCTGCTGCACGAGCCTGCTCGTCGTGTCGATGGACGCCACCATCGTCAACGTCGCCCTGCCGGTGATCCGCACCGACCTGCAGGCGTCGATCACCGAGCTGCAGTGGACCGTCGACGCCTACACGCTCGTCCTGGCCTGCTTCCTCATGCTGGCGGGGGCGACCGGTGACCGGGTGGGACGCCGCCGGACGTTCCAGGTGGGGCTCGCGGTGTTCGGGGCCGGGTCGCTGCTGTGCAGCCTCGCGCCGTCGGTGGGCTGGCTGATCGCCGCGCGGGCCGTGCAGGGCCTGGGCGGCACGATGCTCAACCCGGTCGCGATGTCGATCATCACGAACGTCTTCACCGACCCGCGCGAGCGCGCCCGCGCCATCGGCGTGTGGGGGTCGGTGGTGGGGATCGCCCTCGGCCTGGGCCCGGTGCTCGGCGGGGTGCTCACCGAGGCGGTCGGCTGGCGGGCGATCTTCTGGGTCAACGTGCCCGTGGTGCTCGTGGCGATCGCGCTGACCGCCCGCTACGTCCCCGAGTCGCGGGCGCCGCACGCGCGCCGGCCCGACCCGCTGGGCCAGGTGCTCGTGGTGGTCGGGCTCGCGGCGCTGACCACGGCCGTCATCGAGGGACCCCGGCTGGGCTGGACGTCGGTGACCATCGTCGGGCTCGCGGTGCTGGCGGTCGTCGCGCTCGCCGGGCTGATCGTCTGGGAGCGGCGCCGCGTGGAGCCCCTGCTCGAGCTGCGGTTCTTCGGGAGCGTGCCGTTCTCGTCGGCGACGGTGATCGCGGTGTGCGCCTTCGCCGCGTTCGGGTCGTTCCTGTTCCTCTCGACGCTCTACCTGCAGGAGGTCCGCGGCCTCTCCGCGCTCGGCGCGGGCCTCGCGCTGCTGCCGGCGGCGGTGACCGCGACCGTCTGCGCTCCGCTCTCCGGGCGGCTCGTGGCGACCCGGGGCTCCCGGTTCTCGCTGGTGACCGCGGGCGTGTCGATGACCGTGGTCGCGGTGGTGATCGCCCAGGTGGGTCCGACGACGCCGCTGTGGGTGCTCCTCGCGGCGTACGCCCTGTTCGGGATCGGGTTCGGCCTGGTCAACCCGCCGATCACCAACACCGCCGTGAGCGGCATGCCGCGCGCCCAGGCCGGGGTGGCCGCGGCGGTCGCCTCGACGAGCCGACAGGTCGGGTCGACCTTCGGGGTCGCCGTCAGCGGGACCGTGGTGGCCGCCGCCGTGGGGGTGCAGGCGGGCCTCTCGCCCGCCTGGTGGGTGGTGGCCGTGGCCACCGCGGTCGTCGCGGTCCTGGGGGTCGCGGCGACCACGACGCGGGCCCGGGCGACGGCCGACCGCGTGGCCGACCTCTTCGCCGAGGAGCCCGTGCCGCACCGGGTCTGACCTCGTCTTATGCGACATGCAGCGGTGTCACATGTGATCACCCGGACGGCGACTGGGAGATCGGCCACTGCGGTGGGCGGGTCGGCCCCTGCTGGTGCCACCCTGGGTGATCCGCGGGTGACGCGGGGAATTGGGGATGCCACGTGACGACGACGCAGTCTCCGGCGGCAGCCGCTGGAGTGTTCGAACTGGGCGGGGAGCTCCCCGTCCGACGCCTGGGTTACGGCGCGATGCGCCTGACCGGGGAGGGCATCTGGGGCCCGCCGAAGGACACCGACAACGCGCTGGCGGTCCTCCGCCGCGCCGTCGACCTGGGAGTCGACTTCATCGACACGGCCGACTCGTACGGCCCGTACGTGAGCGAGGAGCTCGTCCGCGAGGCGCTCCATCCGTACCGCGACGTGACCGTCGCGACGAAGGCCGGCCTGCTGCGCACCGGCCCCAACCGCTGGATCCCGTGCGGTCGGCCGGACTACCTGCGCCAGGAGTGCGAGATGAGCCTGCGCCGCCTCGGCGTGGAGACCATCGACCTCTTCCAGCTGCACCGGGTCGACCCGCACGTGGCCGCCGACGAGCAGTTCGGTCTGCTCGCCGACCTGCAGCGTGAGGGCAAGGTCCGCCAGGTCGGGCTCTCCCAGGTCTCGGTCGAGCAGATCGAGGCCGCGCGGAGCATCGTGGACGTGGCGTCGGTGCAGAACCGCTACAACCTCGTCGACCGGTCCTCCGACGCCGAGCTGCGCTACTGCACCGAGCACGGCATCGCCTTCGTCCCGTGGGCCCCGGCCGACGCCGGCTCGCTCGCGCAGGAGGGCAACGTCGCGCACGAGGCGGCCGTCGAGCTGGGCGCCACCGCGGCGCAGGTCGCGCTCGCCTGGCTGCTGCAGCGCAGCTCGGTCATGGTGCCGATCCCGGGGACCGCGTCCCTGGAGCACCTCGAGGAGAACTGCGGCGCCGGGGTGCTGGAGCTCCCCCGCGCGGTGGTGGCCCGGCTCGACACGGCCGCGAGCTGACCGACCCGGAACGGACCGACGGGCCGTTCGTCACCGGAGACGGTGACGGGCGGCCCGTCCGTCGTCGGGGGCCCTAGGCGTCGACGCGGCGCCGCGCCCGGTCGGCGTCGCGGCGGGCGAGGTCGCGCCGCCGCCGCCGCAGCGCCGCCC
>NZ_JBHSIV010000049.1:0-29848 GCF_042653685.1 Actinomycetospora atypica | reverse complement strand
CCCGCCGCCCTGCGCGCGGCCGTCGACTGGGCGCGCCTCGGGGTCCCGCACGCGCTCCCGACCCCGATGCTGGCCCGGCTGGCGCTCGCCTACGCCCGCGACCTCGCGCCCGCCGACACCCCCGCCGTGGCCGAGCTCGCCGACGCGATCGAGGAGCTCGTCGCCGAGGGGCCCCGCCAGATCGGGCGCCGCGGCCCGCGGACCGAGCCGCTGCTGCGCCGCCTGCGCCTGCCCGAGGGCGTGCACCACGTCCCGGCCGCGGTGCTCACCGCCGCGGCCGACCGCCTCGGCGGTGACGGCTGGACGCCGCCCGAGCGGCTGCACCAGGTGGTCGGCGACCTCCTCGACGTGGTGCGCGCCCGGGCCGAGCGTCGGGCCGTCGGCGTCCTCGCCCTGGCCCGCGGGTTCGACGACCTCGCCGTCGCCCTCCTGCGCCCGCCGCCGGTCCCCGAGGCCCCGCGATCGCTGGTGCCGGGTGAGCTCTACCGGCTGGGCGTGGCCGCCCTGCAGGCCGGCCGGGCCGCGGAGGCACGCCGCTGGTTCTCCGCGCTGCTCGACGGCACGCCCGACGACGGGTCGTGGCGGGAGCTGCGCGCCCGGTCGGCGTTCTGGCTGGGACTCGACCGCGACGCCGACCCGGCACAGCGCCGCCGGCACCTCGAGCTCGTCGTGCGCGACGGCCCGGCCCGCGACGCCTCGGACGCCGGGCTGCTGCTCGCGGAGCTGGAACGCGACGCGGGCCGCTTCGACGCGCAGCGCGGCTGCCTGCGCGCGGCCGCCGCGTCGGCCCGGCAGGCCGGGGACGACGGCCGCCAGGCGGAGGCGGTCCTCGACCTCGCGCACCTCGACCGGCACAGCGGCCGGGTCGACGAGGCCCTGGCGGGCTACCGCCGGGTGCGTGAGCTGGTGCCCGCCGACGCTCCCGGCGCCCTCGCCGCGGCCCAGGCCGAGCGGGAGATCGAGGCCGAGGCCGCGAGGAGGGCCGAGGCCGCCTGGCGGACGGGAGTCGAGGAGCGGGGGCAGCTCGGGCCCGGCGCCGACCTCGTGCCCGACCCGGTGCCCGAGCAGCGTGGTCCCGCCGACCGGCCCACCATCCCGCCCCGGACGTCGAGCACCCGCTGACCGCAGCTCAGTGCTGCTCGGCGACGACCTCGTACCAGCTCGTCGCGCTCGGGCCCTCCTGCAGGCCCTCCATGCGCTCGCGCGTCTCCAGGAACGCGTCGTCGGCGTGCCAGGCCTCCCACGCGGCGCGCGTGGACCAGGTGCCGACGACGGTGCGCTCGTTCGGGGCCTCGAGCGGGATCAGCAGCTGGTTGCCCAGCCACCCCTCGCGCTGGGTGGCGGACTCGAGCCGGTCGCGCATGGCCGCGTCCCACTCCGGCTCGGATCCCTGCGTCAGCGTCACGTGCGTGATCACGGTCATCATGCGGAGCGGCTACCCGGACGGCGCCGGCGTCACCGGTCGGGGTGCCGGGCCGTCGTCAGGCCGGGACGGCCCGTCCGGCCACCTGCACCGGGGTGCGCGGCGCCGGGACCGACGGGGCGGCCGGCGCGGCGTCGGGCAGGACCGGCAGCGGGGCGAACACCGAGCCGCCGAAGATCCCGCGGCCCGTGCCGCTGGTGGCGAGCAGGGTCTCCTGGCAGTGGCGCGGGAGGCCGACGACGTCGGTCGCCCCGGCGGCGGCGAGCTCGTCGAGCACGCGCTGGGGCCAGGCCCGGGAGGATCCGCCGGCCACCGGGACGCCGCCGCGGGCGGTGGTGCAGCGGCGGTCGAGCGCGGCGAGGGCCTCGCCGGGGACCATGCCACGGGCGGCCTCGAGGAAGGCGCGGCCCAGGTGGTCGTGCAGCACGGCCACGTTGTGCGCGGTGGCCGGGAAGCCGGCCCGCGCGAGCAGGTTGGGGGCGAGTCCCGGCGAGAGCCGGGGCGACGGTGACTCGGCCGGACGGCCGGCCCGCGAGACGACACTCAGCGCGACCACCACCGCGGTGACGACGACGGCGACGATGCCGATGACCCCCATGACGCTCTCCCCACTCACCCGAGATCCGGAGCCCGGGCCGGTGGCCGCCACTCCCTGTGACGAAGCTGTCGTCGGTCGAGATCGTGTCGTTACGCGTCCGCGACCTGCGTCCCCCGTCCGGGCGCACCGATACCCCCGGATTGGTGGCTGCCGTGATCAAATCGTGACCCGGGAACCCGCAACCTCCGCCGCATTCACCCGGACGATGCAGCCGATGCGGGCGGTGGACGCCCTATCTTGGGCCGCGCACCCCGCTCTGCCGCCCCCGAGGAGCCCCCCGATGTCCTTCGCCGGCAACGTCGTCCTGGCCGCCGGATCGTCCGTCGCCGCCTGGCTGACGGCCCCGCTCGTGCATGCGGCGGTCCACGGCACCACCGATCAGCGCACGCTCGCGTCGTGGAAGGACGAGACCGGGCCGATCCCGCTGCCCCGCCTCGACGTGCGCCCCACCGACGGGCTCGACCGGCCCGCGCGCCACGCCTGACCGGCGTCACCGGAGCCGTCACCCGTCCGCGCCGCACCGCCCTCCCGGGTGGCCCCGGGTGAGCACCGGCGCCACGTGAGGTGACCGATCGGCCGAATCACCCGTGGGCCCGGCGCTCCGATGTGGAGGGGGAAGCCCCACCCCCGAGCCCACCAGGACGTGATCGCGATGTTCCGACTCGCCACGCGACGCGACGCCCCCGTCACCGACGCCCGGCCCGCCCCCGACGCCCGGGCCGACCGCTCCGGTCGCGGCCGGCACCACCGCTCGCACCTCGAGCGGCAGCGCAGCGAGGCCCGCGACGCGTCCGAGCGCATCGCCCGCGCGCAGCGCCGGGCCTCGCAGGTCGGTGCCACCACCCCGGTCGCGGGGACCCCCGCGCTGCGGACGCCGACCGACGGCACCCCCGCCCAGGTCGCCGCCCTGTCCGGAGCCGCCGCCTTCGAGCCCGGCCCGCCCGGGACGTCGTCGGGAGGCTTCGTCTTCGACAACGCGACGGCCCGCCGCGACCCGCTCACCCGCCCGCTGCCCTCCGCGCCCGGGCTGCCCGGGGCACGGCGCTCCCCGGACGCCCGCCGGGCCGTGGCGGGAGCCGGGGCCCGGTGACGCGGGCCGGGCGCGCGTCGCCCGGCCGTCCGCGGGGCACCCTCGCGCCGTGACCGAGCCCCAGGAGAACCAGCCCTCGCCCGACCTCGAGCAGCGCGACGAGGACGTCCCCGCCTTCGACGTCGACCTCGAACCCGACGAGCAGGGCACCGCCGAGGTCGCGGACGAGCAGACGTCCTGACCCCGGGCGGCCCGGACGTCAGTCCTTCTTCTCCCGCCACGCCCGCTCGAACGGCAGCCGCCACGCGTTGGGCGCGATCAGCTGGTGGACGGCGTTCGGGCCCCACGTGCCCGGCGGGTAGGGCTTGACGGGCGGCGGGTCGTTGAGCAGCGGCATCGACCGGTCCCAGAGCGACTCGATGCCCTCCGCGGTGGTGAACAGCGTGTGGTCGCCGCGCATCGCGTCGAGGATCAGGCGTTCGTAGGCCTCCAGGACGTCGGAGGCCTCGCCGGTCTCCTGCGTGGAGAACTGCATCGAGAGCTTCTGCAGCCGCATCCCGGGCCCGGGCCGCTTGCCGTAGAACGACAGCGAGACGCGCGAGGAGTCGGCGAGGTCGAACGTCAGGTGGTCGGGCCCCTGGGTCCCCACGCCCGACCCGGGCGGGAACATCGTCCGCGGTGCCTCCTTGAACGCGATCGAGATGATCCGCTGGCCCTCCGCGAGCCGCTTCCCGGTGCGCAGGTAGAACGGCACGCCCGCCCAGCGCCAGTTGTCGAGCCCGACGCGCAGGGCGATGAAGGTCTCGGTGTCGGAGTCGCGCGCGACCCCCGGCTCCTCGCGGTAGCCGCCGTACTGGCCGCGCACCACGTCGCTCGCGTGGATCGGCAACAGCGACCGGAAGACCTTGTTCTTCTCCTCGCTGATCGCGCGGGGCTCCAGCGCCGTCGGCGGTTCCATCGCGACGAAGGCCATCACCTGCATCAGGTGGGTGACCACCATGTCCTTGTAGGCCCCGGTGGCCTCGTAGAAGCTGGCCCGCTGGTCGAGCCCGAGCTCCTCGGGGACGTCGATCTGGACGTGGTCGATGAAGTTGCGGTTCCAGATCGGCTCGAACAGCCCGTTGGCGAACCGGAACGCCAGGACGTTCTGCGCCGCCTCCTTGCCCAGGAAGTGGTCGATCCGGAACACCTGGGACTCGTCGAACACCTGGTGGACGAAGTCGTTGAGCCGCACCGCCGAGGGCAGGTCGTAGCCGAACGGCTTCTCCATGACCACCCGGGAGCCGGTGACCAGGTCGGCGTCGCGGAGCATCCCGACGACGGCCTCGGCCGCCTTCGGCGGCACCGACAGGTAGTGCAGCAGCCGGACGCCCCGGTCGAAGGTCGCCGTGCCGGCCGGGTCGTCGCCGTTGCTCAGCCCGGCCGCCGCCTCCTTCACGGCCGAGGCCAGCGCCTCCGGGCCCTCGCCCTGCGGCACGTACGTCAGCCGGGCGGCGAAGTCGTCCCAGTCGCTCTCGGCGAGGCGGTGCATGCCGAAGTTCTGCACCGCGTCGTGCGCGAGCGCCCGGAAGTCCTCCGTAGTGAGGTCCTCCATCGCGGTCCCGACGATGCGGATGGTCGGCGCGAGCTCGGACACCGCGAGGTAGGCCAGGCCCGGGATGAGCTTGCGCTTGGCGAGGTCGCCGGTGCAGCCGAACAGGACGATGACGTGCGGGGTGATCGGGTCGAGATCCCGGCGGAACGGCCGGGAGCCGGGCCCCGGATAGGCGATGTCGGGATTGCGTTCGGACAACGAGGCCTCCCGTGCGCGTGCTGTGGCGTGCCGCACGCTAGTCGTCGTGTGCGGCGGGCGTGTGTCGTGCGGGCGTCGGGGCGGTGCGACCCAGTGGTGCGACCGGGGACACCGGTTGAGCGGCGCCGGGCCGGGAACGCCCCGGACGTGGATGACGACGAGACCCTGGCCAACCGCGTGAAGCGCGACGGCGCGGCCGGCGCCCAGCGCGGTGGCAGCCAGACCCATGGTGCGAGCGACGCGAGCGGGGTCGACACCGAGCCCGAGATCCCGCAGATGCGGTTCTCCGAGGGCGAGGAGGACGACGACGAGCCCGGCCCGGCGGCGGAGGCCTCCCTGCCCTCGGACGCCGCGACGTCCTGACGACCCGGCGGGTCCGGGCTCGGCGGTTCCGAGCTCAGCGGATCCAGGCCGGGTGGACCTTCGGCACGTGCGCGAGCGCGTCGTACTCGCGGGCCGCGACCAGCGGGGTCCGCGCCCGGAGCTGACCCGAGTCGGCGACGCTGCCGAGGCGGCGGGTCGCGGTGGTCGCCGCGGCCCAGTCGGCCACCGCCCCGTCCTGGCTGCGCGCGCCGCGCAGGTCGACCAGCAGCTCGTCGGTCTCCCCCAGGGCGGCCCGCAGGTCGGCCTCGACGGTGCCCTCGAGCGCCGGCACCTTGTGCGTGCTCGGCCGGGGACGGGCGGGGCGCAGCAGGCGCCGGCGCACCGCCGAGACCGCGCCGGCGGAGAACAGCCCGCCCACGGCGTAGTAGGCGTCGCCCAGCGCGGACCGCAGGTGCCGCCCGGCGGTCGTCGGGTCGCCGACGCGGACGAGGTCGTCGTGCCCGAACAGGACCACCGCCGGCGTCCCGGACGCCCCGGCCGCGGCGCGGGTGACCACCTCCGCGGCGAGCCGGGCGCGCAGCACCGGGCGGCCGGTGTCCGACAGCGCCTCCGCCTCGGCGGCCGTCGAGGGCTCCCGCCCGCGGGGCGCGGCCGCGACCTCGGCCGCGCGGGCCAGGATCCAGGCGTGCTCGCGGGCCTCGGCGTAGCGCGCGGGGGAGCTCTCGGCGGTCAGCTCCCCCTCCCGGGCCACGATCCGCTCGTGCAGCGTGACGACCGCGTCCCGCCGGGCGGGAGAGAGCGAGCGCTCGTCGGGCTCGTGGTCGAGCAGCTCGGCCAGCGCGTCGCGCGCGTCCGGCAGGAGGTCCTCGGCGACCGCGCGCAGGTAGGTGCCGAGCACCCGGATCGAGCGGGCCGGGCGCACCGGGTCGGCGCCCACCACCCGCACCCGGTCGGCGGGGTCGGCCATCTCGTTGCGGTCGCGCAGCCAGGAGACGAGCTCGACGACCTCGCGCGTGTCGAACTCCCAGCCGCCCAGCGCGCCGACCGCGTCGCCGGGGGTGCCGACGCCGCGGGCGGCCGCGTCGAGCCCGGTCCCGCCCGCCTCGCTCGCCCCGATCACCACCACCCGCACGCCGAGCTCGTCGACGGCGTACTCGACCAGCCGGCGGCCGAACTCGAGCAGCTCGCGGGCGCCGTGCGCCGCGGTGCCGACCCCCAGCACCCGGACGCCGCGCAGCGCCGGGGCCCAGGAGTCCAGACCGAACCGGTCGACCGGGACCGCCCGCTCCGCGAGCCAGGCGCCGACCTCGTCGTCCATGCCGGCAGACCCTACGGAGAGCACGTCCGGTGACCCCGCGGGGGACGCCCGCACTCCTCATCACTCCATCGAGTGACATTACTCCGTGTGGCCTAACGACTCCGCTCCGACGTACGACATCCCCCGTGACGGCGTCCGGAACGGATCGGGCGCCACGACGATCGGGGACCACATGAGCAAGCCCGTTGCCGGAGCCGCCGCTGCCGCCGCCGCCCTCGGTGCGTGGCTGGCCGCCCCCGTCGTCGCGATGCGCCGGCAGGGCTCGCTGACCGACCAGCAGGTCGCGGCCATCCGCGGCGACTCCCGGCTCGACCACAACGACCCCGAGGACCGCGAGCGCGCCGCCGTGCGTCGCGCCCGGGTGCGCGAGGCCCAGGTCCGCGCGGCCATGTCGGCCATCCCCGAGCAGCGCCGCGACGGCGACCTCCCCCGGCGCTCGCCCCTGCACGGGTGAGCCGCCGGGGCGCGCACCGCCCCGCCCGCTAGCGTGCGGGGCGATGAGACGCCTCGTGGTCTGTTGCGACGGCACGTGGGACACCCCGACCGACCGCACCAACGTCTCGCTGTTCGCCGAGGCGCTCGTCCACGACGACGCGCAGGTCGTGCGGTACCTCCCCGGGGTCGGCGCCACGGGCGACCCGGTCAGCCGCCTGGTGCAGGGCGCGGTGGGGCTCGGGCTGAACGCCCGCGTCCGCGAGGCCTACACGTGGCTGGCGGAGACCTGGCGGCCCGGGGACGAGATCGTCCTGGTCGGCTTCAGCCGCGGCGCGTACACCGTGCGCAGCCTCGCCGGGATGCTCGCGGCCACGGGCCTGGTCGCCTTCGCACCCGGCAGCTCCCGGCGCGCCCGCAACGCGGTCGTCCGGCGGGTCTTCCTCGACGGCTACCAGCGGGGCCTGCCGCTCCCCGACCTCCCGTACGCCCCCGGCTTCGGTCCCGACGACGAGGCCCCCATCGCCTTCCTCGGGGTGTGGGACACCGTCGGCGCCCTCGGCATCCCCCGGACCTTCGGGCTGCTGTCCACGCTCGTCTCCCGGCGCCTGCAGGGGTTCCACGACCTCCGGCTCGCCCCCGACGTCCGCCACGCCCGCCAGGCCCTCGCCCTCGACGAGCGCCGCGGCGCGTTCGTGCCCGCCGTCTGGACCCGCGCCGACGACTCCGCGGTCGACGCCCGCGGCTCGTTCGTCCAGCTCTGGTTCCCGGGCGTGCACGGCGACGTCGGCGGCTCGGGCGACCGGCCACGGGACCTCTCGGACATCTCCCTGCGGTGGATGGCCGACGAGGCCACGGCCGCCGTCGGACTGCGCTGGGTCGCCGCGCCGCCCGGCGGGCCCGGGAACCCCCTCGGCCCGCTCGACCCCGTGCCCCGCGGCCTCTTCTCGGTCCTGTCCCCGCGCCCGCGCTCCGTGCCGCGGGTGGTCGAGGGCGCCCCCGACGTGCACCCCTCGGCCGTCGCGCGACGCGCCGGCACCGACTACCGGCCGGGCCGGCTCGTCGCCCGCCCCGAGGACGCGGTCGTCCCCGCGGACGACCCCTGGGCCGAGACCGGGCTCTACCTCGGGGCCGGCCGCTACCTGCTCTCCGCGTCCGGCTCCTGGTCCGACCACGGCGCCTCCACCGGCCCGGGCGGGTTCGCCCGCTGGCCGGTGCGCGGCTGGCCCGACTACGCGCTCGGGGCCCTGGCGGCGACCTACCGGAGCCTCGTCCGGCGGCTCACCACGCGCCGCGCCGACGCCCTCGTCGCCCCGCGCCGGGCCGACTCCCCGCGGATGGCGATGGTCGCGGCGGTGGCGAACGACCTCCTGTCGGACGCGGGCACCGTCACCGAGGGCACCACCGTGCCCGTGACCGGCCCGGTCGCCGTGGAGCTCCCCCGGCCCGGCTACCTCTACGCCTTCGCCAACGACTCCTGGCTCGGCTACCGCGGCAACGCCGGCGCCGCGACCCTGACGGTCGCCCCCGACCCCGCGGGACCGTCCGCCCCGCCACCGCCCCCGGACCCCGATCCGGGCGCGCCCGCGTGACCCGTCCCGACGAGGCCGCCCCGGCCGCCGGGCCCACCGACCCCACGGGTCCGATCCACGTCGGGTGGCGACGGTTCCTCCCGCGACCCTCGCGGGTGGTGACGGGGCTGCTCGTCGTCGGGCTCGCCGCGGTCGCCCTGGTCCCCGACCGGCTGTGGCCCGACCGGCTGGGACTCGACATGACGTTCCCGCTGGTCGGGTTCGTGCTGGTGCGGGTCCCCCTGACGCTCGCGGTCGTCGTGCTGGGGCTTCTCGCGCTCGCGGTGCGCGCCCGCTGGTGGCCCACGCTCGTGCCGCTGCTGGTGATCGCGGGGCTCTCGGCCGCCGCGCTCGTGCCCCGCGCGATCCCCGACGGGCCCGCCCCCGACGCCGGCCCCGACCTCACCGTGATGAGCCTCAACGTCGACCGCGGCGGCGCCGACGTCCCCGCCCTCGCCGCTCTGCTGCGCGAGCGGCGCCCCGACGTGCTCGTCCTCCCCGAGGCGGGCGAGCCGTTCCGCACCCGGCTCGCCGCGCAGATCCCCGACCTGGGCTACCGGTCGTTCTCCTCGGTGCCCCCGAGCGAGCCCGACGCGCTCGGCACGACGATCCTCGCCGGGCCCGGCCTCGGCGACGTGCGGGCCCGGGTCGTGCCCGCCCGGTTCCCGTGGCTGGAGCTGACCGGCGGGGCACTCGGCGCCACCCGGCTGGTCGGCGTCCACGTCGTCTCCCCCGTGCCCGCGCTGATCGACGCGTGGCCCGGCGAGCTCGACTCGCTCGCCCGCTGGTGCGCGCCGGGGGCGGGGCCCGCGGCCGTCGTCGGGGACCTCAACGCCACGGCCGACCTCACCGCCTTCCGCCGCGGCACCGCCGGCTGCACCGACGCCGGCGACGAGGCCGGGAAGGGCCTGCTCGCGACGTGGCCGGTCGGGCTGCCCCGCTGGCTCGGCGCCCAGCTCGACCACGTGCTCGTCGGGGGCGGGGTGGGCGTCGACGGGTTCGACGTGGTGGAGGTGCCGGGCACGGACCACCGCGGGCTCGTCGTGACCGTGCACGCGGTGGCCTAACGGGTCAGCCCGGGAGGAACGCGCTCAGGTCGGCCACCTGGTCGGCCGGCGGCGGGACCACCGCGGGAGCCTTCCCGACGTCGGCGAACGTGAGCGTGGTGGTCGTCGTGGTGGGGGCGCCCGCGCCCGAGGTCGGCGCCGGCACCGTCACGTCCTGGGCCACCCGGACGAGCTTCCCGTCGGGGCCCACCCAGAGGTCGACCGGCACCGCCGAGGTGCCCAGATCGGCCTTCAGCCGATCGACGGCGGGCCGCGTGGCCGGGTCCTGGGCGCCGGGGACCCGGTCGAGGTCGATCACCGCGGCGTAGTGCGTCGTGGCGACCCCCTCGACCTGCTCCGGGCCGACCTCGCGGGCGTCGTCGCGGATCGCCCGCAGGTAGCCGAGCTGGCGGGCCGGGTTGTCGGTGGTGCCGACGCCCAGCGCCCCGAGCGGGGCGCCCACCCGCGACTGCGCCAGCCGGTCGACGTCGACCGACACCCACGGCCTGCCGCCCGCGACGGCCCCGAGGAGCCCCGCGGCGGTCGGCGGGAGCTGCGCGGCGGCCCGTCCCCCGCTGAACACCACGCGGACCGGACCCAGCGAGGGGACGCCGACGGTCAGGTCGGCGGCCTGGGCGCCCGCGTCAAGCACCCCCGACCCCTGCAGCGGGATCTCCTGCCCGGCCACGGCGGTGCGTCCGGTGATCGTGACCCGCGACGGGCCCGCGGCCACGGTGCTCGCGACGGCGGCGCGCACGGCGTCGTCGGGCGGCAGGGCGCGCGTCGCGGCGCCGCACCCCGCGAGGAGGACGGCGAGCATGGCCACCAGGGCGACACGGACGCGCACGGTCTCCATGGTGCCGTGCGCCTCCGATGACGGGGACATGTCCCCGTGTGACCGGATCGTGGCGAGATGCCTACCCTGCGTCAGCGAAACGGGCGCATGTCAGAGGCGTGTTGCGAGTCGGTCAAGCGCGATCGAATCGGGCGTATGGGGCAGCGAAACGAGGCACGGTGGGGGTGTCAGTACTCCGAACGCCTCCCGAGGAGACACCATGTCGAAGCAGTCGCTCGCCCGTCTGGCCGTCGCAGCCGTCGTCACCCCGCTGCTGATGCTGGGCTTCGCCGGCGCCGCCTCCGCGGCCGAGATCACGCCCATCGCCGAGTACGTCGACACCACCGTGGCCGACACCGAGGCCGAGATCGGCGCGGTGGTCGACGCCCTGGGCTTCGAGGCCGAGTGACGTAGCCCGACGACGACGCCCCGTCGTCCTCGCGCCCGGGGGGTGCGAGGCCGGCGGGGCGTCGTGCTGTCCGGCGCAGGCCCGGCGACACGAGGTCCGCCGGAACCGCGTCCGTCGGACACGGTCGCCCGCGGGTCGTTCGGGCTCAGCGCCAGCGGTGGGTGCGGCGACCCTTGACGGTGGTGGCGAGCTGGCGCTGCCAGAGGGCCCAGGTCTCGGGGTCGAGCGTGGTGCCCTCGGCCGGGGTCGACGGCCGGGCGGATGCCGTTGCGGTCCGGTGGGACCCGGTGGTCGTCGCGCTCGCGGTCCTCGTGCTCCCGGTCGACGGGCCCGACAGCGCGTGCGACCCGGTGGAAGCGCCCGCCACCGCGTGCGACCCGGTGCGCGGGGCGCTCACGGGCTGGGACCCCGTGGCCGGGGCCGCCACCGGCTGGGAGCCCGTCCGGGCCACCGCGGGCTGCGACCCGGTCGCGCGGGCCACCGGCATCGGACCCGAGAGGTGCTGGCGGGGGAACGGCGCCGACGGGTGCCCGGCGGGCAGCGGCGGGGGCGGCACCACCACGGGGCGCTCGGAGGTCACGGGGGGCGCGGGCGCCGGGGCGGCGGGGCGCGACGGCCCGCGGGCCACCCGGACCGTGGGCTCCGCCGGGGCCTCGAGGACCGGGGACTCCCGGTCCGGCGTCGGGGCGGCGAACCAGCCGACGACCGGGGTCCAGGGCCAGTAGCGGTGCGCCGACCGGGTGCGCACGAAGCCGAGGCCCATGATCAGCCCGAAGATGAGGTGGCCGATCAGCGAGAGCGTGAGCGTCACGGGCGTGAGCGGGAACATCATCGTCTGGCCGCGCGGGGCCAGCCAGACCGTGGCGATCAGGCCCGCCCACACCGGGAACACGGCGAACGCGACCGACGCGGCGACCACCTGGCGTGCGGGCCGGTGGTGCAGCCCGAGGAAGGCGGCGCCGACGAAGAACGTGACGCCGATCCCGCCGCCGTCACCGAGGTAGCGCCACAGGTAGCCGACCCACGCCCCCGCCGTGTGCGACGAGGCGTCCCCGACGATCCACGTGCCCATCGTCGGGATGAAGTCGGCCCACCAGCCGAGCATGTAGACGGTGTCGAGGCGGAACACGTCGTAGAGCGCGCAGGCGACGATCCCCCAGACGAAGCCGTGGAGGATGACGCGGTCCTCGGGGTGCGGCGCGAACAGCGACAGCGCCACGATCGACGTGGCCAGCGGGATCACCAGCAGCGCCGCCGACCAGTTCATCCGGATCAGGCCGAAGACGTGCGCCGAGATCGCGAGCAGGGGCAGGGCGGCGAGCAGCACGTGCAGGCCGACCCGTGCGAGGCCTGCGGTCGTGACCGGGGTGGCAGCCATCGATTCCTGCGGCGCTGTCGTGTTCATCGGCGCCGAAGGTAGGGGCCGCCGTGACCTGACCGAGTCCAACCTGAGAGCCGCCCGAGATCGTCGCGACCACGGGCTCCCGACGCGCGCCCACCGGTCCGACCCCTCGTCCGTCCGGACCAACGACGCGCCGGGACGCGGCCCGCCCGGCGCTCAGCTGCTCTCAGGTGCTCGCTCGTCGATCGCCGAACGGTCGGGTACCCGGATCTCCTCGATCCACAGCGCGGTCTTCGTCCGGTGCCCCACGGCGGGGCGGATCCGGTGGTCGACGAGGAAGCGGGCGAGGGCGACCGCGACCCCCGGGGCGTCGGCCGGCCGGCACTTGACCGACAGCTCGCGCAGTTCCCGGCCGCTCGGGTAGTGGCAGTGCTCGAGGAAGGCGCGCCCGAGGGCGAAGCGGTCGCGCGGGACGCGGTAGCGGTGCGTGGTCAGCGGCCCGTGCAGGACGAGGTCGTCGAGCACGGTGGCGGGCAGGTCCGCGGGCACGAGGGTCCGCAGCCACTCCCGCTGCTCGGGACCGAGCATCCGGGCCAGCGGCGCCCCGTTCTCCAGGCAGGCGGCCGCGAGGGCCGGGTCGACGACGTGGCGGAGCTCGGTGGTGCGCAGGAGGGTGCCCGGCAGCATGTCGAGCTCGACGCGGGCGTCGACGGGGCCGCGGCGCCCGTCGACGCGCCCGGCGTCGCGCACCCGCACGACGAGGTCGTACCGGTCGGGGCCGCGCCGGCGCACGCGCAGGTGCACCCCGGCGGAGCAGAGGTCGAGGTCGGGGGTGTCGAGCAGGTACACCCGGCGCGCCCCGCGCCGGCGCCGCCGGGTCACCGGGACGGGCTCACCGCTGGCGTCGAGCAGCATCTTCAGCTCCACCGAATCGGCGTCGCTACCGGCCACTCCCCGCCAGTCGACGCCGCTCGGCAGCGGGAACGCCTCCGCCGCGGCCGTCCGCTCGCCCATCCGTCGCAGTTCTCCTCGCCCTCGCAGAACTCCATCATTACCCGACGCGGCGTCCGAAATCACATGGTGTGGTGAATCGGGACGGAACGCCCGGAGAACGCGCACGGGCGGCCTAACCTCGGCGGGGTGACCACGACCGACGGCCGCCCGCGCGGCGGCCCGGCCGCCCGGGTCCCCGCGCGCCCGGCCACGCGCCTCGTCGTCGTCGGCGCCCTCGCCCTCCTCGGGGCCGGGCTGCTCCTGCTGGGAGACCTCGCGGGGCTCGACCGCGTGCTGCCGTTCGCGGTGTTCGCGGCGCTGCGCCTCCCGCTCGCCGCGGCCACCTGGGTGGTGGGGCTGCTGCTGCTCGTCCTGCGCCCGCGCTGGTGGCCGGCGCTCGCCCCGGTGCTCGCGGTCGCGGTGGTCGCCGTCGCCGTGGTGGTCCCCCGCGCCGTGGCGGACCCGCCGCCCCCGCCGGGCGGCACCGACCTCGTCGTGCTGGAGCTGAACTCCTTCGAGGGCAAGGCCGACCCAGGGGCGATCGCCGCGGCCGCCCGGGCCGCGCGCGCCGACGTCGTCGTCCTGCCCGAGGCCGGGGACCGCATGCGGCGGGCCCTGGCGGCCCTGCTGCCGGGCTACCGCACGTGGACGAACGTGCCGCCCACGGCGGCCGAGGTGCGCGGCATCGTCGTCGCGACGTCCCCGCGGGCGGGCGAGGTGACCGCCCGGCGGCTCGACGACGACACCCGCTACCCCTGGGCCGAGGTCACCGGCGGCATCCTCGGCGACACCCGGCTGGTCGCGGTGCACCTCGTCTCGGTGGTGCCGTCGTGGATCCGCTACTGGCCCGGCGAGCTCGAGATGCTGTCGCGGTGGTGCGCCGGCCCGGGGCCCGCGATGGTCGTCGGCGACCTCAACGCCTCGCCCGACCACTCCGCCTTCCGGGCGGGCACCGCGGGCTGCACCGACGCGGCGACCGCGACCGGCGACTCCCTGGTGGGCACCTGGAACACCGCCGTCCCCTCCTGGCTCGGGACCCAGATCGACCACGTGCTCACCCGCCCGGGGCCGACGGGCGCCGGCCCGGCCGCCCGCTCCGTCGAGGTGCTCGACCTCCCCGGCAGCGACCACCGCGGCCTCCTGGTGCACCTGAGGCTCCCCTGACGCGTGCGGAACACCGCCCGTCACCCGCCGGATCACCGGGGCGACACGCCGCGCCCGTAGGCTCTCCCGACGTGGCACGTCCGTCCTGGTTGCGGGTCCCCCGCTGGTTGCGCCCCCGCGCGGGCAATCCCGACGGGACCATGACCCTGCTCGAGCACATCCACGAGCTGCGGCGTCGGCTGATGATCGGCGTCATAGCGATCATCCTCGGGACGATCATCGGGGTCCTCTGGTACCAGTTCCGGCTCCTGGGGCTGCCCTCGCTCGGGCAGCTGCTCACCGAGCCCTACTGCGCCCTGCCGCCCGGGGCCCGGCTCACGCTGGGCGACCCGGCCAAGTGCCAGCTCGTGGCCTTCGCGCCGTTCGAGCAGCTGACGCTGCTGATCAAGGTGGGCGTCGCCGCCGGCGTCGTGCTCTCCAGCCCCGTGTGGCTGGGACAGCTGTGGGGCTTCATCACGCCGGGGCTGCACGCCCACGAGCGCAAGTTCGCCCGCGTCTTCATCGGCGTCGGCTCACTGCTGTTCCTCGCGGGCGCGGTGCTCGCCTACCTGGTGCTCACCCAGGCGCTCTACTTCCTCGTCACCGTCGGCGGCGGCATCCAGATCACCGCGCTGCGGGGCAACGACTACTTCAGCCTGCTGATCAGCCTGCTGGTGATCTTCGGGGTCAGCTTCGAGCTGCCGCTGCTGATGATCATGCTGAACCGCGTCGGCATCTTCCCCTACGCGAAGATCAAGGCGTGGCGCCGCGGGCTGATCTTCGGCATCTTCGTCTTCGCGGCCGTCGCGACGCCCGGCCAGGACCCGTTCTCGATGCTCGCGCTCGGGCTCTCGCTGACGGTGCTGTTCGAGCTCGCCGCCCAGGTCTGCCGCATCCACGACAAGCGCGTGGAGCGGGCGTCGCCGTGGGCGGGGCTGTCCGACGACGAGGCCAGTCCGCTGCCGGTGGGCGGCGGCGACGCCGGGCCCGTGGCGCCGGTGACGGCCTCGGCGCTGGAGCCCACCCGCCCGGTCGAGGAGCCCGCCGCGCGTCGGACCTACGACGACGTGACCTGAGCCGTCGCTCCCGGCCCGGACCCGTCTCAGCGAGGGACGGCGGCGTGCGCGTGGCGGGGACGCACGAGGCGGCCGCGCACGTCGCGGTGACCGCCGCGCAGCCCGCACCAGGAGCAGTCGTCCCCGGCGGCCTCCCGCTGGGTGGGGAGCAGCAGGTCGAGCCCGGCGTCGTCAGGGCCCTGCCCGGGCCGGGCCGCGGTCGGGTGGTGGCGACGCCACAGCCACCGCACCGTCAGCGCGAGGCCGCACGCGATCAGGGCGACGACCGCCAGCCACTTGAGGAGCAGCACGGCACACAGCGCGATCACGGTGACCGCGACGGCACTGGGAACGGGGACGCGAACCGATCCGGGGGACACCCGATCGAGGTTAGGTCGCTCCCCGGACACGGCCCCGCAGGCGCGCCGCGACATCGTGCTCGACACCGCGGTCCCCCTCGCCCCGGACGTGGACGGCCCCGGTGAGCCGCGAGGTCGGGGGTCTCGCGGCCCGCCGGGGCCACCGGTGAGTTCGTCCAGGCCCGTCGGGTCGTTACAGCCCCGCGGAGGGACCTACTGCCCGAAGGCCGCGGCGAGCTCGTCGGTCCAGGGCACGGTGCGGGTGACGACCTCGACGCCGTCCCCGGCCGTCCCGCCGCTCAGCTCGGCCGCGCGCACGCAGCAGTGCACCCAGAGCTGGAACTGGAGGTTCTTCGCGACGCGGAGGCGGTTGTACATCAGGTCGGCGACGACGTCGCCGGCGCGTGCCCAGGTGGTGATGGTGAACTGGAGCGCCCGGTCGCCGCCCTCCTCGTCGCCGGCGCCCTCGGCCGCGAACTCGATCTGTCCGGCCTCGACGTGGCCGGTGAGGGTGGCCAGCCGGAACGACGAGCGCCGGACCTCGTCGGTGCGGTCGACCACGCGGACCGGCCCGTCCCAGGGCCCCGGAATGCGCACCACGTACTCGTCGTCCACGTCGAGCGCGTGGCCGGTCCCCGTGGTGCGGTCGAACCGGGCGGCCCCGGGGATCATCGCGGCGTTGATGTCCGCGACCAGGACGGCGACGAGCTCGCGCGGGCCGAGCCGGGCGTCGGGGACGTGGACGGTGAAGACGCGGTGCAGCATCGGGCCGTGCCCGTCGCGCAGGGTCTGGTCGCGCGGCCCGGGCGACGGCAGCGGCGGCGGGGCGTCCGTGACGGGGTCGCCCGCCTCCTCGCGGTGGTCGACCCGCACCCCCGGCAGTCCCCAGATGCGCCCGAGCGCGAGCAGTCCGCGGGGCGTGGACGTGAGCATCCGCGCTTCGCGCAGGACCTGACGGGGACCGGGGACGAGCTGCACGCGTCCGGGTTACCCCGGATCCGCCGGCTCGCTCAGGAGGAGCGCGTCGGTGAGGGAGCGCACTGGCCCGCCTCGCAGCGGCGCCGCAGCCCGGAGACGAGCTCGTCGAGGTGCGCCGCGGCCGTCCCGCCGGTCATCCGCCCGACCATCGAGCCCACCCAGCCCGAGCGGTCGAGGTCGACCACCACGTCGGTGCCGCCGTCGTCGGCGCGGCTCATCCGCACCTTCAGCGACGCGGACGAGCCGACGCCCTCGCCGCGCCAGGTGAACCCGCGGTGGCGCCGAAGCTCGGCGACCCGCCACTGCCGGTCGGGCAGGTGGCGCTGCCGGACGCGGATGCCGCCGCCGACCACGAGCGGGCCGCCGTCGAAGGGCTCCACCTCACGCAGGGAGGGCGACCAGTCGGGCCAGCGGGCGACGTCGACGAGCACCGCCCACACGTAGTCCGGGCACGCGGCGATGCGCACCTCGAGGTGCTGGTGCACACGGCCTCCCGTGAGGAAACGACGCTGTCACCCCCGAGGGTAGGCACAGCGGCCCCGCCGGGTGAATGCCGACCCTCACACGAGCTTGCTGTCGCGCCCCGCCCAGTACTCGTCGCGCAGGCTGCGCTTGAGGATCTTGCCCGCGCCCGACTTGGGCAGCGGCCCGTCCTGCAGCGTCACCGAGCGCGGCACCTTGTAGCCGGCGATCGACTGCCGGCAGTGCGCGACGAGCTCCTCGACGCCCACCTCGGCCCGGATCTGGACCACCGCGTGCACGGCCTCGCCGAAGCGCTCGTCGGGAATCCCGAACACGGCCGCCTCGACCACGGCGGGGTGGGAGTACAGCGCGTTCTCCACCTCCGCGGAGTACACGTTCTCCCCGCCCGAGACGATCATGTCCTTGGCGCGGTCGACGAGGAACAGGTAGCCGGCGTCGTCGAGGTAGCCGAGGTCGCCCGAGGTGAACCAGCCGTCGACGAGGACCTTCGCGGTCTCGTCGGGCTTGTGCCAGTAGCCGGGGGTCACGTTCGCCCCGCGGATCGCGACCTCCCCGACCTCACCGGCCGGCAGCGGCGTCCTCTCGACCGGGTCCATCACGACGACCTCCACCCCCACCGCGGGCCGCCCGCACGACATCGCGCGCGGCGAGTCGAGCCGGACCTGCTCGTCGGGATGGAGCGTGACGATCGGCGAGGTCTCGGTCAGGCCGTAGATGTGCAGCATCGAGGCATCGGGGAACGTTGCGTGCGTGCGGCGCAGCAGCTCCCGCGCCGCGGGGCTCGAGCCGTGGGAGAGCCAGCGCAGGCTCGAGACGTCGCGGGGGCGTTCCCGCTGCTCCACGGCCAGCGCGTCCATCATCGTCGGGACGACGAGGGTGGCGGTGACCCGCTCGTGCTCGACGACGTCGAGGACCCCGGCCGGGGTGAACGCCGGGACGATCACCTGGGTGCCCGCCGCCCAGATCGTGGCGAGCGTCCCGATGGTGCCCGCCGCGTGGAACATCGGCGCCACCACCATGAAGCGCGTGTCCTCGCTGAACGGCCAGCACGCCAGGAAGTGGAAGGCGTTCGCGACGAGGTTGCCGTGGGTCAGCATCACGCCCTTGGCCGCGCCGGTGGTGCCGCCGGTGTAGAAGATGCCCGCGAGGTCGTGCTCTGAGGTGGTGTCGGGCAGCGCCACCTCCTCCGCGCCGGCGAGGAGGTCCTCGTACTCGTCGGTCAACCCGACGGTGTGCACCTCGACCCCCTCGACGGGCCGGTCGGTGAAGAACACCGTCGCCCCGGAGTCGGTGATCGAGTAGCGGCGCTCGGCGTCGGAGTGACGGGTGTTCAGCGGGACGATCACCAGGCCGGCGGCCGGGATCGCGAGGTAGAGCTCCAGGTAGCGGTGGCAGTTGGCGCCGAGCACCGCCACGCGGTCGCCGGCCTGCAGCCCCAGCGCGCCCAGGGCCCCGACGAGGCGCCGGACCCGGGCTCCCAGCTCGGCGTAGGTGAGCGTCGCGTGCGGGCAGACGACGGCCGTCGCCCCCGGCGCGGTGACGAGGGCGCGGCGCAGCGGGGCGACGACCGTGCGCGTGGCGTTGCGGGTGTCCCCGGCGGGCGCGAGCCGCGGCCCGGCGCCGCCCGTCGCCCCGGCGGGCGCCTCGATCGTCGTCATGCCCGAGATCCTCCTCGATTCCCGACCGATCGTTCGGTCGTGCGGACCCTAGCAGCGGACCGTGATCGGGGACACTCCCCGACGATCGTCGGTCACCCGGGTGCCCCGACGCTAGGGTTCGCGGACCATGACCGGTGACCGACCATGACCCGAGCACGTCCCGGGCCCTACACGCTGGACTCGCTCGTCGAGGTCGCCGCGCAGGCGTTCCTGCAGCGCGGCTACGACGCGACGAGCATGGAGGACCTCTCCCGGGCCGCCGGGATCACGAAGTCGTCCTTCTACCACCACGTGTCGGGCAAGGAGGCGCTCCTGCGCGGCGCCCTCGACCGGGCCCTCGGCGGGCTCTTCGGGGTGCTCGCCGAGCCGGCCGCCACCGAGGGCCGGCCCGTCGACCGGCTGCGCCACATCGTCCGCCGCCAGGTGGAGGTGCTCGCCACCGAGCTGCCCTACGTGACGCTGCTGCTGCGCCTGCGGGGCAACACCGAGACCGAGCGGTGGGCGCTGGGGCGCCGGCGCGAGTTCGACCAGGCGATCGCCGGGCTGGTCCGCGAGGCGGCCGACGACGGATCGGTCCCGGCCGACGTCGACCCGGTCGTCGCCGCGCGGCTGCTCTCCGGCACGGTCAACTCGCTCATCGAGTGGTACCGGCCGGGCCGCGTGGACGTCCCCGCGCTCGTCGACGCCGTCGAGCGGCAGGTCTTCGAAGGGCTCCTGCGATGAGCGATCCCCGGATCGAGCCCGACGAGCCCCGCCCCGAGGACGTCGCCCCCGACGACGCCCTCGACCAGGCCCTCGACGACGTGCCCGCCGGCCCCTCCCGGGCCGCGCGGTTCCGGGCCGCCGCCGGACGGGCGGGCGAGCGCGCCCGCGAGCTCGACCGGTCCCCCGCGCTGCAGCGGGTGGTGAAGCGCCTGCGCGGCGTCCTGCCCGGCGACGCCCACTTCGGCGACCCGCTCTCCCTCGGCGGCGCCCGCCACGTCGAGGCGGCCGGGCGCGCGATCGTCGGGCTCACCGGCGACCGGCCGGGCGTGGTGCGCGAGCTCGGCCTCGGCGGGGTGCAGCTGTGGCAGTCGGTGCTCGAGTCGTTCGGGCGCGGCATCGGCGAGCACGAGGTGGCCCTGGTGTTCACCGATCTCGTCGACTTCTCCCGCTGGTCGCTGGCCGCCGGGGACGACGAGGTGCTGCGGGTCCTGCGCCAGGTCGGCGAGGCCTGGGAGCCCCCGATGACGACGCGCGCGGGCACGATCGTCAAGCGCCTCGGCGACGGGCTCATGGTGGCGTTCGCCGACCCGGCCGCGGCGCTGGACGCCGTCGTCGAGGCCCGCGACCGGCTGTCCGCGCTGGACGTGCCCGACTGGCGGCCCCGCATGCGGGCCGGCATCCACCTCGGCTGGCCGCGCCGCGTCGGCGGCGACTACCTCGGGGTGGCGGTGAACGTCGCCGCCCGCCTGGGCGACGCGGGCCGCGCCGACGAGATCCTCATCAGCGGCGACGTCCTGCGCCGGCTCGACGCCCGCACCGTCGAGACGAAGCGCCGCCGCCGCATCCACCTCAAGGGCGCCCCGGAGGGCCTGGAGATCCACCAGGTCCTGAGCACGAGCCGGTAGCCGCGCCCTACGCGGCCATCCGGGCGCCCTTGACGATCTTGTCCGCCGCGTTGCGGGGCGCGTGCACCGCGACGCCCACGAGGTCGAGCCCGTCGCGGGGCACCGCCGCGACCGCCGCGCGGTTCTCCTCGTCGCCGCCGGTGGCGAAGAGGTCCGCGGTGAAGACCGGCACCACGAGACCGCGGTCGACGGCCCGGCGGTGGGCCGCCCGGACGGTGTCCGCGTCGCCCTCGAGCACCACCACCGGCTGCCGGAACATCGGCGCGTAGGCGGTGCCGTCGGCGTCGGCGTACGGCGCCCCGATGAGCTCGGGCACGGTCGCCGCGACCCCGCTGCTGAGGAAGGCCGTCACG
This sequence comes from Actinomycetospora atypica, assembly GCF_042653685.1. Classification (NCBI taxonomy): domain Bacteria; kingdom Bacillati; phylum Actinomycetota; class Actinomycetes; order Pseudonocardiales; family Pseudonocardiaceae; genus Actinomycetospora; species Actinomycetospora atypica. The sequence goes on along the minus strand of NZ_JBHSIV010000049.1, from coordinate 9,096 downwards.
TTCAGGCGCTGCCACCCGGCCAGGTCGTCCCGCAGGACGATGACGATCTTCGTGTCGAAACGGCTGCTCATGGGCTCCACGATCGCGTCGGCCCCGTCCCGCGTTCTTGTACGTTCCTGGGGTGTCCTCGTCCGTCCGCGCCTGGCGCCCGGACGTGCCGGGGATCGACGAGGTGTTCCACGCCCGGTTCGTCGAGCACGCCTACCCGCCGCACACGCACTCGACCTGGACGCTGCTCGTCGTCGACGACGGCGCGGTGCGCTACGACCTCGACCGCGCCGAGCACGGCGCCCTGACCTCGGCGGTCACGCTGCTGCCGCCGGGGGTCGCCCACGACGGGCGCTCCGCGACGACCGGCGGCTTCCGCAAGCGCGTGCTCTACCTCGACGACTCCGCGTTCCCGCCCGCCATGGTCGGCCGCGCCGTCGACCGGCCCGCCGTGGTCGACGACGTCCTGCGCCGCGCGATCGACCGCCTGCACCGGGTGCTCGAGCGCCCCGGCGACGAGTTCTCGGCCCGGTCGGGGCTGGTCCTCGCTGTCGACCGGCTCGCCGCCCACCTCGCCGGCGACGGTCCCGACGACCACCCGGTGCGGGACGCGCGCACGGCCTCCGGTCTCCGGGACCTCCTCGACGCCCACGTCGTCGAGGGGCTCCTCCTCGACGAGGCCGCCGCCTCCCTGCACGTCTCCGCGAACCACCTCGTGAAGGCCTTCTCCGCCGAGTTCGGGCTCCCGCCGCACCGCTACCTCGTCGGCCGCCGGGTCGAGGTGGCACGACGACTGCTCCTGGCCGGGCTGCCGGCCGCGCGCGTGGCCGTCGAGGCCGGCTTCCACGACCAGGCGCACCTCACGCGCCACTTCCGCCGCCTCCTGGGCGTCACCCCGGGGACGTTCGCCGGTCGACGTTCGCCGTGATCGACTTCCGGGCGGCACGGTGCTCGCCCAGCGATCACCCTGCCGCACTACTCGTGATCATGGTCCGACCAAGGGCGCCGCGACCCCGCGCGCCGGCTCGGGCCAGGCCTGCGCCACGCGTGTCGACCCACCCGCCCGCCGCCCGCTCACGTCCGGTTGCCGTGCCGTCGTTGCGTCCCGCACACGGCCGGGCCGTGACGCCCTCGTCCGCACTGCCGTTGCGGGACGCAACGTCGGAGCCGCGCTGTCTCGACTCCGGTGGCTGTGTGCGGGACGCAATGCCCGAGCGCCGCCCTGACTCGACCTCGCTGACCGTGTGCGGCACGCAACGCCCGACCGCCGCCCAGACTCGACCCGGCTGGCCGTGTGCGGGACGCAACGCCGGAGCGCCGCCGAGATTCAACCCGGCTGGCCGTGTGTGGGACGCAACGCCGGATCCGCGCCCCGTCGAGCCGCCGCCGTGTGCGGGACGCAACGCCCGAGCGCCGCCGAGATTCGACCCGGCTGGCCGTGTGCGTCGCGCAACGCCGAAGCGCCGGGTGCCGTGGCTCAGGACGAGGGCGCGGCGACCCGGTCGAGCCACTCCCCCAGCAGGGCACGCTCCGCGCCGGTGAACCCGGCGAGGTCGTCGAGCGCCGCCCGGAGGGTCACCGCGGCCGCGACGGGGCCCGGGTCGGACCCGGCGGGCGCGTCGGTGGTGATCGCCGCGAGGACAGACTCGCGGACGGCGGTCGCCAGGCCGGGGTCACGCTCGCCCGGCGGGAGTGCGACGAGGGAGAGCGCCACTCCGCTCCCGGCGCCGTGCAGCATCGCGACCGCCCGGTCCTCGGCCACCCGCAGGCGCCCCGTCGCGGCGATGCGCCGCACGTGCGCGGCGAGGACGGCGAACGCGGCGCGGGCCGCCGGGGAGTGCCCGGCCTCCCGGGGCCGGGCGTACATCAGGGCGTAGAGGGCGGGGCGGTCGAGCGCGAGGGCGATGTGGGCGTCCCACCCGTGGCGCAGGTCCTCGACGGGGTCGTCCGTCTCGGCGCGCTGCGTCTTGTCGGCCAGGTAGTCCTCGAAGCCGCGGGTGACGACGGCGTCGAGCAGCCCCTGCTTGTCGCCGAACAGCCGGTAGATCGTCGGGGCCTGGACCCCCGCCGCCGCCCCGACGGCGCGGGTCGAGACGGCCTCCTCGCCGCCGGACTCGAGCAGGGACGCCGCCGCGGCGAGGATGCGGTCGCGCGGGTCCGTCATGGGTAGCAACGGTAACACCGCAGTGTTAGCGCGCGAGCGTTAGCAGTGTTAGCTTCTCCTGATAGCAGCGGAAGCACAGGAGGCACCATGATCGTCGTGACCGGAGCGAACGGGGTCCTGGGACGGGGCGTCGTCGAGGAACTGCTCCAGCTCGTCAGGCCCGAGCGGGTCGGCGTGAGCGTGCGCGACCCCCACGCGGCGGCCGACCTCGCCGACCGGGGCGTCCGGGTGCGCCGCGGCGACTTCGCGGAGCCCGACACCCTCGCGGACGCGTTCGAGGGCGCGGAGCAGGTCCTCCTCGTCAGCGCGAACACCCTCGGGGACGAGGCCCTGACGTTCCACCGCGCCGCGATCGACGCCGCCGTGGCGGCCGGGGCCGGGCGGGTGCTCTACACCTCCCACCAGGGCGCCCGCGCCGGGTCGCCGTTCACCGCGGCGCCCGATCACGCGGCCACCGAGGAGGTGCTCGCCTCCTCCGGCGTGGCGTGGACGGCACTGCGCAACGGCTTCTACGCCAACACGGTCCCGATGCTGCTCGGCAACGCCGTCGACAGCGGCGAACTGCGGCTGCCCGCCGACGGGCCCATGGCGTGGACCACCCGCGGCGACCTCGCGGCCGCGACCGCCCGCCTGCTCGCCGAGGGCGCCCTCGACGGGCCGACCGCGCCGCTGACCGGGCCGGAGGCGCTGGACTTCGAGCAGGTCGCCGAGATCGTGAGCGGGATCGTCGGCCGGCCCGTCCGCCGCGTGGTGATCAACGACGACGAGTACCGCGACACCCTCGTCGGCCACGGCGTGCCCGCCCCGGCGGCCGCGCTGCTCGTCGGGATGTTCGCGGCGAGCCGGAACGGCGACTTCTCGCCGGCCGACCCGACGCTGGCGGGCCTCGTCGGGCGCCCGGCCACGTCGCTGGCCGACGACCTCCGGGCCGCACTCAGCCCGGCGGCGCCGGCATCGTCGTGACCCCGAACGCACGAACGGCCCGTTCGTCACCGGAGAAGGGGTGACGGACGGGCCGTTGTCCCGACAGGGCCTACTCCGCCCCGTCGCCGCGGCGGCCGAGGCCGACGGCGGTGATGCCGGCGCGGCGCAGGGTGGCCGGGTCGACCAAGTTGCGGGTGTCGACGACGATCGGGCGCTTCATCGCCCCGGCCATCGCCGCCCAGTCGACCGTGCGGAACACCGGCCACTCGGTCAGCACGATCGTCGCCTCCGCGCCCTGCGCCGCGGTCACCGCGTCGGGCGCCAGCGGCACGCCCTCGACCTCGGTCGGGGCCGGGGCGCCGTCGAGGCCGTCGGTCAGCGCCGGGTCGAACCCGACGAGGTCCGCGCCCGCCTGCCGCAGCAGCGCCGCGATCGCCAGCGCCGGAGAGTCACGCAGGTCGTCGGTGCCCGCCTTGAACGTCAGCCCCAGCAGGCACAGCCGCACCCGCGACAACGACCCCGTGCGCTTGCCGGTCACCGCCAGCCGGACCTTGTCCACGATCCGCTGCCGCTGCCGAGTGTTCGTGTCGATCGTCGCGCGGAGCAACCGGAACTCGAAGTCCGCCGCGTCGGCGACCTGCAGCAGCGCGTGCGTGTCCTTCGGCAGGCACGACCCGCCCCACCCCGGGCCCGGCGACAGGAACGCCTGCCCGATCCGCCGGTCGTACCCGATGCCCTCGGTGACGTCACCGATGTCGGCGCCGACCCGCTCGCACAGCTCGGCCATCGCGTTGACATAGGAGAGCTTCATCGCCAGGAAGCAGTTCGCCGCGTACTTCATCAGCTCCGCCGACGCCGCATCCGTCAGCACCGTCGGCGCCCCCAGGCGCGCGTAGAGCGCCGCCACGCGCTCCGCCGCGTCCTGGTTGTCCGAACCCACGACGATCCGGTCGGGCCCCAGGAAGTCCTTCACCGCCGAGCCCTCGCGCAGGAACTCCGGGTTCGACACCACCCCGATGTCCGAGCGCTCGAGCATCTCCGCGGTCCGCTCCGCCGTGCCCACCGGCACCGTGGACTTGTTCACCACCACCGTGCCCGGCGCCAGCGACGCCCCGACCTCCTCCATCACCGACTCCACGGCGCGCAGGTCGGCCACCCCGCCCGCGCCCATCGGCGTCGGGACGCAGAGGAACAGCACCTCCGCCGGGCGGGCGTCCTCGAACGCCCCCAGCGCCGTCGCGGCCCCCACCACGAACGACAGGCGCCCCGCCGACGTCTGCTCGACCACCAGCTCCGACAGCCCCGGCTCGACGATGTCGACCACCCCGCGGCGCAGCCGGTCGACCTTCGCCTCGTCGATGTCCGCGCACACCACCTCGTGCCCCAGGGACGCCAGACACGCCCCCGTGGTCAACCCGACGTAGCCCGTCCCCACCACCATGACCCGCCGTGCGAACACCGTGACACCCCTCTGGCCGCTGTCAGTCGGTCCTCACGGTGCCAGATCACCCAGGGTGAGCGGACACTCGCGGTGCTGGTCAGGGTCCCCGACGCGGGGTCAGCCGAGGACCGCGGCCCGGTAGTCGTCGCGGGTCACGCCGTAGTCGGGGTCGTCCAACGCCCACTCGAAGGCGACGAGGAGCGTGGTGAGCCCGCACCCGCGGGCGTAGTCCGGCGCGCGCCGGACCTGCTCGGCTAGGGAGTCGGAGGAGCTCGTCCCCCCGGTCTGCGCCGCCGGCGGTCCCGGGTTCTCCCCCACGGCGGGCAGGCCCGCGCGGGAGGCCCAGGCGCGGGTGAAGCGCATGCTCGACCACGCCGCGACCGGGGTGCCCGCGGTGGCGACGGCCGTGGCGTCACCGGTCCGGCAGGCGTCCTGCGCCGGGGACTGCGCGCGGGCGAGCACCGCGGAGGCGTCGTCGACCCCGGTGATGTCGACGACGAGCCGCGGGACGGCTCCGGCGAGCACGGCGAACTGGTCGACGTAGTTCAGCCCGCGGCCGAGCGAGCCGTCCCGGTCGCCGGTGCCGTTCAGCAGGGCGGTCGTCGCGGTCGTCAGGTCGGCGGGCAGGACGCCCTTGCCCGGGGAGGGCAGGTGGATCTGCCCGGCGAACCCGGCGGCGCGCAGCGCGTCGGCCTGGCCCTTGACCGCGTAGGCCAGGGAGCGGGAGTACCAGAGGAACCAGTTCCGGGCGGCGGCCGCGGACACGGTCTGGCCCTGCCACGTCCGCTGCCCGGGGATCCATCCCGGCATCGGGGAGCGCGGGGTCCCGGGGGCGAGGCCGGTGCCCTGCTGGGCGGCCGGGGAGAAGGCCCACCAGCTCTGCAGGAAGCCGTCCCCGGCCTCGTTGGGCCCCGGGAAGCCCATCTCGCCCTCGGCGCTCGTCCCCACCCGGAACGCCTCGATCCGGCTCGCGGGGAGGGCGGCGACGAGGCGCTTGAGGTAGTCGGCCTGGGCGGCGCGGACGGAGGCGGAGAAGACCGTGTCGAGGGCACCGTTGGTCGGGCTCTTGCCGCGCTGGTCGAGCAGCTTCGAGCCGGGCAGCGCCCGCACCCACGCCGGCGGGTACTGCGTGCCCGGGCCGATCACCACGCGCAGCCCGGCGTCGAGGCAGCGGGTGACCCGGGCGCGCAGGTCGGCGACGTAGTCGGCGTTCACCGCGCCGGCGCCGGTGGGCATGAAGCGGTCCCAGTAGGCCTCGACCTCGACGACCGCGACCCCCACGGCGGCGTTGGCCGCCACCGAGGATTCCGAACAGGTGGATGCGACGAGCCCCCAGGCGGGGCCCTCCGCGGCCTGCGCGCGACCGGTGGGCAGGGACAGCGACACCGCGAGTGCGACGACGACCGCGACGGGGAGCAGGCGGAGGGTTCTCGACACGTGGGTTCCGATCGGGACGTCCGGGCGGCGTATCAGCCGGCGCGTCAGCCTGTCGTCCGATCGGACCAATCACGATCATCTTCTCATCACGAGACGGCCACGGTTGGGCCCTCGGGTCACGGCGTCTTCTCGACCGCGGCCTCCACCCGTTCCTCCACGGGCCGCGCGGGCGCCTGCGGGGCGCGGCGCACCACCCGGCGCATCCAGCGCTGGGCGGGCCGCTCCACCACGACGAAGGCCGCCCACGCGAGGACCACCGCCCCGAGGACGAGCAGGAGGGTCCCGACGATGCCCCAGGCCCCCGGGAAGGTGCGCGGGTTGATCAGCAGCGACCCGGCGAGGATCCAGGGCACGTGGACGAGGAACAGGGCGACGCTGTACTCGCCGCCGACCAGGGCGGCCCGGGTCGAGAGCAGCCGGTCGACGGCCCCGCGGCGCTGGGCGAGCGCGGGCACGACGAGCCCGACGACGGGCAGGGCGAGCATGCTCGGCAGCCCGACGGAGGCGACCCCGACGATCGTCAGGAACGCCAGGGCCACCAGCGGGCCGGTGACCCGCCCGAGCCACGCCGGGATGCGGGAGCCGACGCTCGCGAGCTGGTAGAGCGCGCAGCCCGCGAGGAAGCCGCCGAAGGCGCGGGGCAGCGGCATGCCGTAGGTGATCGTGCCGTCGTCGAACCCGAGGAACCCGTACGCGACGAGCGGGACCGCGCAGGCGACGAGGTAGCCGACGACGCAGGCGGCGGGGGTCCGCAGGCGCTGCACCAGCGGCAGGAGCAGCGGCAGGACGAGGTAGCACGCCCACTCGGCCGAGAGCGACCACACCGGCCCGTTCCAGGTGAGCGCGTCGGCCCCGCCCCAGCCGGAGGTGAGCGTGACCTGGCGCAGGAGGTCCCAGGTGAGGTCGCCGCCGTGCGGGATCTCGCGCCCGATCGCCCGCGAGGCGAGGACCGCCGCGACCATCGCCACGAGGATCGCGAGGTGCACCGGGTAGAAGCGCGACAGCCGCGCCCACAGGAACCGCCCGAAGGTGCCCCAGCCCGACCACCGCGCGAACGTCCGCGCGTAGCCGGAGCTGATGACGAAGCCGGAGAGCACGAAGAACAGGTCGAGCACCACGTAGCCGTGGTGCCACAGGGGCTCGAAGAAGCCGCGGGTCGCCGGGACCATCGCGATCGCGAACGGCGCGAGGTGGACCCCCACGACGATCAGGGAGAGGACGCCGCGGATCCCGACGAGGCTCGGGATGAGCCCGGAGGGTGCGGCCGGTCTGGTGGCGTGGGACATCGTCGTTCCTAACCCTGTCGTTCTCTAGCTCTGGGGACCGAGGCCGATCGGGGCCGAGCCGTCGAGCGGCCGGCTGAAGTCGTAGACCCGCAGCTCGCCCGCGGTGCGGCCGCGCGCGACGAAGACCACCGGGTAGCGGCGGTCGAACTCGGCGATGGTCTCCGGGGTCAGGTCGGCCAGGCCGAGCTCGGAGAGCTGGGTGGAGACCACGCCGTAGCGGGAGTTCGAGGCCCGCGCGTCCTCCGGCCCGTTGAGCGGGAAGACGCCGTAGCCGGGCATGACGAACTGGGCGGTGTGCTCGCCGAGCGCCAGGTGCACGGTCTTCGGGTCGATGGTGGCGAACAGCCAGGCCGAGAAGCGGCTGTAGGTGTCGTCGGTCTGCGAGCGGATGTTCCACCAGATCGCGCCGGAGGAGACGAGGACGGCCGCGACCAGGACGAACGCCGGGGCCGCGACCCAGCGGCGCGCACGGGCGAGCCGGGTGACGAGCAGCGCCGTGACCACCGAGAGCGGCACCGCGAGCAGGTAGAAGGTCTGCTCCTCGAGCTCGCCGAGCCCGACGGTGTAGCAGATAGCGCCGAGCACGCCCGCCACCCAGCAGACGAGCAGCCCGAGGGCCGACTCCCCCGGCCCGCGGATGCGGCCGCCGAGGTCGCGGGGGTCGGCGAACGTCTCGCCGGGCCGTCCGCGCAGGCGCAGCGAGCGCCACGAGAGCACCACGAGGACGGCGGCGAACACCGATGCGGCCCCGATGAGGACGTAGGAGGTGCCGGTGAGGGTGAGGTTGGCGGCGATCCGGCTGGTGAACGAGGGCGCCTTCGCCGAGGAGAAGCCGGTCTCCTTCACCAGGCCGATCGCGCGGGCCACGCCCCCGAGCGTCTGGTCGGCCCAGCCGAGGAAGCGGCCGGTCAGCAGCGTCCACAGGACGTAGCCGGCGTAGAAGCCGATCTCGCAGGCGAACACGGTGATCGCCTCGCGGCGCCGCAGGCCCCAGGAGAAGACGATCATGATGAGCAGCGGGAGCCCGGTGACCAGGCCGGCGTTCGTCTTCGTCGTGATGGCCAGGCCCCACAGCAGCCCGCCCGCGACCAGCAGCGCGCGGCGCCGGGCCGGCGACGGCGACTCGGCGGCGCGGAGCAGGCAGTACAGCCCGGCGAGGACGCCGAAGAGCATCGGCGCCTCCAGCATCAGGCGGCTGTCGAAGCGGATGACGAACGGGTCGAGGGCGTAGAACGCGCCGGCGACCAGCGCCGCCCACCGGGGCGCCACGCGCCGGGTGCAGGCCACGACGAGCGCGGTGTTCGCGGCCGCGAAGAGCAGCACGGCGGGGCGCAGCGAGAGCACGAACTCGACGGTCATGCTCGTCTGCGGCGCACCGATGAAGCCGCTGAAGTAGAGGAACGCCAGCGGCGGGTGCAGGAAGAACGGCGCGTCGAACAGCTCCGGGCCGCGGCCCTGCGCGAACGAGTTCGCGATGTCGGCGTACTGCACCTCGTCCATGAACAGCTCGTAGGCCGAGTGCTGGTGGTAGCCGCGCAGGAGCACCGCGCCGGCGACGAGGGCCAGGGCCGTCCCGACGAAGGCGACGCTCGGCCGGGAGCCGGGGAGCGCCCCGCCGAAGGGACGGGTGCCGTAGAGGACGGCGGTGAGCGGGGCGCCCGGTTCGCGGGTGAACCGGCGGACGAGGCCGGCGGTGGGCCGGTGCACGAGCAGGAACGTGCCGAGCACCGCGACGAGGTCCCGGACGCGCCACTCCAGGCCGTCGAGTCCGCCCGGGCGCCGCGGCCGGCCGAGCACCCGGGGCGGGGTGACCCCGGGCGGCACGCGGCGGCGGCGCCGGTGGCGGGCGCGGGGCA
>NZ_JBHSIV010000048.1:0-31358 GCF_042653685.1 Actinomycetospora atypica | reverse complement strand
GCCGCGGAGGCGCCGAGCGCGACACCCGCGGCCACGGCGGCTCCGGCCGCCGCCCGGTGACCGGGCTCGGGGGAGAGGGGAGCGGCGGCCGTCGGTGCCGGCGGAGCGCTCGGGAACGCGCCGGTCGCCGGGCCGGGCACGGCGGTCGTCGGGAAGGCACCCGTGCGCGGGGCGGGGGTGGGGCCACCCGTCGTCGGGACGGGCGCGGCGGTCGTCGGGAAGGCGCTGGTCGCGGGACCCGCCGCGACCGGCACCGGGAGCCCGAGCGCCTCCTGCCGGCGGCTGATCGCGTGCTCGGCCGCGGCGAGCGCGGCGCCCTGGGCGACCACGGTGACCGGGTCGAGCTCGGGTCGCACGGGGCGGCCGAGCTCCTCGGCGAGCAGGCGGGCGACCAGCGGGACGCGGGCGGACCCGCCGACGAGGACGATCTGGTCGGGGTCGACCCCGGCCGCGTCGAGGGTGCCCGCGAAGGCGTCGACGGTGGCGGCGACGAGCGGGGTGATGCGGGCCTCGAGGTCGGCGCGGGTGACGCGGACGACCGTGGCGAGGGTGCCGAGCTCGACGGCCACGTCGGCCTCGGTGTCGGCCGAGAGCCGCTCCTTGGCCTCGCGGGTCGCGTGGCGGAGCGCGGTGAGGGCGGTGCGGGCGGCGTCGTCGTCGAGCTCGGCGAGCGCGGAGTCGAAGGCCTCGCCGAGCTCCTCGCGGACGTGGGCGAGCACGGCCCCGTCGATGTCGGTGCCGCCGGCGCGCACGGGGGTCCCGGAGTCGGCGAGCACCTCCGCGGACGTGCGCGTCCCGGCGGCGGCACCCTCGGCGCCGGAGGTGACGGCGCCGCGGGAGCCCCGGCGCACCACGGCGGCGCGGAAGCGGCGACCGCCGAGGTCGTAGACCGCGGCGACCCGGCCGGCACGCAGCCCGCCGAACGTCGAGGCCGCGAGGACCGCGGCGCGCGGCTCGCCGACGAGGGCGGCGGGGCGTGGCCCGACGCGGACGAGCGCGCGACGCAGCGTGCGCTCGCGGTGCGGGCCCCACCCGGCGGGGTGGGTGACGGCCAGCGACCGGGCGGCCCCGCCCTCGAGCGCCGCGACCCGGCGCACGGCGGCGAGGACGATCTCGGCCGCCACGTCGTCCGCGCGCCACGGCTCGTCGCCGACGACCAGGGGGACGTCGTCGCCGAGGCGGGCCGTGACGTCGCGGACGACGCGGTCGGGCTCGTCGGCGGCCCGGCGCTCGGCGTCCACGCCGGTCCGGACCACGCCGTCGGACCCGCGGTGGGCGACCGCCGGGACGGTCACCGCCCCGTCCGGTCCCAGCCCGACGGCCACCGCCCGCGCCTCGCCGTCCCGCAGGACTGCAGCGACGACCGTGGTCCCGCCGAGGTCGACCCCGAGGTCGTAACCCACCGTGCTCCCCCCATCACCGGGCTTGCCGCACATCACTTATCGCCCGTCAAGCGCAACATACTGCGCCATACGGAGGAATCAGAGTCCCGATTGAGGGGCTAGACCCGAGTGGGTGTCGAGGGTCCGGTGAGCGGTGGGGTGGGTGGGAGAAGCGGTCGGTCCGGGGCCCGAGGGGGGTGGTGGAAACCCCCTCCCCCCACGAACGGGGACGCGGGGGGAACACCGATGGCAGGCGCGTCGGGGGCTCCTAACGTTCGTCCCAACGCCGGATCGCAGTGGTCCGGACAGACGAACCCAGTCGCTCACGAAGGAGCACCCGCCATGCCCGCCACCGAGGCCAAGACCCTCCTGCAGTTCCTCCTCGACCTGCTGCGCGACCCGCAGACCCAGGCGGAGTTCGACGCGGACCCGCAGGCCACCCTGGCCGCCGCCGGCCTCGACGGGATGTGCTTCGCCGACGTGCAGGACTCGCTGCCGCTGGTCATGGACCACGCGCCGGCCGCCGTCGCCGCCCGCTACGACGACGACGTCCGCGCCGCCTCCGCCTCGGCCGTCGCGGTCGTCGGCGACGAGCACCACCACGGTGGCGGGCACCACGGCGGCGGCGAGCACCACTGGATCCCCGGCCCCGTGCTCCCCGAGCACGCCCCGGAGATCGACAAGGTGATCCAGCAGCTGCAGTACGTCACGAACAACTACGCCTACGACTCGCACGACACGAACTTCGAGACCAACCTCGAGCAGAACATCCGCGCCAACGGCGACGTCACCACCACCCTCGACATCTCGCCGACCGTGGCCTCCGGCGACGGCGCCGTCGCGGCGGGCGACGACATCACCGCCCCGGTCGCCACCGGTGCGGGTGCGGTGGCCGGCGAGGGCAACATGGTCAACGGCGACGGCACCGCCGCCTTCGGCGACGGGGACGCGGCGAGCGTCGGCGGCTCGATCGCGGCGAACGCCGGCTCGGCGGTCTCCCTGAACGACGCGGCGACCGGTGAGAACACCGACGAGTCGGCCACCAACTTCGGTGACGGTGCGGCCTCCTCGCAGGGCGACGCCACCCCGGACAACTCGGAGACCGACAACAGCGACAACTCCGACAACAGCGACAACTCGGAGACCGACAACTCCGACAACAGCGACAACTCGGTCGACAACTCCGACAACAGCGAGACCGACAACTCGATCGACGACTCGGTGTTCAGCGACGGCGACCCGATCGTCACCGCCGACGCCGTGGACGACCTCGACGACGGCATCGACGACTGAGTCCCCGGGGGCGGCTCCCGCACCGTCGCCCCCGGCCGGGTCGTGGCGACCCGCGCCCGTCACGACCCTCGAGCGGACAGCCGGGGCCCCGCACGTCAGGGGCCCCGGCTGTTCGTCGTTCCGTGAGCGTCCGTCGTCCCTTCTGTGCCGTCGTCCCTTCGGGGCCCTGTCGCTCCCTGGCGCCACCCCTCCCGCGGACTAGGCTGATCGGCCTAACGACCGGCGAGCTGGGGGTGTGCGAGGTGGACGACGGACGTGCGGAGGCGCGCGCGGTCACCGCGCTGGCGGTGCGGGCGGCGTCCGCCTACGGGCGCCCCGACCTCGCCGCCGACCTGTCCGCCGCCGCCGACCGGCTCGCCGACCCCGGAGCGCGCGTGCTGGTGGTGGGCGACTTCAAGCAGGGCAAGAGCGCGCTGGTCTCCGAGCTCGTCGGGACCGCGGTGTGCCCGGTGCACGACGACGTCGGCACCCGCATCCCCACCGTCGTCCGGCACGGCCCGGTGCCCGCCGCGGTCGTCGTCGGGACCGCCGAGGACGGCAGCGAGGTGCGGCGTCCGGTCGGCTCGGCGGCCCTGAGCGCGGCGGTGACCGGGCGCGACGAGGCCGCCGCGACGCTCTCGCACGCCGAGGTGGAGCTGGCCGAGGGCCTCGTCGGCGACGGCCTGGTCCTCGTCGACACCCCGGGCGAGGGCGGTCCGCGCTCGACCCGCGGGCTCGCGGTGCGGGCGGGCTTCCCGGCCGCCCACGCGGTCGTCGTCGTGACCGACGCGTCGCGGGAGCTGACCGCGCCCGAGCTCGCGCTGCTGCGCGCCGCCGCCGAGCGCTGCCCCACCGTCGTCCTCGCGCTGACCAAGACCGACCTGCACCCCCGCTGGCGGGAGGTCCGCGACCTCGACCTCGACCACCTGCGCACCCACGGCCTCGGCCGCGTGCCGGTGCTCCCGGTGTCGGCCACCCTCGCCGCGTACGCCCGGCGGCTCGCCGAGGCGGGGGACGGGTCCGCGGACGCGGTCGCGCAGGAGTCGGGCGTGCCGGCGCTCGCGGACCTGCTGCGCACCCGGGTCGCCGACCCGGCCGGCTCGCGCCTCGCGGTCGGCACCCTCGACCGGGTCGCCGAGGCGGTCACCGAGCTCGGCGCCGCCCTCGAGGCGGAGCGGATCGGGCTCGAGGACCCCGAGCGCGCCAAGGCCGTCGCGGCCGACCTCTCCGCGGCGCGCGACCGCGTGGCCGAGCTGCGGGAGCGCAGCGCGCGCTGGCAGCAGACCCTCGCCGACGGGGTCGCCGACCTCACCTCCGACATCGACTGGGACCTGCGCGACCGCATGCGCCACGTCGTCCGGGCCGCCGAGGAGGCCCTCGACGCCGCCGACCCGGCGTCGTCGTGGGAGACGTTCGCGCCGTGGCTGACCGAGGAGGTCGACGAGGCCGTCACGACGACGTTCATCTGGGCCGGGGAGCGCACGTGGCGCCTCGCCGAGCGCGTGGCCGAGCACTTCGCCCTCTCCGGGGAGGAGGTGCGGGGCCGGCTGCCCGACGCCCGGGGGAGCGGCGGGCCGGAGTCGGCCGTCGAGCAGACGATGCCCGGCGGCGTCGTGGTGCGGGCCGTGCTGCCCGAGGTGCCCCCGATCGAGCTGCCGGAACTGGAGAAGATCGGCCTGGCCAACGGCCTCGTCGTCGGGATGCGGGGCTCGTACGGCGGGGTGCTGATGGTCGGGATGGTGACGACGCTGTCGGGGCTCGCGCTGATCAACCCGTTCTCCGTGGGAGCCGGCGTGCTGCTGGGGTCGAAGACCGTCCGCGACGAGCGCAAGCGCGCGCTGCAGCGCCGCCGCGCCGAGGCCAAGCAGGCGGTGCGCCGCCATGGCGACGAGGTCCTCCACCTGGCCGGCAAGCGCGCGCGGGACCTCCTGCGCGACGTGCAGCGCACCCTGCGCGACCACTTCACCGCCCAGGCCGAGTCGCTCTCCCGCTCGGTCGCCGAGGCGGTCACCGCCGCGGCCGCCGCCCAGGAGATCGAGACGACCGCGCGGGACCGGCGCCTGCGCGACGTCACCGCGGAGCTCGCCCGGGTGGGCGCGCTCGGCGACCGCGTCGAGGCGTGCCGGGCCGGGTTCGCGAAGTCGCTCGAGGTGGCCGCGTGAGCCGCCTGCTCGCCGACACCCGCGCGGTGCTCGACCACGCCATGATCGTCTTCGCCGATGACGCCCACGCCCTCGGCGCCCTCACCGCCCAGCGCGCCCGCCTCGGCGGCCCGCTGCGCGTGGCGCTGGCCGGCTCGGTGAAGGCCGGGAAGTCGACGCTGCTCAACGCGCTGGTCGGCGAGCAGATCGCACCGACCGGCGTGGGGGAGTGCACCCGGATCACCACCCACTACGCCGACGCGGCCAGCCCCCGCATCGGCGTGGCCTACCGCGGCGTGCGCCGGCCCGACGACCCCACGGAGCTGCCCGCCCTGCACCGGCGCGGCTCCCTGGTCATGGAGCTCGACCGGCTCGACGTCCCGCGCGTCGCCGCCCTGCACGTCGACTGGCCCTCCCAGCACCTGCGCGACGTCACGCTGATCGACACCCCGGGCGTCGACTCGGCGGTGTCGCGCTCGGTGTGGGGGGAGGGCACCGAGGAGGCCGTGGACGTCGTCGTCCACCTGGTCCGCCACCTCCACGACCCCGACGTCGCCTTCCTTGAGGCCTACGGCGACCGCGTCGCCGAGCACGTCGGCGCCGCCGGCACCCTCGTCGTCCTCTCCCGCGCCGACGAGGTGGGCGGCGGCCGGATCGATGCGGTCATGGCCGCCCAGCAGGTGGCCCGCCGCTACCGCACCGATCCCGGCCTGCGCCCCTGGTGCGCCACGACGACGACCGTCGCGGGCCTGCTCGCCGAGACCGCCCGCACGCTGCGCGGGGTCGAGTTCACCGCGCTGCGCACCCTGGCCCGGATCGACCGGGCCGAGCTCGAGGCCCAGCTGCTCACCGCGGACCGGTTCGTCGCGGGGGCGGGCGTGCTGCCCTCCGGGACCCGGCTCGCGCTGCTCGACCGCTTCGGGCTCTTCGGGGTCCGGCTCGCGACCTCCTTGCTGCGCCGCGGGGTCGACGACTCCGCGACCCTCGCCGCCGAGCTCGCCCGCCGCAGCGGCCTCGACGACCTCCGCGCGATCCTCGAGCAGCGCTTCCTCGCCCGCCGCGACGTCTTCCAGGCCCGCTCCGCGCTGCTCGCGGTGGAGCGGTTCCTCGACCGTGCGCGGGCCGGGGTCCCGACGGCCGGTCCCGGGGTTCCCGACGATGCCGGGCGCCCCTCGCCCCGGCCGCGGTCCGGCCCGCCGGCGCCCGCCCCCTCCCCGGCGGCGCTCGTGGCGCTGTCCGCGGAGCTGGAGCGGGTGCGCTCCGGCGCCCACGAGATCGTCGAACTGGACGTCCTGACGACCCTGCGGCGCCGCCCGCTCCGCGCCCCGGGCGCCCGCGACGCCCGAAGGCACACGGCGTTCACCGAGGAGGCCGAGCGGCTGCTGGGGGACCGGGGCCCGTCGGCCGCCGCGCGTCTGGGGATCGCCGAGGAGACGGCCGAGGGCGAGGTCCGGGCCGTCGCGCTGGCGACGCTCGGGCGCTGGCGCGCCCACGCCGAGAACCCGCTCGCCGAGCCCGACACCGCCGAGACCGCGCAGGTGGTGGTCCGGTCGGTCGAGGGGCTGCTGGCCGCTCGTCCGGTCCCGGTGGGGGTGGGCTGAGGAGACCACCGCCCTCGTCGGGAAGGGATCCTGAGCCGACCGCGCTCACGGCCGCCCGACCCCGCCCCCGTGTCTCGCCTACGATGGTGTGTCGGGTTCGAACGAGGACGGGAGGGCCGGACGGTGAACGCCGAGGAACGCCGCATCGCGGTCCTGCGCGCGATCGTCGCCGACTTCGTCGCCACCAACGAGCCCGTCGGCTCGAAGGGCATCGTCGACCGCCACAACCTCGGGGTCTCCAGCGCCACCGTCCGCAACGACATGGCCGCCCTGGAGGACGAGGGCTACATCATCCAGCCCCACACCAGTGCCGGCCGGATCCCCACCGACAAGGGCTACCGCCTCTTCGTCGACCGGCTCGCCCAGGTCAAGCCCCTCTCGGCCGCCGAGAAGAAGGCGATCTCCACGTTCCTCGAGGGCGCCGTCGACCTCGACGACGTGCTGCGCCGCTCGGTGCGCCTGCTGGCCCAGCTCACCCGCCAGGTGGCCGTGGTGCAGTACCCGACGCTGACGCGCAGCACGGTCCGCCACCTCGAGGTGGTGAGCCTCACCCCGGCCCGCCTCATGCTGGTGCTGATCACCGACACGGGCCGGGTCGACCAGCGCGTGGTCGACCTCGGCGACGTGCTCGACGACGACGACGTCGCGCGGCTGCGCACGCTGCTGAACCAGGTGCTCGTCGGGCAGCCCCTCACCACGGCGGCGGCGGAGGTCGCCACGCTGCCCGAGGAGGCGCCCGAGCACCTGCGGACGGTGGTCACCACGGTCAGCGCGGTGCTGGTGGAGGCCCTGGTGGAGCACCCCGAGGAGCGCCTCGTGCTCGGCGGCACCGCCAATCTCGCCCGCCAGGGCGCCGACGCGAGCTCGCTGCGCGGGGTGCTGGAGGCGCTCGAGGAGCAGGTCGTGGTGCTCCGCCTGCTCGCCGCGTCGAGCGACCCGGCGCAGGTGACGGTGCGGATCGGCGAGGAGAACGAGGCCGCCGACCTGTGGGCCACCTCGACGATCTCCATCGGCTACGGCCCCGTCTCCGCCCCGGCCCTCGGTGGTATGGGTGTGGTGGGGCCGACCCGCATGGACTACCCGAGCACGATCGCCGCGGTCCGGGCCGTCGCGCGGTACGTGGGGGAGATCGTGGGTGGGCGCTGACGGCTCCACCCCCGGCTCGGACGCCCCCCGACGCTCCCCGAGAGACACTGCCGAGCGGCCCCACCGCTCGACCTGACGAGGACACAGAGGACACACCAGCGTGGCCACGGACTACTACGACATCCTGGGCGTGAGCCGGGAGGCCGACGACGCGGAGATCCGCCGGGCGTACCGGAAGCTCGCCCGCGAGCTCCACCCCGACGTCAACCCCGACGCGACCGAACGGTTCCAGCAGGTCAAGAGCGCCTACGAGGTGCTGTCCGACCCCGAGAAGCGGCGCATCGTCGACCTCGGCGGTGACCCGAACGCCACGGCGGGCAGCGGGTTCGGCGGCGCGGGCGGCTTCGGCGGGGCCGGCTTCGGCGGGCTCGGCGACATCATGGACGCGTTCTTCGGCGCCGCCGGCGGGACCGGCCGGGGCCCGCGCGGCCGGGTGCAGCCGGGCGAGGACGCCCTCATCCGCATCGACCTCACCCTCGAGGAGTGCGCGTCGGGCGTGGCGCGCGAGCTGACGGTCGACACCGCGGTGCTCTGCGAGCGCTGCGAGGGCGGCGGCGGCGAGGCCGGCTCCCAGCCGATCCCCTGCGACACCTGTGGCGGGCGAGGCGAGATCCAGAACGTGCAGCGCTCGTTCATCGGGCAGGTCGTCACGGCCCGCCCGTGCCCCGTGTGCCGCGGGCTCGGCGAGATCATCCCGAACCCGTGCCAGCAGTGCGGCGGCGACGGCCGGGTCCGGGCGCGGCGCACGGTCACCGTGCAGGTGCCCCCGGGCGTCGGCGACGGCATGCGGATCCGGATGGCCGGGCAGGGCGAGGTCGGGCCCGGCGGCGGCCCGGCCGGCAACCTCTACGTCGAGGTCAGCGAGGCGCCGCACGACTACTTCGAGCGCGACGGCGTCGACCTGCACTGCCACGTGACGCTGCCGATGACGGCGGCGGCGCTCGGCACCACGCTGCGCCAGCGCACGCTCGAGGGCGACGAGGAGCTCCACGTCGACCCCGGCACGCAGCCCGGCACCGTCCACACGCTGCGCGGGAAGGGCATGCCGCGCCTGCGGTCCTCGGGCCGCAGCGACGGGCGGGGCGACCTGCTCGTGCACCTCGACGTCGGCGTGCCCGAGAAGCTCGACGCCCGCCAGACCGAGCTGCTGCGCGAGCTGGCGGCGCTGCGCGGCGAGGAGCAGCCGGAGTACTCCGGCCAGGCGCGCAACGGGCTGTTCGGGCGGCGTCGGGCGGCGGGGCGCGGCCGGTGACGTGTCCGCACTGCGGCCATGCTGACACTGGACGACACATCTGCCGCCTTCACGCGTGAGCCTCGGTGACTGGTCGCGCCCGGCCCTGTTCCTGGTCGGGCACGTCCCGACGAGCGGCGTGGTCACCCTCGAGGGCCCCGAGGGCCGGCACGCCGCCGACGTGCGGCGGGTCCGGCCCGGTGAGGTGATCCTCGTCGGCGACGGCGCGGGCACCCGGGCGCGCGCCGAGGTCGTCGAGGTGGGGCGCGCCCACGTGGCCGCGCGGATCGACGAGGTCCGCACCGAGCCGTCGTCGGGACCCCGGATCACGCTGGCCCAGGCCCTGGCCAAGGGCGACCGCGGGGAGATGGCCGTCGAGGTGGCCACCGAGGCCGGGATCGACGCGATCATCCCGTGGCGCGCGGAGCGGTGCGTGACCCGCTGGGACGACGGGCCGCGCGGCGCGAAGGCGCTCGCGAAGTGGCGCTCGACCGCGACCGAGGCGGCCAAGCAGTCGCGCCGCGCGTGGATCCCCGAGGTCTCCGAGCCGCTGACCACCCCGCAGCTCGCGCAGCGCCTCGCCGGGACCACCCCCCTGCTGCTGGAGGCGACCGCGGACGCTTCGATGGCGGACGTGCACCTGGCCGACATCGATCTCCCCGGCGCGGAGATCGTCCTGCTGGTCGGGCCGGAGGGCGGGGTGACCGACGGCGAGACCGACCGCCTCGTCCACGCCGGGGCCGTCCCGACGAGGCTCGGGCCCGGTGTCCTGCGCACCTCCACCGCCGCGGCGGTGGCGCTGGGGGCGCTCGGGGTGCGGACCGGACGGTGGGCGCGGTGATGGCCCGGCGCTCGCTCCTCGCCGTCCTCGGTCTCGGCGGCCTCGTCGCCGCCTGCTCGAGTCCCGGCGGCGCCACCCCCACCCCCCGGCCGGGCACCCCGATCCCGGTCCCGCTGCGCTACGGCGCCGACCCGTCCCAGTACGCGGTGCTGCACCTGCCGCCCGGGGCACCGACGCCGGCACCGCTGCCCGTGGTCGTCGTCATCCACGGCGGGTACTGGCGCGCCGCGTACGGCCTCGAGCTCGGCACCCCGCTCGCCGTCGACCTCACCAACGCCGACGTCGCGGCCCTCAACGTCGAGTACCGGCGGGTCGGGGCGGGCGGCGGGTTCCCGCAGACGCTCGCCGACATCGCCGCGGCGGTCGACCTGC
Organism: Actinomycetospora atypica; assembly: GCF_042653685.1. Lineage (NCBI taxonomy): Bacteria > Bacillati > Actinomycetota > Actinomycetes > Pseudonocardiales > Pseudonocardiaceae > Actinomycetospora > Actinomycetospora atypica. The sequence continues at coordinate 21,372 of NZ_JBHSIV010000048.1, read as the reverse complement.
TCGCCACCGACGCGGCCGACGTCGCCCGCCGCAGCGGGCGCACCCTCGACCTCGACAACGTCGTGCTGCTCGGCCACTCCGCCGGCGGCCACCTCGCGGTCTGGGCCGCCTCCCGCTCGCGGCTGCGGGCCCCGGCGCCCGGGGCGGGCCCGGCGGTGACCCCGAAGGGCGTCGTCAGCCAGGCCGGGGTGCTCGACCTCGTCGCGGCCGCCCAGCAGAACCTCGGCGGTGGGGCGGTCGCCGACCTCCTCGGCGGCGACCCCGCCACCCAGGCCGCCCGCTACGCCGTCGCCTCCCCGGCCGCCCTCGTCCCCGCCGTGTGCCCGGTGGTCGCGGTGCACGGGACGGCCGACGCCGTGGTGCCGATCGACCAGTCCCGCCGCTACGTCGCCGCCGCCGTCGCGGCCCGCGGGCAGGCCCGGATCGTCGAGCTCGAGGGGGTCGACCACTTCGCGGTGATCGACCCGGCCACCCCGGCCTGGCGCACGATCCGCGACCAGGTGCTCGGCCTGCTCCGCTAATTCGCTCGCCGTGTCCGGCGGCTCCGGTACCCTCGACCGCACCATGGACCTCTAGACGACGCCCCGACCACCGCCCGCGGCCCTCTCGCCCGGCGGGGTCATGCCCTCCGTACTCCGGAGCGTCGTCATGTCATCCAGCGTCCTGCACGGCCTCGAGCCCGTCGTCGCCCACGGCCTCGTCCGCACCTTCGGTACCCGGCGCGTCCTCGACGGCCTCGACCTCACGGTCGCCCCCGGCACCCGGCTCGGGCTGATCGGGGAGAACGGCACCGGCAAGTCGACGCTCCTGCGTCTGCTCGCCGGCCGCGACCGTCCCGACGAGGGTGCGGTGCAGGTCCCGCGCGATCTCGTCTACCTGCCGCAGGAGCCGGAGGTGGCGGCCCATTCGACCGTCGGGGACATGCTCGACGACGCCCTGCGCCCGCTGCACGACGCGGTGGCCTCGCTCGGGACGCTCGCGCAGCGGTTGGCCGCCGGGCACGACGTGGCCGCGGACTACGACGCCGCGCTCTCCTGGGCGATCGCCCACGACGCCTGGGACGCCGACCGCCGCGCGGAGGTCACGGCCGGGACGCTCGGGGTCGCCGACCTCGACCGCGCCCGCCCGGTCGACCGGCTCTCCGGCGGGCAGCGCACCCGGCTCGCCCTCGCGGCCGCCCTGGTGCGCCGGCCCGCGGTGCTGCTGCTCGACGAGCCGACCAACCACCTCGACGACGAGGCCCTCGACCTGCTGGAACGCTCGCTGCTCGAGCTGCCCGGCGTCGTCGTCGCCGCGAGCCACGACCGGACGTTCCTCGACCGGGTCGCCACCGAGCTCGTCGACCTCGACGCGGGGGCGCTCGGCACCGACGGCCGCGGCGGGCGCCGGTTCGGCGGCTCGTTCGGCGAGTACCTGGCCGCCCAGGCCGATTCCCGGCGCCGCTGGGAGGAGACCTTCGCCGCCCAGCAGGAGGAGATCGCCGCCCTGCGGGAGAAGACCCACCTCGGTCTCGGCGCCGTCGCGGCCGGGCGCGGGCCGACCGACAACGACAAGTTCGTCCACAAGTTCAAGGGGGCCAACGTCGAGCGCGCCCGGGCCCGCCGCGTCCACGACGCCGAGCGCCGCCTCGAGGTCGCCGAGCGTGGGGCGCTCCCGAAGCCCCCCGCGCCCCTGCGGTTCTCGGGGTCGCTCACGGGCGCCGGATCGAGCGTGTCGGTCCGCGGGCTGCGGGTGGCCGGGCGGCTGCGCCTCGACCGCCTGGAGGTCGGGGTGGGGGAGAAGCTGCTGGTCACGGGCGCGAACGGCACCGGCAAGTCGACGCTGCTCGACGTCCTCGCCGGGCGCCTGGTTCCCGACGAGGGGACGGTGCAGGTCGCGGCGCGCACGGTCGCGCTGGTCAGCCAGGACCCGGAGTTCGACCGCCCCGACCTCTCCGCCCGCGCGACCTACGCCGGGGCGGTGGGCGCGGAGACGGCCGAGGCGGTGCCGCTGGGCTCGCTGGGCCTGCTGCACCCCCGCGACCACGGCACCGCGGTGGGCGCCCTGAGCGTCGGCCAGCGGCGCCGGCTCTCGATCGCGGTCGCCGTCGCGGCGGGCCCCGACCTCCTCCTGCTCGACGAACCGACCAACCACGTGTCACTGCGTCTGGCCGGGGAACTCGAGGAGGCGCTGGGGTCCGCACCGGGCACCGTCGTCGTGACCTCGCACGACCGCTGGCTCCGATCCCGCTGGTCGGGGCCGTCGTCCACCTTGACTGTCGGGGGCTCGGTCTAGACTGACGCCTGCCTGCATCACCGCACGGGGAGCACCCATCCTGAGTCCCACGTCCACCGACTCGTCCGGCGAGTCGCGCATCATCGTCCCCGAGTCCGCGTTGCTCGCCCTGCTGGGCAAGCGCGACGAGAACCTGCGTGAGGCCGAGAACCTCCTCGATGCCGACGTCCACGTGCGCGGCAACGAGCTCACGCTCACCGGCAGCCCGGCCGACGTGGCCTTCGCGGAGCGGGTGTTCGCCGAGCTCGTGGTGCTCGCCAGCCGCGGCCAGCAGATCGACCCCGACGCCGTCCGGCGCGCCGTCCGCATGCTGTCCGAGGACGGGGCCGAGAGCGCGTCGCCGGCCGAGGTGCTGAGCCTCGACATCCTCTCCCGGCGCGGGCGCACCATCCGGCCCAAGACGCTGAACCAGAAGCGCTACGTCGACGCGATCGACGTCAACACGATCGTCTTCGGGATCGGCCCGGCCGGCACCGGCAAGACCTACCTCGCCATGGCGAAGGCGGTCCAGGCGCTCCAGGCCAAGCAGATCACGCGCATCATCCTGACGAGGCCCGCGGTCGAGGCCGGCGAGCGGCTCGGCTTCCTGCCCGGCACGCTGTCGGAGAAGATCGACCCCTACCTGCGCCCGCTCTACGACGCGCTGAACGACATGCTCGACACCGAGACGGTGCCGAAGCTGATCGCCGCCGGGACGATCGAGATCGCGCCCCTGGCCTACATGCGCGGCCGCTCGCTGAACGACGCGTTCATCATCCTCGACGAGGCCCAGAACACCACGCCGGAACAGATGAAGATGTTCCTGACGAGGCTCGGGTTCAACTCGCGGATCGTCGTCACCGGCGACATCACGCAGGTCGACCTGCCCGGCGGCCAGCTCTCCGGCCTGCAGGTGGTGCGCCAGATCCTCGACGGGGTCGACGACGTGTACTTCAGCGAGCTGACCAGCGCCGACGTCGTCCGCCACCGGCTCGTCGCCGAGATCATCGACGCGTACGGCCGGTGGGACGCCGCCCAGGGCAGCGGCCCGAAGGCCGTCCCGCAGCAGCAGGGCCCGCGCAACGGACCGCCGCCGAACCGGCGCGAACGGCGGAGGCCGCAGTGAGCATCGAGATCGCGAACGAGTCGGGCGTCGACGTCGACGAGGCACCCATCGTCGACGTCGCCCGCTACTCGCTCGACCGGATGGGCGTGAGCCCGCTCGCCGAGCTCTCGATCCTCCTCGTCGAGCTCGAGCCGATGGCCGAGCTGCACGAGCGCTGGCTCGAGGAGCCGGGGCCCACCGACGTCATGAGCTTCCCGATGGACGAGCTCGACACCGCGAAGCGCCCCGACGCGCCGCCCTCGGGCCCGAGCCTGCTCGGCGACATCGTCCTGTGCCCGGCCTTCGCCCGCGACCAGGCCGTCACCGCCGGGCACACCCTCGACGACGAGCTGCACCTGCTCACCGTCCACGGTGTGCTGCACCTGCTGGGGTACGACCACGCGGAGCCCGACGAGGAGGCCGAGATGTTCGGCCTGCAGGGCGAGCTGCTGGGGGAGTGGCGCGCCGAGGTCGCCGAGCGGGCCCGCGCCGAGCGCGACCGCCTCACGCGGGAGCGGCAGCGGGCCGCCGACGCGAAGCTGCTCGGCACGGTCGGCCTGGACGAGCAGAGTCCCTCGTGACGTCCGCCCAGATCGGGCAGCTGGTCGCCGCGCTGTTGCTGATCCCGGTGGCGGGCGTCCTCGCGGCCGCCGACGCCGCGATCACGACGATGTCCCCGGCGCGCGTCGAGCAGATCGTGCGGGAGGGGAAGACCGGGGCGCACGCCCTCGCCGCGGTCGTCGCGGACAAGCCGCGGCACCTCAACCTGCTGCTGCTCCTGCGGCTGACCGCCGAGACCGTGTCGACCGTGCTGGGGGCCTACGTCGCCCTGCAGCTCGTGCCCGCGGAGGGCTGGGCGGTGGTGATCGCGGCGGTCGTCGTGATCGTCGTGTCCTACGTGCTCATCGGGGTGGGGCCGCGCACGATCGGCCTGCAGCACCCCTACGGGATCGGGCTCGCCGTGGCGCTCCCGGTCCGCGCCCTCGCCCGGCTGCTCGGCCCCCTGACGTCGCTGCTGATCCTCATCGGCAACGCGATCACCCCGGGCCCCGGCTTCCGCGACGGGCCGTTCAGCCACGAGGTCGAGCTCCGCGAGCTGGTCGACATGGCCGAGGCCCGCGGGCTGGTCGACGACGACGAGCGCTCGATGCTCCAGTCGGTCTTCGAGCTCGACGACACGATCGTGCGCGAGGTGATGGTGCCGCGCACCGAGATGGTGTGGATCGAGCGCGACAAGTCGGTGCGCCAGGCGCTGGCGCTCGCGCTGAAGTCGGGCTACTCGCGCATCCCGGTGATCGGCGACAACGTCGACGACACCGTCGGCGTCGTCTACCTCAAGGACCTCGTCCGCTACACGACGTCCCACCAGAACGACCCGTCGGCCTCGCCCGCCGACCACTCCGGCGCCGTCGCGGAGATCATGCGGCCGGCGGCCTTCGTGCCCGACTCCAAGCAGGCCGACGACCTGCTGCGCGAGATGCAGCGCACCCGCAACCACATGGCCCTCGTCGTCGACGAGTACGGCGGCACCGCGGGCCTGGTGACCATCGAGGACATCCTCGAGGAGATCGTCGGCGAGATCACCGACGAGTACGACACCGCCGAGCACCGCCCGCTCGACCGGCTCGACGACGGCACCCTGCGGGTGTCCGCGCGGCTGCCGATCGAGGACCTGGAGGAGGCCCTCGGCGTCGAGTTCGAGACCGAGGACGTCGAGACGGTCGGCGGCATGCTCGCCCAGCGCCTCGGCCGGGTGCCGCTGCCCGGCGCGGAGGCCGAGGTCGCCGGCCTGCGGCTGCGCGCCGAGGGTGGCGAGGACGCCCGCGGGCGGATGCGGATCGTGTCCGTGCTCGTCTGGGACCCGAACCCCGCCGAGCAGGACGACCACGCCCCCGACAAGAGCCGGCGCGGCGACCACGGGCGCGGCGAGCACGGCTCCGGGGACGAGGCCCTGGTGGGCACGGCCGGAGTACCCGGCGGCGCGTCGCCCGCCCATCGACAGGAGGACCAGCGTGGCTGAGGCGTCCGGATCGCGGGCGGGGGTGCCCGGCCCCACGCCGCGGCACGACGTCGTCGTGGTGGGGGGAGGCATCGTCGGGCTGGCGGTGCTGACCGCCCTGCTCGACGCCGGGCACACGTCGGTGGCGCTGGTCGAGCGCGAGTCGTCGCTCGCCGGGCACCAGACCGGGCGCAACTCCAACGTGATCCACTCGGGCCTCTACTACGCGCCCGGTTCGCTCAAGGCCCGCCTGGCCGTCGCGGGGTGCGCGGAGACCAAGGACTTCTGCGCCGAGCAGGACCTGCCCTACGTCGAGTGCGGCAAGGTCGTCGCCGCGACGTCGGAGGACGAGCTGCCGCGGATGGCGGAGCTCGTGCGCCGGGGCCGGGCCAACGGCGTCGAGGTGCACGAGCTCGACGCGGCCGGGGTCGCCGAGCGCGAGCCCGCGGTCCGCGCGATCGCCGGGCTGTGGGTGCCCTCCACCGGCATCTGCGACTACGAGGCCATCACCCGCCGCCTCGCCGAGCTGGCCGTCGCCCGCGGCGCCGTGCTGCACACCGGCCGGGCCGTGCGCTCCACGCGGCGCCGGCGCACCGACGTCGTCGTGCACACCGACGCCGGCGACCTGCTGGCCGGTCAGGTCGTCGTCTGCGCGGGGCTGCGCTCCGACGAGATCGCCCGCGCCTCGGGGTTCGACCCCGGCGTGCGGATCGTGCCGTTCCGCGGCGAGTACTCCGACCTGCGCGGACCGAAGGCCGACGCGATCCGCGGGCTCGTCTACCCGGTGCCCGACCCGGCGTTCCCGTTCCTCGGGGTGCACGCCACCCGCGGGGTGGACGGGTCGGTGCACGTGGGCCCGAACGCGGTCCTCGCGCTGGCCCGGGAGGGCTACGACTGGCGCACGCTGAAGGTGCGCGAGCTCGCCGGCACCCTCACCGACCCCGGCTTCCTGGCCCTCGCGGGCAAGCAGTGGCGCTACGGGTTCGGCGAGATGCAGCGGTCGCTCTCGAAGAGGGCCATGGCGAAGGCGGTCTCGAAGATGCTCCCGGGCACCACGGCCGACGACCTGTTCCCGCCCCACGACGTCATGCGCCGCGCGGGGGTGCGCGCCCAGGCGGTGCGCCCCGACGGCTCCCTGGTCGACGACTTCCTCTTCGTCGAGGACGGTGAGCCCGGACGAGGGGACCCGACGGTGCTGCACGTGCTGAACGCGCCCTCCCCGGCGGCCACGGCCGCGCTGCCGATCGGCCGGGAGATCGTGTCGCGTCTCGAGGGCAAGCTCGTGGACGCGGCATGACGAACCCCTGGCCCGACAGCTTCCGCTCCGGCTTCGCCTGCTTCGTCGGGCGCCCGAACGTCGGGAAGTCGACGCTCACCAACGCGATCGTCGGGCAGAAGGTGGCGATCACGTCGTCGCGCCCGCAGACCACCCGGCACGCGATCCGCGGCATCGTGCACCGCGAGGACGGGCAGCTCGTGCTCGTCGACACCCCCGGGCTGCACAAGCCGCGCACCCTGCTGGGGGAGCGGCTGAACGACGTCGTCCGCACCACGTGGTCCGAGGTCGACGTGGTCGGGTTCTGCGTGCCGGCCGACCAGGCCGTGGGCCCGGGCGACAAGTTCATCGTCTCCGAGCTCCGCAAGGTCGCCGACCGCACGCCCGTCGTCGGGATCCTGACCAAGACCGACCTCGCGCGTCCCGAGGTGATCGCCGAGCGGCTCATGGAGCTCTCGGCGCTCGCCGACTTCGCCGAGATCGTGCCGGTGTCGGCGGTGTCGGGGAAGCAGGTCGACCTGCTGGCCGACCTGCTCATGGCGCGCATGCCGCCCGGCCCGCCGCTCTACCCCGAGGGCGACCTCACCGACGAGCCCGAGAACACGATGATCGCGGAGTTCATCCGCGAGGCCGCCCTCGAGGGCGTGCGCGACGAGCTGCCGCACTCGCTCGCCGTGGTGGTCGAGGAGCTCGTCGAGGGCCGCACCCTCAAGATCCGGGCCGAGATCTTCGTGGAGCGGTCGTCGCAGAAGGCGATCGTCATCGGGCGGGCCGGGTCACGGCTCAAGGTCGTCGGCACCAACGCCCGCGAGCAGATCGAGAAGATGCTCGGCACCAAGGTGCACCTCGACCTGTTCGTCAAGGTGGCCAAGGACTGGCAGCGCGACCCCCGTCAGCTGCGGAAGCTGGGCTTCTGACGCCGGAGCGAACGGCACTCCCGCTGCTTCTATGTGCGCGAGAGTGCCGCTCGCTCCGACGTGGAGCCCCTAGATCGAGTACGAGAAGCTGCCGCCGCCGGCGATGATGGCCGCCCAGAAGGCGATCCAGCCGAGGCAACCCAGGCCGCCCAGGACGAGCGCGGTGATCGCGAGCGGCTTGCCCTGCTCGCCGGTGCGGGCGATCTGACGCACCGACACCCAGCCGAGGACGACCGCGACCAGCGGGATGAAGAACGCCGAGACCAGCGCGACGATCGACATGACGTTCCAGCCCGGGGCGGCGGGCGCGTACCCCGGCGGGCCGTACCCGGGCTGGACCTGGGGTGAGCCGGCGTAGGGAGCCTGGTAACCGGTGGGCTGCTGCTGCGGGGTGGTCATGGAAGGTCTCCTCCGGGTCGTCGTGACGCAGAGTCACGCTAGTCAGGGCCGGGACCTGTCTCCATAGACCGAACAAGTGACGGACGAACGGTGTCGGGGGGAAGTGCCAGGATGGTCGGTGTGGGCCTCTACCGCGACACCGGCGTGGTGCTGCGGTGTCAGAAGCTGGGCGAGGCCGACCGGATCGTCACGCTGCTGACCCACCACCACGGCAAGGTGCGCGCCACCGCCAAGGGCATCCGGCGCACCACGTCCAAGTTCGGGGCGCGCCTCGAGCCGTTCGGCCACGTCGACCTCCAGCTGCACACCGGGCGCAGCCTCGACATCGTCACCCAGGTCCAGACGCTGGACGCGTTCGGCGGGCAGCTCGTGGCCGACTACCCGCGCTACACCGCGGGCTGCGCGCTGCTCGAGACCGCCGACCGCCTCACCCCCGAGGAGGGCGAGCCGGCCCGGGAGCTGTTCCTGCTGCTCGTCGGAGCCCTGCGGGGTCTCGCGGTCGGGCGGCGCGACCCGCACCTCGTCCTCGACGCCTACCTGCTGCGCGCCATGGTCATCGCCGGGTACGCCCCCGCGATCACCGAGTGCGCCCGGTGCGGCACCGAGCCGGAGGTGCCGCTCGACTCTCCGGACGGCTCGCACGGCTTCCACCGCCGCTTCGCGGTCGGGGCCGGCGGCGCGGTGTGCGACACCTGCCGTCCGGGGGGAGCGGTCGTCCCCTCGTGGTGGACGTGGCGCCTGCTCGAGGCCCTGCGCGACGGCGACTGGGAGGCCGCGGAGCAGAGCCCGCCCGACGCCCGCCGCGACGCCGCGGGCCTCGTCGCCGCCCACCTGCAGTGGCACCTCGAGCGTCAGCTGCGCTCGCTGCCCTTCGTCGACCGGCGCGGGGTGCCCCGGGTCGACCTCGACGAGGGCCTGCCCGAGACCGACCCGCGTGAACCGGCAGAAGGAGTCGCCCCGTGAGCCCGCTGCGCCAGCGCGCCGAACGCAGCCGAGGCCGGTCGGGGGCGGGCCTGCGCGGCCCCGGCGACCCGACGGTCATGGCGCCGCACCCGCACCCCAGCGGCGCCACCGCCCCGCCCATCCCCGCCGACCTGGTGCCGAACCACGTCGCGCTCGTCATGGACGGCAACGGGCGGTGGGCGAACCAGCGGGGCCTGCCGCGCATCGAGGGGCACCGGCACGGCGAGGCGCAGCTGCTCGACGTCGTCCGCGGATGCATCGACGTGGGCGTGAAGTGGATCAGCGCGTACGCGTTCTCCACCGAGAACTGGCGGCGCAGTCCGGAGGAGGTCCGGTTCCTGCTCGGCTTCAACCGCGACGTCATCCGGCGGCGCCGCGACGAGATGCACGCGATGGGCGTCCGGGTGCGCTGGTCGGGGCAGCGGCCGCGGCTGTGGCGCAGCGTCATCAGGGAGCTCGAGGCCGCCGAGGAGATGACGAAGGACAACGACGTCGTCACCCTCACCATGTGCGTCAACTACGGCGGGCGCGCGGAGATCGTCGGGGCCGCCCGCGAGCTCGCCCGGCGCGCCGCCCGGGGCGAGATCGACCCCGAGCGGATCGACGAACGGGCCCTCGCCCGCCACCTCGACGAGCCCGACATGCCCGACGTCGACCTGTTCGTGCGGTCGTCGGGGGAGCAGCGGACCTCGAACTTCCTGCTCTGGCAGTCGGCCTACGCCGAGATGGTCTTCCTCGACACGCTGTTCCCCGACTTCGACCGCCGCCACCTCTGGCAGGCGTGCGAGATCTACGCCTCCCGGGACCGTCGCTACGGTGGCGCCGCCGACCGGGTGGACGGGATCGACCGGGTGGACGGCACCGACGACCCCGAGGAGACCCCGTGAGCCGTGAGGCCGCGACCACCGCGACGCTGCTGATCACCGCCCGCGAGGCGCTCGAGAAGTTCGTCGAGGTGCGGGTCGACGACGACGGGGCGCTCTCCTTCCGCCACGGCGACGTCCCCTGCGCGGTGCAGGGGGTCGAGCTGGTCGAGGGGCTCGCCGTGCTGTCGCTGACCTGCGTCGTCGCCTGGGACCTCGCGGGCGACGACCTGCCGCGCACCGTGGCCGAGCGGGCCGGCCAGGGGCTCTTCGGCACCCTCGGCGTCGTGCACTCCGAGGCCGGCTGGGACGTGACGCTGCGCTACGCGTTCCCGGCCGAGGGGCTCGCGACCGACCCGCTGGGCACCCTGCTCATGCTCGTGGTGTCCACCGCGTCGCAGGTGCGGGCGGAGCTCGTCGGGACCGCATAACACTTTCGCCGCTCCGGCGGTTTCACCCGATTGCCCGGTGAATGTCCGCTTCCTCCCCTAAACTCCTCGCTTGACGTCCAGCCTGGAGAGGAGGACGCCCGCCGAGTCCCTCGGAGGGCGCACCGAACATGACACAGCAGGACGAGGCTCCACCGAAGGCAGCGTCGGGCGGCAGCCCCGAACCCACGGGCCGGGCCGTGCCCATCGACAAGGTCGTCTTCGGCGTCGGCGCCGTCCTGGCCGTCGTGTTCGTGCTCTGGGGCATCTTCAGCACGGAGAGCCTGAGCGCGGTCTCGAGCGGCCTCATCGGCGGCCTGATCCAGGGCGGCGGCTGGCTGTTCATCCTGGCCGCCACCGGTTTCGTGGTGTTCGCGCTCTACCTCGCGTTCTCGAGGTTCGGCCGCATCAAGCTCGGCGCGGAGGACGAGGAACCGGAGTTCCGGACGGTCTCCTGGATCGCCATGATGTTCTCCGCCGGCATGGGCATCGGCCTCATGTTCTACGGCGTGGCCGAGCCGCTGTCGTTCTTCACCAAGCCCCCGCCGGGGTCGGTGGTGAACGGCGACCAGGTCGAGTCGCTGCGCACCGCGATGGCCACCTCGCTGTTCCACTGGACGCTGCACCCGTGGGCGATCTACGCGGTCGTCGGGCTCGCCATCGCCTACTCGACCTTCCGCAAGGGGCGCCGCCAGCTCATCAGCCAGGCGTTCATCCCGCTGATCGGTGAGAAGGCGGCCAACGGCACGCCGGGCCGGGTCATCGACATCATCGCGATCTTCGCGACGGTCTTCGGGTCGGCCGCCTCGCTGGGGCTCGGTGCCCTGCAGATCGGCGGTGGGCTCGACGCCACCGGCTTCCTGCCCGACGCGGGCAACGAGGTGCTCGTCCCGATCATCATCGTGTTGACGGCGGCGTTCATCCTGTCCGCGGTCTCGGGCGTGGCCAAGGGCATCCAGTGGCTGTCGAACATCAACATGGTGCTGGCCGGGGTGCTGGCGCTGTTCGTGTTCGTCGTCGGCCCCACGGTGATCATCCTCGACCTGCTGCCCACGGCGATCGGCGCCTACTTCTCGGAGTTCTTCGAGATGGTGGGCCGCACCGAGGCCACCGGCGGCGCGCCGATGCTCGACTGGCTCTCGTCGTGGACGGTCTTCTACTGGGCCTGGTGGATCTCGTGGACCCCGTTCGTCGGGATGTTCCTGGCGAAGATCAGCCGCGGGCGCACCATCCGCCAGTTCGTCGGCGGCGTGATGCTCGTGCCGAGCCTCGTCTCGCTCCTGTGGTTCGCGATCTTCGGCGGCGCGGCGATCACCCAGCAGCAGCAGGGCCTCAACCCGGCCGCGGCCGACACCGAGACCCAGCTGTTCTCGGTGCTGCAGGCGTACCCGGCGTCGACGTTCACCGGGATCCTGGTGATGGTCCTCGTCGCGATCTTCTTCGTCTCCGGCGCCGACGCGGCGTCGATCGTCACCGGCACGCTCTCGCAGCGCGGCACCGACGAGCCGAAGAAGTGGGTCGTCATCTTCTGGGGCGCCACCATGGGCCTCGTCGCGATGGTGATGCTGCTCGTCGGCGGGCAGGACGCGCTGTCGGGCCTGCAGAACCTGACGATCCTCGTCGCGGCGCCGTTCGTGATCATCATGGTGCTGCTGTGCATCGCCCTGATGCGCGACCTCAACCACGACCCCGTGGTGCTCCGCGAGCTCAAGGGCACCGAGGTCATCGAGCAGGCGATCGACTACGGCACCGACAAGCACGGGGACGACTTCTACCTTCACGTGCAGTCGTTCCCGGCCGACGCCGACGGGCCGTGGCGCACCACCAACGACGAGGAGGAGCGCGTCACCTACGCCGACGTGCGCCGCAACGCCGACCCGTTCCGCGAGAACACCGGGGAGGTCCCGGCCGACGCGCCGGGCCGCGCCGACGGCGACGGGATCGATGACACCCTGCAGGCCGGCCCGGCAGGTGCGGGCCGGGAGCCGGCGGGCCGCCCCGCGGCCGACCGGGAGTAGAGCGCACGCCGGACCGGACGAACGGCCCGTTCGTCACCGAAGAAGGTGACGAACGGGCCGCTCGTGTGTTCAGGCCCGGCAGCCCGGGGAGCGAACGGCACTCTCGCGCACATAGAAGCAGCGAGAGTGCCGTTCGCTCCGGGCGGCGGGGCCCGATCAGGCCCGGCAGCCCGAGCAGATACCGAGGATCTCCACGGTGTGGTCGATCTGGGCGAAGCCGTGCTCGGCGGCGACCTTCTCGGCCCAGTGCTCCACCGCGGGGCCCTCCACCTCGACGGTGCGCCCGCAGGTGCGGCACACCAGGTGGTGGTGGTGGGTGTCGGAGCAGCGTCGGTACGAGGCCTCGCCGGCCGTGGTGCGCAGCACGTCGATCTCGCCGGCGTCGGCCAGTGCCTGCAGCGTGCGGTACACCGTCGTCAGCCCGATGCCCTCGCCGCGACGACGCAGCTCCTCGTGGATGTCCTGGGCCGAGCGGAAGTCGTCGAGCTGGTCGAGCAGGTCCCCGATCGCGGCGCGCTGGCGGGTCGACCGCTGTCCGGGGACGACGGTCGGGCGCGGCTCGGTCACGGGTCCTCCTGCACGTGCTCGACGGCGTCGACGACGATGTGGGCGAGATGGTCGTCGACCAATCGGTACACCACCTCACGGCCCCGCCGCTCGCCGCGCACCACGCCCGCCCCCTTGAGGACCCGCAGGTGCTGGCTGATCAACGGCTGGGTGACGCCGAGGGTGTCGACGAGTTCGTGGACGCAGCGCGGCGAGCTGCGCAGCTCGAGCACCACGGCGATGCGCACCGGCGCGGCCAGGGCCCGCAGGAGCTCGCCGGCGGCGTCGAGGGTCTCGTGCTCCGGGAGGGGCGTGGCCGGCGCGACGAGGTCGTGGACGCCGACATCGGTGGGGTCGAGGCCGGTGGCGTCGGCGGTCATCGCAGCGCCACCGCCAGCGTGACCCCGACGAGCACCACGAGGATGAGCGCCCGGGCGACCCGCTCGGGCGGGCTCATCCGCGGCCAGGTGGTGGCCAGCAGTACCGCCACCCCGACGGCGAGGAGCCCCAGGAGCAGCGCCCCGACGGGCCCGCCGATCAGGACCCCGGCGGCGAACACCACGACGACCGCGAGGAACGCCAGGACCGGCGACTTCCCGGCCAGCGGGCCGCGTCCCGGCAGCAGCGGCCGGCGCAGGTCGCCCCGCCGTCCGCGTCGACCCGACGTGGCCGCCCGCCCGGGCTCGCCACTGGGTGTCGACACCTGGCCCACCACCTCTCCGCCCGCCACCACCGTCGTCCACCAGTGTCCCACTTCCCGCCCGTACCGACACCGGGTGTCGATAAGCCCGTCGGGTGGGCGCTCACGGCGGTGGCGGGAGCCCTCAGTGCCCACTGGGCGGCGGGGCCCTCGTCGAGTGGGCGTCCAGGGCGGCCGGGGGAGCCGTCAGCGCCCACTCGGCGCCGGCGGGGACGCCGTACCGTCCGGGGCGTGCTGCTGATCTGCCGTTTCACCGAGCCCGACGACCCCGGGTTCCTCGACCGGGCCCGCCGGGCGGTCGGCCTCCTGGCGGCGCAGCCGGGGTGCGAGCGGGTGGAGTTCGCCCGGGCGGTCGAGGTGCCGGGGGAGTGGGTGCTGGTGGCGGTGTTCGAGTCGCTGACCGCCTACCGCCGCGCGCTGAGCCCGTTCGAGGTGCGCGAGCACGTGGTCCCGTTCCTCTCGGCGGCCCGCACGCAGGACCAGGCCACCTTCGAGCGGCGCTTCACCGGCGGTCCCGACGACGCCTGGGTCGAGCACGCGAGCATCCTCGGCTGACGGGGTCGGAGGCCACCGACCCGCAACGGGGACCGGACCCGCTCGCTACCCTGGGTAGGCCGTCCAGCAGCCCCAGGAGAGTCCGAAGTGCCCACCCCCACCGGCAGCTCGCGCATCGAGACCGTGGTGAACCTGTGCAAGCGCCGCGGGTTCGTCTTCCCGTCGGGAGAGATCTACGGCGGTACGCGTTCGGCCTGGGACTACGGGCCGCTCGGCGTCGAGCTCAAGGAGAACGTCAAGCGGCAGTGGTGGCGCCACATGGTCACCGGCCGCGACGACGTCGTCGGCCTCGACTCGAGCGTGATCCTGCCGCGCCAGGTCTGGGTCGCGAGCGGCCACGTCGACGTGTTCACCGACCCGCTGGTCGAGTGCACGCACTGCCACCGCCGCTTCCGCGCCGACCAGCTCGCGGAGGACTTCGCCGAGCGCACCGGCGGGCCGTCGCTCGAGTCGACCGACGCCGAGGGCCACACGGTCTTCGACCTGTCGAACGTCCCGTGCCCCAACTGCGGCACCCGCGGCCAGTACACGCCGCCGCGCGAGTTCAACATGATGCTCAAGACCCACCTCGGCCCGGTGGAGTCCGAGGAGGGTCTGCACTACCTGCGGCCCGAGACCGCGCAGGGCATCTTCGTGAACTTCGCCAACGTGATGTCCGCGGCGCGCAAGAAGCCGCCGTTCGGCATCGGCCAGATGGGCAAGAGCTTCCGCAACGAGATCACGCCCGGCAACTTCATCTTCCGCACGCGCGAGTTCGAGCAGATGGAGATGGAGTTCTTCGTCGAGCCCGGCTCCGACGAGCAGTGGCACCAGTACTGGATCGACGAGCGGACCCGTTGGTACACCGACCTGGGCATCTCGGCCGACAACCTGCGCCACTACGAGCACCCGAAGGAGAAGCTCTCCCACTACTCGAAGCGCACCGTCGACATCGAGTACCGCTTCGACTTCAACGCCGGGCAGCAGTGGGGCGAGCTCGAGGGCATCGCGAACCGCACCGACTTCGACCTCACCACGCACTCGAACCACAGCGGCGTCGACCTGAGCTACTACGACCAGGC
This sequence comes from Actinomycetospora atypica, assembly GCF_042653685.1. Taxonomy (NCBI): domain Bacteria; kingdom Bacillati; phylum Actinomycetota; class Actinomycetes; order Pseudonocardiales; family Pseudonocardiaceae; genus Actinomycetospora; species Actinomycetospora atypica. The sequence goes on along the minus strand of NZ_JBHSIV010000048.1, from coordinate 6,289 downwards.
GACCGACTCCCGCTACCGGCCCTACGTCATCGAGCCCGCGGCCGGGGTGGGCCGCTCGATGATGACGTTCCTGCTCGACGCCTACACCGAGGACGAGGCGCCGAACGCCAAGGGCGGGGTCGACAAGCGCACGGTGCTCAAGCTCGATCCGCGCCTGGCCCCGGTGAAGGCCGCGGTGCTGCCGCTGAGCCGCAACGCCGACCTCTCGCCGGTCGCCCGCGACCTCGCGGCCCGGCTGCGGCGGAACTGGAACGTCGACTTCGACGACGCCGGCGCGATCGGCCGCCGGTACCGCCGCCAGGACGAGATCGGCACGCCGTTCTGCGTGACGGTCGACTTCGACTCGCTGAACGACCAGGCCGCGACGGTGCGCCACCGAGACGAGATGACCCAGGAGCGGGTGGGCCTCGACCAGCTCGAGGGCTACCTCGCCGCCCGCCTGATCGGCGCGTGACCGCCGTGAGCCGGCTGAGCGAGATCCTCGGCGGGGGCGACGACCCGACCGCGCCCGTCAGCGTGGTCCGGGTCCTGGCCCGGCACGGGTTCGGCGTCGTCGAGCCCGGGCAGCTGCTCGCGGCGCGGGGGACGCTCGACGGCCAGATCGTGGTCGGCGGCGACCTCCTGCGCGGCGCGCTCGACGTCACCGCGGGCGACCTGGCCCGCACCGCGCTGACCGTCCCGGAGACCCTCGAGGCCCACGTCGGCGAGGACGACGCCGTGGCCGCCGGGCTGGCCTGCGCGGGCGGCGCGACGCTGCTCGCCCACCCCCTCGACGGCGGGCCCGCCCACGCGCTGGCCGAGGCCTTCGCGGCCGGGACCCCGGCGGCGCTCGTGTCGACCGTCGACGGCCGGGCGGCCCTCGCGGTCGTCGGGAACGACCTGGAGACCGTGCACGGCTCCCTCGGCGGTGACGGGGCGGGGCTCGACGAGGCCGCCCTCGGCCATGTGCGCGGCCTCCTGCGCCGCGGGGCCACGGCCACGGAGCGGGTCGAGCTGGCCGGCACCGAGGTGCTCGTCGACCTCTGGGTGCCCGTGCCCTCGCTGCTCGTCGTGGGGGCGGGGGCGCTCGGGGAGGCCCTGGCCGCGCAGGCGGAGGTCCTGGGCTGGGGCTACCGGACGACGACGACCGTCGCGGAGACCACCGCCGCGGTCGGAGCGTTCACCGATGCCGACGTGCTGGTGCTCCTCGACCACGACCCGGCCTTCGACGAGGCGCTGCTCGCCGGCCTGGGCCACGGGCGCGGGTTCCTCGGCGCGCTCGGGTCGCGGCGCACCCAGGCCGCGCGGCGCGAGCGCCTGCTGGCCGCCGGCGTCACCGAGGACGGCCTGACCGCGATCCACGGCCCCGTGGGACTCGACCTGGGGGCACGCACCCCGGCCGAGACCGCGGTGTCGGTCGTCGCCGAGGTCCTCGCCGTCCGCTCCGGGCGCGACCCCGACGCGCTGTCCGCGAAGCGCGGGCAGATCGGCGCGTGAGCGCCCCGGGAGTGCGCTCGCGACCCCGGGCCGCGCTGACCTGGGCGCCGCGGGTGGTGGTCGGCGCGGTCGTGATCGCGCTCCTGCTCGTCGGCGGCACGGCCTTCCGGGTGTGGCAGCTCGGCCGGACCGACGAGCGCACGCCGACCGACATGATCCTCGTCCTGGGCGCCGCGCAGTACGACGGACGCCCCTCCCCGGTGCTCGAGGCGCGGCTGGAGCACGCCCTCTCGCTCTACCAGGAGGGGGTCGCGCCGCGCATCGTCACCGTGGGCGGCGCCGCGAAGGGCGACCAGTTCTCCGAGGCCGAGAGCGGCGACCGCTGGCTCACCGAGCACGGGGTGCCGAACCGCGACGTGCTGCCGATCGACGAGGGCAGCGACACGCTCGGGAGCTTCGCGGCGGTGGGGACGGTGGCCGCGCAGCGCGGCTGGACCTCCGCGGTGATCGTGTCCGACCCGTGGCACTCGCTGCGCTCGCGCACGATGGCCCGCGACGTCGGGCTGGACGCCACGACGAGCCCCGCGAAGGGCGGGCCGGTCTCGCAGACCCGCCGGACGCAGTTCTTCTACATCGTCCGCGAGACCGCGGGGCTCATCTACTACCACCTCGCGCACGCGTCGTCGGACTTCTCCGATCCCGGCCTGCAGTGACCGACCCTCGTCGGGAACGCCTCCTGCCCGAACCGCCCAAGGGCGGGCGCGACCGGCGCTCGCCGTTCGCCCGCGACCGCGGGCGGGTGCTGCACTCGGCCGCGCTGCGCCGCCTGGCGGGCAAGACGCAGGTGGTGGGGCCGGGGGAGGACGCCGAGGTCACCGGCGTGCCGCGGACGCGGCTGACGCACTCGCTGGAGGTCGCGCAGATCGGGCGCGGGATGGCCGAGGAGCTGGGGCTCGACCCCGACGTCGTCGACACCGCGGGCCTCGCGCACGACATCGGGCACCCGCCCTTCGGGCACAACGGCGAGCGGGCGCTCGACGCGGTCGCGGCCGACGCGGGCGGGTTCGAGGGCAACGCGCAGACCCTGCGGCTGCTGACCCGGCTGGAGCCGAAGAACGACGACGCGGGTCCCAGCTCCGGGCTCAACCTCACCCGCGCCACCCTCGACGCCTGCATCAAGTACCCCTTCCCGCGCCGCGAGGGGCAGCGCAAGTTCGGGGTGTACGCCGACGACGCCGAGGTGTTCGCCTGGATCCGCGACCCGCTCGACGAGCGACCCTGTGTCGAGGCGCAGGTGATGGACTGGGCCGACGACGTCGCCTACTCCGTGCACGACGTGGAGGACGCCGTCGTCGCGGGGCGGATCGACGGCGAGTGGCTCGCGACCCCCGACACCGGGCTGATCACCCTGGCCGCCGACGCGTTCGGCGCCGACCCCGACGACCTCGCCCGCGCCGCGGAGCGCCTCGCGGCCTACCCGCCGCTGCTCGCGGTCGCGCGGCTGACCGAGTCGCGCACGCTCGCCGCGCAGATCGCGCTCAAGCGCCTGACCAGCGAGCTCGTCGGGCGGTTCGTGGCGGCGGCGGTCGAGGAGACCCTGGCCGCGGTGGGCCGGGAGGAGCTGGAGCCCGACGACGACCTCGTCGTGCCCCCCGGCGCCCGTGCCGAGGTGACGCTGCTCAAGGCAGCGGCGGTGCGCTGGGTGATGTCCGACCCGGCGCGCCTCGCCGCGCAGGCCGAGCAGCGCGGTCTGCTCGCCGACCTGGTCGGGCGACTGTGCGACGGCGCGCCGGACGCGCTCGACCCCGCCTTCCGTCCGGCGTGGGACGCTGCAGGGGACGGCCCGGGGCGGTTGCGGGTGGTCGTGGACCAGGTCGCGGTGCTCACCGACGCCCAGGCCCGGTCCTGGGCGTCCCGGTACCGGTGAGCGACACAGGAGGCGTGATGGGCGAGACGACGTCGGTCGCGCCGTCCCCGCCCCGGTCCCGCGCGGTCGAGCTGACCGGGGACCTCGCCCGCCGGGCGCGCCGCCGCCCCGTCACGGTCACCGCGGTGCTGCTCACCGTCACCGTCCTGGTCTACGGCCTGCTGGTCTGGCAGCGCCGCTGGATCTCCGACGACGGCCTGATCTTCCTGCGCACCGTCCGCCAGATCCTCGACGGCCAGGGGCCGGTGTTCAACGTCGGCGAGCGGGTGGAGGCGAACACCTCCACGCTCTGGACCGTCGTGCTGCTCGGGCTCTCCCTGCTGCCGGTCCGGCCCGAGCTCGCCGCCGTCGGCTGCGGGTTCGTGCTCTCCCTGGCCGCGCTCGGGTTCGCCCTCGACGCCGCCCGCCGCTTCACCGGCCTGGGCCGGGTGGTGGTGCCCGCCGGCGGCCTCGTCGTGCTCGCGATGCCGCCCTTCTGGGACTTCGGCACGTCGGGGCTGGAGACCGGCCTGTCGTTCTTCTGGCTCGCGTTCACCTTCTGGCTGCTGGTGCGCCGCTCCCAGCGGGAGCCGCGCCTGTTCGTCGTGCAGGGTTCCCGACGACGGCCCGGGTCGGCCTGGCCGACCGCGCTCCTCCTGGGGCTCGGGCCGCTCGTCCGGCCCGACCTCGCCGTGCCCGCGGCGGCCGCCGGCCTCGCGCTCGCCGTGCTGGAGCAGCCCCGCGACCGCCGGGGCTGGGCCCGCGTGGTGGGGCTCGGGGTGCTGTGCGCCGCACCGGCGGCGGCCTACGAGGTGTTCCGCGCCGGCTACTACGGCCTGCTCGTCCCCTCCACGGCCCTCGCGAAGGAGGCGGGGGTCGCCCGGTGGGGGCGCGGCTACTCCTACCTGCGCGACACCGTGGCGACCTACTGGCTGCTCGTCCCCGCGTTCCTGCTCACCGTCGCGGCGCTCGTCGTGCTCGCCCAGCGGGTCGCGCGCTCGGACTGGTGGGCCCGCCGGTCGGGTGCCGAGACGGCCACTCCCGAGGCCCCGGCCGACGTGCGCCGCACCCGGGCCTGGGACCGGGCCGCGACGGTGGCGGTCGCGCTCGCCCCCGTGCTCGGCGGGCTCGGGATGCTGCTCTACGTGGTGCGGGTGGGCGGCGACTTCATGCACGCCCGGATGCTCCTGCCGGCCATCTTCTGCGTGCTCCTGCCCGTGATGGCGCTCCCGGTGCGGCGTCATACCGCGGTGCCGCTGCTCGCCCTGCTGCTGTGGGCGGGCGTGATCGGGGTGAACGCGCGGACGAACTACCACGGCATCTCGGCCTCGGGGATCGCCGACGAGCGCGACTTCTACATCCAGCTCCTGGGGGAGCCGCACCCGGTCACCGCCGACGACTACCGCACGCACCCCTACGTCGCCGGCGGCGCGGCCCTGATCGCGCAGAGCCCGCGGCCGGTCCTCGCGGTCCTCGCCCCGGGCCGGGGCCCGGCCGGGCCGGAGTGGGACCCGGTGCCCCTGGCGCCCGGCAGGCCGTCGGGGCTGGTCTTCCTCAACCTCGGGGCCGCCGGGGCGCTCACGCCGCTCGACGTCCGGGTCACCGACACCGTCGGGCTCGTGGACCCGCTGGCGGCCCACACGACGATCGTCCCCGACGGCCGCACGGGCCACGACAAGAACCTCCCCGCGGCCTGGTCGGTGGCGGCCGGCGGCGGGACGGGCGTCGACAGCCGGGCGGTCCGGCCCGACGACGTCGCGGCCGCCGCCCGTGCCCTCGAGTGCCCGGCGATCGCCGAGCTCCGGGCGTCGGTGTCCGCGCCGATGACGTGGGAACGGTTCCGCGACAACCTGCTGGGCGCGCCCGCCCGGACCGAGCTCCGCTTCCCCCGCGACCCGGTGCTCGCCGAGATCGCGTGCCCGGGTCGACCACCCGCCTGACGCGACGCGATTGCGCAACACAGGCCACTGGTCCGATCCGGTGGACCTGATGATTCGCTTCCGGACGATTTCCGGGGTCGGCGGGCGGTCGTGGTCGTCCGGTTCGCCCGGATGCACCGCTGACGCTGGTCCGATCAGTCCTGTGTCTACGCCCGGTTGAGTCGTCGATGTTCCCTCGACCGCCGCACTTCTTCCACCATCCGGCAGCGCCGGACCGGCGTGTCGCGCGTGGCGCGGGACGAGGGACGGTCCGTCATCTCTGCGGTCGCGGACGAGGTCCGTTGGGCCGTTCGGCGTCGTTGCCCCTCACCGACGGCGAACCTACGGTGCGTCGGTCCAGTCATCGGTGGGAACGGGGATCGCGTGGTCGCACTCGGATGGGGCGGGCCCCCGACCGACGTGACGAGGGACCTCCCCGGTCCTCTCTCGGCGCTGTTCGACCTCCCCGGCGCCCGCTACCTGCTCGTCGTCGAGGAGTCCGGCGACGGCGACCGGGTCCGCGCGGAGCTCGGTGGTGCGCCCGACGCCGACCTCGCGGTCCTCGACTGGGCCCGCCGGCTCGCGTCGATCTCGCAGGAGCGGGGGCGGGTGTTCTCCGACGTCGTCCTGACGACGGAGGTCGCCTTCCACCTCGCCCGGCCGCTCTCGGGGAACCGCTGGGTGGTGCTGCGCCTCGACCGCGAGGAGGGCAACCTCGCGCTCGCCCGCCGCGCCCTCGCCGGGGCGGCCGCTCCCGAGCGGCCCGCGCCGGCCCGCCCCGCCCTGGACCGAGCCGTGTCCGACCGGCCTGCGCTCGACCGTGCCGTCCCGGACCGGCCCGCCCCCGACCGCTCCGGTTTGCGGCGCCTGCCCAGTGCGGGTCCGAGTGCGCCGGGCCCGAACGGCCGCACGACGGGCGCCCGCCCGATGCCCGGTGCCCACCCGACGCCCGCCGGCCGCCCGATGCCGCCGGACCGCCTCGGGGCCCCGGGCCGACCCGCGGACCGGCGACCCGCCGCCCTGGACCGGCCCGCTGGTCAGGACCGGC
>NZ_JBHSIV010000047.1:0-31719 GCF_042653685.1 Actinomycetospora atypica | reverse complement strand
GCTGCCGCCACCGGTCGCGTCCGCGGCGCGGCGCGGCGTCGGCGAGGGGCGCCGCAGGCGGGTGGTCGCCTCCGCGGCGACCAGCGGGTCGGTGGGCTCGCCGACCTCGGCCGGGACCTTCCCCGTGGTGCCCTCGTCGGCGTCGCGGCGGCGCGGCCGGGCGGGCCGCACCGGGACGGGGACGAACGGCACGGCGTCGACCGGCGGTCGGGCCGCGGCGGCGGCCGCGGCCCGCCGGGACCGCGCACGGGTGCCGAGGGCCGAGGCGAGGAAGGCGAGCCCGACGACCGCCCAGAAGCCGGCGACCCCGAGCTGGTACCAGGGCGGCGGTGAGGAGAACAGCGCGACCTGCACGCCCGCGGCCGCGAGCGACGCGACGCCGAGGAGGACCGCCGTCGACGGCCGAGTGGTGAGCTGCCACCGCGGGCGACCCGGCCGGGAGCGCAGAATCGTCACTGCACGCACTGGTCACCCTCCGTCTCGTCACCCGGACGAGTGACCGATTCGTTATAGCACCTTCACTGCGCGGAGTTCTGACAGACCGGGCACCAGAACAGATTGCGGGCGACGTGGGTGCTGCGGGCGATCTCGGTGCCGCACTCGAGGCACGCCTCGCCGGCCCGCCGGTAGACGTAGACGGGCCGGCGGCCCCGCTGGGCGTCCTCGGGGCGCAGCGTCCTGATCGACCCGCGGCGGACGCCGTCGCGCAGCAGCAGGACGAGGTCGTCCCACATCGCGTCGAACCGCATCCGGCCGAGGGCGCGACCCTCCATGAGGGGGTCGAGGCCCTGCCGGTAGAGCACCTCGGCGCGGTAGACGTTGCCCACCCCGGCGATGACCTTCTGGTCCATCAGCAGCGTCGCGATCGGGGACCGTGACTTCGAGATCCGCCGCCAGGCCTGCTCGGGGTCGGCGTCGTCGCGCAGCGGGTCGGGGCCGAGCCGCGCCCGCAGGGTGTCGACCTCGCCCTCGGTCAGCACCTCGCAGGCGGTGGCGCCCCGCAGGTCGGCGAGGTGGGTCGGCCCCACCATGCGCATCCGCACCTGGCCCACCGGTTCCGGCACCGGCTCCTCGTCGGGAACGGCGACCAGGGAGAACTTGCCGTACAGACCGAGGTGGACGTGCACGACGAGGTCGTCCTCGTAGACGTGGAACAGGTGCTTGCCGTGGGCGTCGACGCGGCGCAGCACGCGGCCGTCGACGAGCGCGGCGCCCTGGACGAACCGCCCCTGCGGGGACGAGACGGCGACCTCGTGCTTGCCGAAGTGCCGCGCGTGCGTGCGCGCGAGCCGCCGGATGGTGTGGCCCTCAGGCATCAGGTGGTGATGTGCCCCGTCTTCTCGTACTCGGCGAGCATGTCGATGCGCTTCTGGTGGCGCCCGCCCTCGAACTCCGTGGCGAGGAACGTGGACACGATGGTCGTCGCCTCGTCCGCGGAGTGCATGCGGGCGCCGACGGAGACCACCTGGGCGTCGTTGTGCCGCCGGGCGAGCTCCGCGGTCTCGGTGTTGTACGCCAGCGCCGCCCGGATGCCGGTCACCTTGTTGGCCGCGATCTGCTCGCCGTTGCCCGAGCCGCCGATGACGACGCCGAGGCTCCCCGGGTCGGCCAGGACGCGCTCGCCGGTGGCGGTGCAGAAGGGCGGGTAGTCGTCGGCCGCGTCGTACTCGGCGGGCCCGACGTCCACCGTCTCGTGACCGGCCTCGGTGAGGGCGGACAGCAGGTGGGCCTTGAGCTCGAAGCCGGCGTGGTCGGAGCCGATGTAGACGCGCACGGCCCGAAGTCTGGCAGGCCCGGTACCACCGCCCGCGCACCGAGGCAGCCGGACGCCCGGAACGTCACGGAACGGGGCCCGTGAAACATGCCCGTGACACGGCCCTTCTAGCGTGCACGCATGGCAGCCGAGCAGGCGTTGACCGCGGGCGACGTCGTCCTCGGCGTCGAGGAGGAGTTCCACCTCGTCGATCTGGAGTCGCGCTGTGCGGTGCCACGCGTCCCCGAGATGCTCGACGAGCTGGCGGCGCTCGACGCGGACGCCTTCGCCGCCGAGCTCAAGCCCTCGATCATCGAGACGAACTCCGACCCGACGCCGAGCCTGACCGACCTGCGGGCCGACCTCGTGCGCCTGCGCCGCATGCTGTCCTCGCTGGCGCAGGAGCGCGGCCTGGGCGTGGTCGGGGCGGGCAGCGTCCCGCTCGTCGACGCCTCCGCCGGCGGCATCACCGAGTCGCCCCGCTACCAGCGGATGCGCGACGAGTACCAGATGCTCGCCTTCGAGCAGCAGATCTGCGGCACCCAGGTGCACGTCGACGTCCCCGACCGCGACGCGGCGGTGGCGGTCATGCAGCACTCGGCGCCGTGGCTCCCGGTGCTGCTCGCCATGTCGGCCTCGAGCCCGTTCTGGAAGAGCGAGGACACCGGCTACGCCAGCTCGCGCACCCTCGCCTGGCACCGCTGGCCCACCGCGGGCCCGCCCGCCCCGCTGCGTGACGCCGCGGACTACGACGCCCTCATCGAGGACCTCGTGCGCTCCGGCACGATGTCCGACCCGGGGATGGTCTACTTCGACATGCGCCCCTCGGCGCACCAGCAGACGGTCGAGCTCCGGATCTGCGACGCCTCCCCCACGGTCGACGGCGTCGTCCTCATCGCCGGGCTGGCCCGCGCGCTCACCGTGCACGGCGTCCGGGCCCACACCCTCGGCCGACCCCAGCCGCAGTACCGGCCCGAGCTGCTGCGGGCGGCGTCGTGGCGCGCCGCGCGCTCCGGGCTGGAGGGCGACCTGGTCGACGTCACCGGTCGCGAGCTGGTGCCGCCGTCCCGCGCCGTCCGCCTGCTCCTCGACCACCTGCGCGAGGACCTCGAGGACGCGGGCGACTGGGACGTCGTCTCCGAGCTCGCCCTCGAGGCGCTCGCCCGCGGGTCGAGCGCGGCCCGCCAGCGCCAGCGCGCCAACCGCGGCGGCGGCATGGAGGGCGTCGTCGACATGCTCGTCGCCGAGACCCTGGGCGAGCAGGAGCCCGAGCTCGAGATGCCGGTGCCGCAGGCGGTCGCGCCGGTCATGCTCGGCGACTACCGCCCGCCGTCCTACGACGAGGCCGTCGACGCCGACGGCCACGTCCGCCCCACCTACGCCTGGCTCGTGTCGAACCTCGAACGCCTCGGCCCGGCCGGCCTCCTCGCCCACGAGAAGAGCCGCGACGCCGAGCAGCGGGCGCGCTCCATGTTCTTCCCCCAGCCCGACGAGCCCGAGCGCCTCTTCCCGCTCGACCTCGTCCCGCGGCTGATCACCGGACACGACTGGGAGGCGCTCTCGGCGGGCCTCGTCCAGCGGGCCCGGACCCTCGAGGCGCTGCTGCAGGACCTGCACGGCGAGCGGGCGTGCCTGCGCGACGGGATCCTGCCGCGCAGCGCGCTGCGGTGGCTCCCCGAGCCCGGCGACGCGTCGTCGATGCTCCCGCCCGGGTCCACCCGGGCGCTGATCAGCGGGCTCGACGTGGTGTGCGACGGCGAGGGCCGCTGGAAGGTCCTGGAGGACAACCTGCGCATCCCCTCGGGCATCGCCTACGCGATGGCCGACCGGCGCGTGGTCCGCTCGGTGCTGCCCGAGCTGCAGGCCCCGGAGGGGGTCGTCGACTCCGACGAGGGCCCGGCACTGCTCCGCGCCGCCCTCCTGTCCTGCGCGCCGGCGGCGGCCGGGGACTCCCCCGGCCTCGTCGTGCTCACCGAGGGCCCCGACGACTCGGCGTACTTCGAGCACGCGATGCTCGCCGAGGAGATGGGCGTCCCCGTCCTCGAGCCCAGCGGGCTGCGCATCACCGACGACGGCACGATCACCGTCGCGGTCTCCGGGCAGCGCGTCGACGTCGCCTACCGCCGCATCGACGAGGAGAAGCTCTACGCCGCCCTCGACGCCGACGGCCGCGGACTGCGCGACCCGCTGCAGGCCGCGGTCCGCGAGAACCGCTTCGCGCTGCTGAACCCGCCGGGCAACGGCCTCGTCGACGACAAGGCCGTCTACCCCTACGTCCGCCCGCTGACCGAGTACTACTTCGGCGAGAAGGCGCTCCTCGACGACGTCCACACCTACGCCTGCGGCGAGCCCGACCAGCTCGCCCACGTGCTCGAGCACCTCCACGAGCTGGTGCTCAAGCCCGTCGACGGCTACGGCGGGGCGGGCATCGTCATCGGGCGGGACGCGTCGGCGACCGAGCTCGAGGAGGCGGCCGCCGACCTGCGGGCCAACCCCGCGAGCTACGTCGCGCAGGAGACCGTCGAGATCTCCACGCACCCCACCTTCACCGGCGTCGACCTCGCCCCGCGCGTGGTCGACCTGCGCGCGTTCGTGGTGCTGGGGGACGACCCGACGGTGCTGCCGACCCCGCTCACGCGGGTCGCGCCGCCGAACAGCCTCGTGGTCAACTCGTCGCGCGGCGGCGGCTCGAAGGACACCTGGATCCTGCGTTAGGGCTACGCCCTCGTGCGTGCGTTCCCGTGCTGGGGCACGGAAAGGCACGCACGGTTCGACCGGAGGGAGACGAACGTGTGCGGCATCGCCGGGGAGTTCCGGTTCGACGGGGGCACGGCGCAGGTGGGGGCGGTCCTGGCGATGGCCCAGGTGCTCGAGCCGCGAGGCCCCGACGGCTGGGGCGTCGTCGGGCACGGTCCGCTCGCGATGGCCCACCAGCGCCTGAAGATCATCGACCTCACCGAGACCGGCTCACAGCCGATGGTCGACGCCGAGCTGGGGCTCACGGCGGTGTTCAACGGCTGCATCTACAACTACCCGCAGCTGCGCGAGGAGCTCGGGCGCGAGGGCTACCGGTTCTTCTCCACCTCCGACACCGAGGTGATCCTCAAGGCCTACCACCGGTGGGGCCAGGCCTGCGTGGAGCACTTCAAGGGCATGTTCGCGTTCGCGATCGCCGACCGGAACACGGGCCGCCTCGTGCTCGGCCGCGACCGGCTGGGCATCAAGCCGCTGTACGTGGCGCCGGTGTCCGGGGCGCTGCGCTTCGCGTCGTCGCTGCCCGCCCTGATCGCGCCCGGCGGGGTCGACACCGAGATCGACCGGGTGGCGCTGCACCACTACATGAGCTTCCACGCCGTGGTGCCGGCCCCGCGCACGATCCTCGCCGGGGTGCAGAAGCTGCCGCCGGCCGTCGTCCGGACCGTGGAGCCCGACGGGTCGTCGAGCGACTGGACCTACTGGGAGCCGGAGTTCACGCGCGGCGGGGTGGAGCACTCCGACGCCGAGTGGGCCGAGATCGCGCTGGAGTCGCTGCGCACCGCGGTGGAGCGGCGCATGGTGGCCGACGTCCCGGTCGGGGTGCTGCTCTCCGGCGGCATCGACTCCTCGATCGTCGTCGCGCTGCTCGCCGAGATGGGGCAGAAGGACCTCCGGACGTACTCGATCGGCTTCGAGGCCGAGGCCGGGGAGGCCGGCGACGAGTTCGACTACTCCGACCTCGTCGCGAAGACCTACGGCACCGACCACACCCGCTTCCTCGTGCCCAAGGCCGACACCGACGAGGCGCTGCCGGGTGCGGTCGCGGCGATGTCCGAGCCGATGACGAGCCACGACGTCATCGCCTTCTACCTCCTCTCCCGGGAGGTCTCGAAGTCGATCAAGGTGGTGCAGTCGGGCCAGGGCGCCGACGAGGTGCTCGGCGGCTACGACTGGTACCCCCCGATCGCGAAGGTCGGCCGCGAGGGCGCCGTCGACGCCTACCACCGCTCGTTCTTCGACCGCCCGCACGACGGGATCGCCGACCTCGTCGCCCCCGAGTTCCTGGTCTCCGAGGACCCGTCGCTGGCGTTCGTCCGCGATCACTTCGCCCGCCGGGGCGCCGACGAGGCCGTCGACGCGGCCCTGCGCCTCGACACCATGGTGATGCTGGTCGACGACCCGGTGAAGCGGGTCGACAACATGACGATGGCCTGGGGGCTCGAGGCCCGCGTGCCGTTCCTCGACCACGACTTCGTCGAGACCATGGGCGCCTGCCCGCCCGCCCTCAAGATGGCCGACGGCGGCAAGGGCGTGCTCAAGGCCGCGTCGCGCGGGGTGCTGCCCGACGAGATCATCGACCGGAAGAAGGGCTACTTCCCGGTCCCGGCGATCCGCCAGCTCTCGGGCCCGGTGCTGGAGCGCGTCACCGCGGCCCTCACCGACCCGGCGGCGAAGCAGCGGGGGCTCTTCCGGGCCGACAGCGTGGCCACGATGCTCGACGACCCCAACTCGGGGCGCACCAACCTCGGGGCCAACGCACTGTGGCAGGTCGCACTCCTGGAGATGTGGCTGCAGGCCCACGGCATCCGCTGACGTAGGTTCCAGCGCGCAGTCGTGTCAGCACTGCGGCCATGCTGACACTCAACGTCACAATCGCCGTCGGTACGCCCGGGCCCGTCCCCGGCGGCCGCCGCCGAACGGGAGGTCGGGAGAACCGGTGGACGAGTGGATCAGTGCCACCCGATGCTGGTCGCCCAGCCCCTCCCCCGACGGCACCGCCATCGCGTTCGTCTGGGACGGCGACGGGCGCCCCATGGTCCGCCTGCACCGGCGGCGTACCGGCGAGGAGTGGTCGCTCGACACCGGCCCCGACCTCGTCTCGACCGTGCGGTGGTCTCCCGACGGCAACTGGCTCGCGGTCGAGGCCGCCCCCGACGGCGGCGAGCGCACCTGTGTCCTCGTCGTGCGCCCCGACGGCACCGACCTGCGCCCGGTCCGCGGGGTCGGGGACGACGACCGCGGCGCGGTCTCGCTCGACCGCTGGTCCCACACCGGCTCGGTCGTCGCGATCACCGAGTCCGACTACGACACCACCACCGCCTGGCTCGTCGACGTCGAGTCCGACCAGCGCCAGCGCCTCGGCTCCGGGCACGCCCTGAAGATCCTCGACGTGTCCCGCGACCGGCGCCGGGCCCTCCTCCGCCGCGGACGGCGGGGCTCGCGCCACGTGGGGATCGTCGACCTCGACGGCACCGAGGGCTGGCACGAGATCGACTCCGGCCGCGGCCCCGGCGGCCCGCCCGGCGCCGTCGAGCACCCGGTCGCGATCACCCGCGACTCCTCGGTGGTCGCCGCCCGCTTCACCCCCGACGGCTCCCGCATGCTCGTGCTCACCGACGGCGGCCGCGAGCGCGCCGCACTGGTGGCCGTCGACGTCGCCACCGACGCCCGGCCGATGTTCCCCGAGGTCCTCGCCGAGCGGGTGGACGCCGAGCTCGAGCAGTTCGCGCTCACCGAGGACGCCGCGACCGCCGCGCTCGTCTGGAACGTCGCCGGCCGCAGCGAGGTCGACCTGCTCGACCTCACCACCGGCAAGCCCGCTCCCTACTCCCCGCCCGGCGACGTCGTCAGCTCCGCGATCTTCAGCCACGACGGCGACTCCCTGGTGCTCGGCATCCAGTCGCCCGACGTCCCGTCGGCCGTGTGGTGCCACGAGCTCTCGAGCCGGACCACCGCGCTGATCTGCCCGCAGGACGACCCGGCCTGGGCCCCGGGCACGCTGGTCCACCCGACCCTCGAGACCGTCTCCACCCCCGACGGCCTCGCCCTGCCCGGCTGGCTCTACCGCCCGCCCGGCACCGTCGGCCCCCTGCCCACCGTGATCTACCTGCACGGCGGGCCCGAGGCACAGGAGCGGCCCGTCTTCACCCCGCTCTACCAGGTGCTGCTCCGCCACGGGATCGCCGTCTACGCGGCGAACGTGCGCGGTTCGTCGGGCCTCGGCCGGTCGTTCGTCAACGCCGACAACGGCGCCGGGCGCTTCGCCGCGATCCGCGACGTCGCCTCCTGCGCGGAGCACCTCGTCGCGATCGGGGTCGCCGACAGCGAGCGGATCGGCGTCATGGGCCGCTCCTACGGCGGCTACCTCACCCTCGCCGCCCTGGTGAACCACCCGGAGCTCTTCGCGGTCGGCGTCGACGTCTGCGGCATGGCCGACTTCGAGACGTTCTTCGCCCGCACCGAGCCCTGGATCGCCGACGCGGCCGTCGGCGAGTACGGCCACCCGATCCACGACCGCAACCTGCTCCGCGAGCTCTCCCCCGTGCACCGCATGGACCGCCTGCGGGCCCCGCTGCTCGTCGTGCACGGGCGCTACGACACCAACGTCCCGGTCCACGAGGCCGAGCTCGCGGTCCACGGCGCGAAGGCCGCGGGCGTCGACGTGCGCTACCTGCTCTTCGACGACGAGGGCCACGAGATCCAGCGCCTCGAGAACCGCCGGACCTTCATCCACGCCGTCACCGAGTGGCTGACCGACCACTTCGACCTGTCCTAGGCGCCCCGGCGGGTCGCCCCCAGCCCGAAGTCCGCGGCCTCCAGCGGTGGCCTCGGTCCCCTTCCCGACGATGCCCGTGCCCGGCCCGGGGGCGGGTGCGCACCCCACGGCAGGACCGGGACCTCGCCGGTCGGCGTCGCGTCGGCGTAGGGGCCCACCGGGAGTGGCGCCGCCGCGAGGCGGCGGACCGGCACCGGGCCGTCGTCGGGAACGGATCCCTTCCCGACGAGCGCCGCCACGTCGACGAGCAGGGGGCCCGTCCACCGCTCCTCGATCCCGCGCAGCCGCCACGTGCCGAGACCGAGCACCACCCCGAAGACGACGTGGCCGAGGAACGACAGCACGACCGTGACCGGGGTCAGCGGGAACATCAGCTGCTGGCCGCGCGGCAGCAGCACCGTCGCTATGAGCCCGCCCCACGTCGGCCCGACGGCGAACGCCACCGCCGCCGCGACCGTCCATCGCGGGCCGAGCCGCCGCAGCCCGGTGGCCGCCGCGAGGGTCACGAACACGACCCCCAGCCCGCCGCCGTCGCCGGCGTAGCGCCACACGTACCCCGCGACGCCGCCCAGGACCTGCTCGGAGCGGTCGACGTCGAGCAGCCAGGTGCCCATCGTCGGGATGAAGTCGTCCCACCAGCCGAGCAGGGCGACCGTGTCGAGCCGGAAGACGTCGTAGACGACCGTCGCGACGATCCCCCAGCGCAGGCCGTCGAGCACCAGCCGGTCCTCGGCCGCCGGCGCGAACACCGCGAGCAGCACCAGCACCCCCGCCGCGGGCACCACGACGAGCCCCGCCGACACGTGCATCGGCACCAGCCCGGCGACGTGCGCGGTGATCGAGAGCAACGGCAGCGCGGCGAGGACGAGGTGCGCCGCCACCCGCGGCGGCTGCATCATCCATGCCCCCCGACGTGGGCCACGCCTGCGTTCTTGTGCCCCGCCATCGCCGCCGCGAAGTTCCGGCTGACCGCGAGCTCGTCGCTGCGCCCGCGTGGGCCGGTGCCCGCCGTGTCGTCGTCGGGCCCCTGCTCGCAGCGCTGCGCGGCGTTGATGCAGTCGGCGCCCGCCTGCGCCCGCGCCTCGGTGGAGAGGTACTCGAGCAGGGCGTGGTCGGTCACCGGGTCGTGCTGCTGCTCGGGGAAGCTGTCGATCGCGAAGGAGCGCCCCTGCGGCTGGTCGTAGGAGACCGTGATGCGCAGCGCCGGCACTGGGATGAGGTCGTCGGAGCACTCGCCGCTCTCGTCGGGGTACTGCAGGTGGCTGACGAAGTCCGCCGAGGACAGGTCCTCGCCGTTCCAGCAGCTCGGGAAGTCGTACACCCGCTGCAGCTGCGAGTCCGCCGGGCAGATCGGGTAGCGCTCGGTCAGCCGGTCGGCGAACCCGGAGCACGTGAACTTCGAGTTCGACCCCTCCCCCGTGCTCGCCGCCTTCGCCGACCCGGTGATCAGCTGCATGTTCAGCGGCATCGCCTCGGTGCGCTGCGTGCCGTGCCCGTGGAAGGTGTAGTCGACCGCCGCGGGCACCACGAACGACCCGACGTTGCCGTCGAGGCTCCCGCCGTCCGCGCCGACGTCGGGCCCGACGCCCTCCAGGTCGCGCAGCACCGGCCAGAAGATCGGCGAGCGGTCGCCGTTGGTGCAGGTGGTCTCCGCCTGCTCGAGCGCGTCCTGGTTCTCCGACGAGGCCGCGTTGGTGGACTCGTTGCCCGCGTAGTCGTGCGTGTGCTGGGCGCCGTTGCGCTTGCCGGGCGCGACGATGAAGTTGTCCGAGTTGTGGTGGTCGGACATCGGGCACTGGAACGAGTAGCTGCCGCCCGAGAAGTCGCCGCCGGCCTTGATGTTGCCGTTGGGCTCGACGTCGGCGATCGACACGTACTCCTGGGCCGACGCCTTCCCGATCTGGTCGCGGCCCTCGAACTCCCCCGACCCGGCGGCCGCGGCACCACCGCTCTGCTGGGCGTCGCCCTTCTTCTCGTCGGGCTCCTTCTTCTCGCCCGAGTCCTTCTCCTCGTCGGACTTCTTCTCCTCGCCCGAGTCCTTCTCCTCGCCCGAGTCCTTCTTCTCGCCGTCCTTCTTCTCGGACTCCTTCTCCTCGCCGGAACCGGAGTCCTCGTCGTCCGAGTCGGCCACCAGCACCACCCCGCCGATCGCCGAGGCGGCCCGCTCCGCGAGCGCGCCGACCGCGCCGGCCAGCCCGAACGGCAGGCCGACCCCGACCAACAGCACCACGACGACGAACCCGGCCACGAGCGCCGCTCGCTGCCGGGTCCCGGGCGCCGACCGCCTCATCCACCCACCTCCGCGAGCGGACGCTAGACGCGGCGTCGGACGCGTGGGTGCGCTTTGGAGAAAGTCGCCGGCACGACCTGACGGGCACCTCGGGCCATGATCACGACGCCGGCGGCACGGTGCTCGCTCAGCGATCACCCTGCCGCCCGGATGTGGATCACGCCCTCGACCGGGCCGGAGAACGGCGGCAGAACCGGGTCGCGGGGACCCGGTTCTCCGGCGCCCGCCGCCGGCGGCCACCGACTCGTGGAGCGAGCGGCCCTCTCGAGCGCATAGAAGCAGCGGGAGTGCCGTTCGCTCCGACGACGGCGGCGAGCCCCCCTACAGCTGGATCGACTTCACCTCGAGGAACTCCTCGAGCCCGTAGCGCCCGAGCTCGCGCCCGGTGCCCGACTGCTTGTAGCCCCCGAACGGCGCCACCGGGTTGAAGGCGCCGCCGTTGACGTCCACCTGGCCGGTGCGCATCCGCCGCGCGACCTCGACGCCCCGCTCCTGCGACCCCGCGAACACAGCGCCCGCGAGCCCGTAGATCGTGCTGTTGGCGATCTCCACGGCCTCGTCGACGTCCGAGTAGGGCATCACCGCGAGCACCGGCCCGAAGATCTCCTCCTGGGCGATCGTCATGTCCGACCGCACGCTCGCGAAGATCGTCGGGCGGACGTAGGCGCCGGAGGAGAGCCCCTCGGGCAGGCCGGGCCCACCCGCCACGAGCTCGGCGCCCTCGGAGACCCCGCGGTTGATGTAGCTCTCCACGCGGGAGCGCTGCGTGTCCGAGGACATCGGGCCGATGCGGGTCGAGTCCTCGGTCGGATCGCCGACGGTGTACTTGGCCGACGCCGCCACGAGCTGCTCGACGACCTCGTCGTGCAGGGACGCGGGCACCAGCAGGCGCGTCCACGCGGTGCAGGTCTGGCCGCCGTTGATGAAGCAGTTGCCGAGGCCGACCTTGACGGCCTTCGTGAGGTCGGCGTCGTCGAGCACGATGTTGGCCGACTTGCCGCCGAGCTCGAGCGCGACCCGCTTGATCGTCCCGGCCGCCACCTCCTGCACGCGGCGGCCCGCGGCGACCGACCCGGTGAACGACACCATGTCGACCCCCGGGTGCGCCGCGAGCGCCTCGCCGGCCTCGGGGCCGGTGCCGTGCACGACGTTGAACACGCCCGCGGGGAGCCCCGCGTCGGCGGTGATCTCGGCGAGGACGCCCGCGGTCAGCGGCGCGACCTCGGACGGCTTGAGCACCACGGTGCAGCCGGCGATCAGCGCGGGGGCGACCTTCGCGACGACCTGGTGCAGCGGGTAGTTCCACGGCGTGATCGCGCCGACGACGCCCACGGGCTCGCGGACGACGAGGGAGTTCCCGACCTCCTCCGACCACGCGAAGTCCGCGGCCAGGCCCGCCACGCCCTTCGAGGTGGCCATCGGCATCCCGAGCTGGACGGTGCGCGAGAACGTGATCGGCGAGCCCATCTCGGCGGTGATCGACCGCGCGAGCTCCTCGTGCCGGTTCTTGATGCCCTCGCGGATGCGCAGCACGAGCGCGGCGCGGTCCTCGAGCGGCACCCGCGACCACGAGCCGAACGCCTGCCGCGCCGCCAGCACCGCGGCGTCGATCTCCGCCCGGCCGCCGCGCGGCACCTCGGCGATCGTCTCCCCGGTGGCCGGGTTCACGACGGGGATGGTGCCGTCGCCGCCGGTGGCGCGCGCTCCGTCGATCCAGTGGTCGGTCAGGGTCCCGATGCTCGCGCTCATAGCCCCGATACTTCCCGATGACGAGGGGCCGCGCGGCCGGTCACGCGTGACGGTTTCTCCGCCCGTTATGTGATACACCGAGTCACGGATTCGTCGTCGTCGATGTGAGGGACCGCCGCATGCGCACCGCACTGACCGAGATGCTGGGCGTCGAACACCCGCTCGTCGGGTTCAACCGCTCCCCCGCCGTGGTCGCCGCGGTCACCAACGCGGGCGGCTTCGGGGTGCTCGCCGCGAGCATGTACAGCCCGACGGAGCTGGACGCGCAGCTCACCTGGATCGAGGAGCAGGTCGGCGGGCGCCCGTACGGGGTCGACCTCCTGGTCCCCGAGAAGTTCGCGGTCAGCGACCCCGACGACCTCGTCGCGAGCCTGCGCGCCCAGATTCCCGCCGAGCACTTCGCGTTCGTCGACGCGCTGCTCGACGAGTACGGCCTCCCCGCCCACAGCGCGCCCCGCGGGGAGGAGGACGCCCTCGACGAGATCGCCGCCGCGATCAACCCGGCCGGCGCGCAGGCGCTGCTCGACGTGACGTTCTCCCACCGGATTGCCATGGTCGCGAACGCCCTCGGCCCGCCCCCGGCCGACCTGGTCTCCCGCGCGCACGCCGACGGCGTCGTCGTGGCGTCGCTCGTCGGGCAGCGCAAGCACGCCGTCCGCCAGCTCGAGGCGGGCGTCGACGTCCTCGTCGCGCAGGGCACCGAGGCCGGCGGGCACACCGGCACCGTCGCCACGACCGTGCTGACCCCGGAGGTCGTCGAGGTCGCCGACGGCCGTCCCGTACTGGCCGCGGGCGGGATCGCGACGGGCGCGCAGATGGCCGCCGCGCTCGCCCTCGGCGCGGCCGGGGTGTGGTGCGGGTCGGTGTGGCTCTCCAGCGAGGAGGACATCACGCCGCGCCCGGTCAAGGAGAAGTTCCTCGCCGCGGGCAGCAGCGACACGCTGCGGTCCCGGACGATGACCGGCAAGCCGGCCCGCCAGCTCCGCTCGGCCTGGCACGACGCGTGGGACCGCCCCGACGCCCCCGCGCCGCTGCCGCTGCCCCTGCAGCCGATGCTCGCGGGCCGTGCCTGGAACCGGGTGCACGCCGCGGCCGCCGAGGGCCACCCCGGCGCGACGGCGCTCGACACCTACTTCATCGGGCAGGTCGTCGGCGGCTTCACCGAGCTCCGGCCGGCCGCCGAGATCACCCGCGAGATGGTCGAGGACTGCACCCGCCGGCTGCGCGCGCTCGGCGAGCTGGCGGACACGTGACCACCCCGGTCGTCATCGGGGTCGGCCAGGTCTCGGAGCGCCTCGACGACCCCGGCTACCGGGGCCGGTCCCCCGTCGATCTCGGCGCCGACGCGGCCCGGGCCGCGCTGGCCGACACGGGCGCCGACCCGGCGGCGGTCGCGGCCCGGGTCGACCTGGTCGCCGCCGTCCGCCAGTTCGAGGCGTCGGCCCCCGGCGCGGTCGCCCCGCTCGGCGCCTCGGACAACTACCCGCGTTCGGTCGCGGCCCGGATCGGGGCGACGCCGCGGACCGCCGTGCTCGAGGTGGTCGGCGGGCAGTCCCCGCAGCGCCTGGTCACCGAGGCCGCGGCGGCGATCGCCGCCGGTGAGGTCGACGTCGCCCTCGTCGTGGGCGCCGAGGCGATGTCCACGGTGCGCCACCTGCTGACCGCGGTCGACGAGGCCGACCGGCCCGACTGGACCGAGCACGTGGGCGGGCAGCTCGACGACCGCGGGCTCGGTCTGGAGACGTTCATCGTCCCCGAGCAGGTCGAGCACGACGTGCTCGCGCCGGTGCTGCAGTACGCGCTGTTCGAGCACGCCCGCCGCGCCCGGCTCGGGCTCTCCCGCGAGGCGTACCGCCGGGACATGGCCGAGCTCTTCGCCCCGTTCTCGGCGGTCGCGGCGCGCCACCCGCACGCCGCCGCGCCGACGGAGCGCACCGTCGACGACCTCGCGACCCCGTCCGTCGACAACCGCCCGATCACCGACCCCTTCCTGCGCTTCTCCGTCGCCCGCGAGCAGGTCAACCAGGGGGCGGCCGTCGTCCTGGCCGCGAGCGGGGTCGCGGACGAGCTCGGCGTTCCCGACGACCGCCGGGTGTACCTGCACGGGCACGCGGACCTCGTCGAACCCGCGGTGCTCGACCGGGCCGACCTCGGCGCGAGCCCGGCGGCGGACGGCGCCGTCCGGCACGCCCTCGAGCTCGCCGGCATCGGGATCGACGACCTGGGCACGCTCGACCTCTACAGCTGCTTCCCGATCGCGGTCCGGGTCGTCACCGACGCGTTCGGGCTCGCCGCCGACGACCCGCGCGGACTCACCGTCACCGGGGGTCTGCCGTTCTTCGGCGGCCCGGGCAACGACTACTCGACCCACGCGATCGTCGACACCGTCACCGCGCTGCGCGCGCGCCCCGGCACCTTCGGCCTCGTCGGCGCGAACGGCGGCGCCCTGCACAAGTACTCGGCCGGGATCTACTCGACGAGCCCGGCACCGTGGCGGCCCGGCGACGACCTCGCCGCGCAGAAGGAGGTCGACGCGGTTCACGCCCGCGACGCGCCGGGCACGGTGAGCCGCGCCGACGGCGACGCGACCGTCGAGACCTACACCGTCGAGTACGAGCGCGACGGCCGTCCCCGCGGCGGGGTGGTGGTGGGCCGGCTGCACGACGGCGGCCGGCGCTTCCTCGCCCGCGTCGCCCCCGACGACGCCGCCACGCTCGACCTCCTCGCCGCGTCCGACCCGCTCGGGCAGCCGGTGCAGGTCCGGTCGGGCCCGCAGGGCAACCGCGTCACGCGTCCGGGTTGACCCGCCGCGTCACCGGGGAGCCCCGCCCATGGCTGACTTCAGCTCCACCACCACGGTCGACGCCTCCCCCGAGGATCTCTTCGCGTTCCTCTCGGACGTCGGCAACCTGCCCCGCTACTTCGCCCGCATGAAGACCGCCGAGCCCGCCGAGGGCAACGCGGTCCACACCACCGCTGAACTCCCCGACGGCTCGCAGGTCGAGGGCGAGGCGTGGTTCGAGGTCGACCAGAGTGCCCAGCACATCTCGTGGGGCGCGGAGGGGTCGAACGACTACAACGGCTCGCTCGACGTCTCGGCGGCCGAGCGCGGCTCGACCGTGCAGGTCACCCTGCACACCAACCGCGTCGAGTCCGGCGACAGCGAGGTGCAGAACGGCCTCGACCAGACCCTCGACACCATCCGCACCCTCGTCGAGGACCAGGGCGTCGCTTGAGGGCTCCGCCCTGCGTGCGTGCGTTTCCGTGCCCAGGCACGGAAACGCACGCACAGGCCGCGGAGCGGCGAACGGAGTACACCGCCGTCCCCAGGTGACGAACTGTCCCCAGGTCGGCCGCGCCGATCACCCCACCGCGGACGAGTTGTCGACCGTGTAGGGCATGAGAGACGAACTCGCCCTCCAGGCCCTGCGCCACGCGCAGGACGACCACCTCACCCGCGCTCAGATCCTCCAGTGCGGTGGCACGGACGAGTGGATCGAGGCGCAGCTCGCCGGCCGCCGCTGGGTCCGCGTGACGCGCAAGGTCTTCCGGACGACCACCGGCGCGCCGACCCCACGACAACGAGAACGCGCAGCGCTGCTGTGCGCCGGGTCGGCCGCGGCGTTGAGCCACCACTCCGCCGCCCGACGCTGGGGCCTACCCGTCCCCGAGTCCGAGCCGGTCCACATCACGGTGCCCTATGGCCACTCGTCCGACCCGCACCCCGGCGTCACGCTGCACCGCAGCCGGGCGTTCGACCGCATCGTCGTCGACACCGAGGACATGCCGACCGTCTCTGCGGCGGACACCTGTGTCGACCTCGCGGTCTTGCGCGACGACGCGCGCGCCGCGATGCGGACCGTCCTGCACGCCACACTGGGGATGAAGGTGGACGCCCCTCGGCTCCGCGCGGTCCTCGAGGTACGACGACCGCGCCGGTACGCCACCGTGCTGCGGCACGCGGCTCGCCTGCTCGACGAGGGGGTCACCTCGATGCTGGAGGCCCTCTACGCCGTCGACGTCGAGGCCGCGCACGGCATCCCCGCCGGCCAACGGCAGTTCCCCGTGATGGTCGACGGCCGGCAGCGCTTCGAGGACATCCGCTACGTCCTGCCGGGCGGGGATCTGATCACGCGACTCGACGGGTTCCGCTGGCACTCCGACCGGCACGTCGCCGTGACCGACCGCGCCCGGGACAACGCGGCCGAGCTCGCCGGGCGGGCCCGCCTGACGTTCGGTTGGGACGAGGTGCACGGCAGGGCCTGTGCGGTGGCGTCGATCCAGATGACGCGAATGCGGCAACTCGGGTGGGAAGGACCCGCGGAGGACGCCGACCTGTGCCGGTGCCTTCGGGCGGCCTGACGGGTGTGCGTGCGTTCCCGTGCCTGGGCACGGGAACGCACGCACGAGACGTCAGTCGAACGACAGCTCGCTGTCGCGGGTCCGCTTGAGCTCGTAGAAGTACTCGTAGCCCGCGAGGAGCTTCGCGCCGTCCCAGACCTGGCCGGCCTGCTCGCCCTTGGGGATGCGGGTCATGACGGGGCCGAAGAAGGCGGAGCCCTCGACGTGGATGACGGGGGTGCCGACGTCCATGCCCACCGGGTCCATGCCCTCGTGGTGGGACTTCTTCAGGGCGTCGTCGTAGTCGGTGGAGGTGGCGGCCTCGGCCAGCTCGGCCTCGAGCCCGACCTCGGCGAGGGACTTCGCGATGACGTCGTCGAAGTCCTTGTTGCCCTCGTTGTGAATCTTGGTGCCCATCGCGGTGTAGAGCGGCGCGAGGATCTCGTCGCCGTGCTTCTGGGCCGCGGCGATGCAGACGCGGACGGGCTTCCAGCCCTCCTCCATCATCGCCTGGTACTTCTCGTCGAGCTCACGGCCGGAGTTGAGCACCGACAGGCTCATCACGTGCCAGTGCGTCTCGATGTCCCGGACCTTCTCGACCTCGAGCACCCAGCGGGACGTGATCCACGCGAAGGGGCACAGGGGGTCGAACCAGAAATCCACGCGGGCCTTGTCAGTGCTCATGAGTCCAGGCTTCCCTCGATCGGCGACGTCTACCCGGGTGCAACCGTTGAACCGACGACCGTGTTCCGACCCCTATTAGGGTGCGGGGCGTGGCTGCTCCCAACCTGACCAGGTCCGACGCGCAGACCCGCGCCGAGATGCTCGAGGTCGACTCGTACACGATCGCCCTCGACCTCACCGACGGGACCGCGGCGCCGGGCGAGACGACCTTCCGCTCGACGACCACCGTGCGTTTCCGCAGCCGGCAGCCGGGTGCCGCGACCTGGATCGACATCGTCGCCGCCGGGGTCCGCAGCGCGACGCTCAACGGCATCGCGCTCGACGTCACCGGCTACGACGAGGAGAAGGGCATCGCCCTGCCCGACCTCGCGGGCGACAACGAGCTCGTCGTCGACGCCGACTGCCGCTACATGAACACCGGCGAGGGCCTGCACCGCTTCGTCGACCCGGTCGACGGCGCGGTCTACCTCTACAGCCAGTTCGAGACCGCGGACGCCAAGCGCATGTTCGCCTGCTTCGACCAGCCCGACCTCAAGGCGACCATCACGCTCTCGGCGCTCGCCGCGCCCGACTGGCAGGTGATCTCCAACGGCGCGCCGGACACGACGACCACCCTCGACAACGGCGCCGTGCACCACGCCTTCGACACCACGGTCCGCATCTCCACCTACCTCGTCGCCCTCATCGCGGGCCCCTACGCCGTCTGGCGCGACGAGTACTCCGACGAGTACGGCACCATCCCGCTCGGCATCTTCTGCCGCACGAGCCTCGCCGAGCACATGGACGCCGACCGGCTCTTCGCCGAGACCAAGCAGGGCTTCGGCTTCTACCACCGCAACTTCGGCGTGGGCTACCCCTTCGCGAAGTACGACCAGCTCTTCGTCCCCGAGTTCAACGCCGGCGCGATGGAGAACGTCGGCGCCGTGACGTTCCTCGAGGACTACGTCTTCCGCAGCCGCGTCACCCGCTACCTCTACGAGCGCCGCGCCGAGACCGTGCTGCACGAGATGGCGCACATGTGGTTCGGCGACCTCGTGACGATGCGCTGGTGGGACGACCTCTGGCTCAACGAGTCCTTCGCCACCTGGGCGAGCGTCGTGAGCCAGGCGGAGGCCACCGAGTACCGCAACGCGTGGACCACGTTCGCGAACGTCGAGAAGTCGTGGGCCTACCGCCAGGACCAGCTGCCCTCGACGCACCCGATCGCCGCCGACATCCCCGACCTGCAGGCCGTCGAGGTCAACTTCGACGGCATCACCTACGCCAAGGGCGCGTCGGTCCTCAAGCAGCTCGTGGCCTTCGTCGGGCAGGACGAGTTCCTCGCCGGGCTGCGGCTGTACTTCTCCCGCCACGCCTACGGCAACGCGACGTTCGACGACCTGCTCGCGGCACTCACCGAGGCCTCCGGGCGCGACCTGTCCGGCTGGTCGGCGGAGTGGCTCCGCACCACGGGCCTGAACTCGCTGGCCCCGTCGTTCACCGTCGGCGCCGACGGGCGCTACGAGAGCTTCGCCGTCACCCAGGGCGGCGCGACGCCCGGTGCCGGGGAGACGCGCACCCACCGGATCGCGGTGGGGGTGTACGACGACGAGGCCGGTCGCCTGGTGCGGCGCCACCGCACCGAGCTCGACGTCTCGGGCGAGCGCACCGAGGTCCCCGAGCTCGTCGGGATCGAGGCGGGCGCGCTGGTGCTCGTCAACGACGACGACCTCACCTACTGCACGATGCGCCTCGACGAGCGCTCGCTCACCACCCTGATCGACCGGATCGGCGACATCGCCGAGCCGCTGCCGCGCACCCTGTGCTGGTCGGCCGCCTGGGAGATGACCCGCGAGGCCGAGATGCGGGCCCGCGACTTCGTCGCGCTGGCCATCGGCGGGATCGCCGCCGAGACCGAGGTCGGCGTGGTGCAGCGGCTGCTGCTGCAGGCCCAGACCGCGCTCGGGGCCTACGCCGAGCCGACGTGGGCCGTGGAGCAGGGCTGGCCGTCGTTCGTCGCGACGCTGCTCGGGCTGGTCGACGGCGCCGAGGCCGGGTCGGACCATCAGCTCGCCTACGTCAACGCGCTGACCGGCGCGGTGCTCACGCCGCAGGCGCTCGAGCGGATCGCCGGGCTGCGCGACGGCTCGGCCCCGCTGGAGGGCCTCACCGTCGACACCGACCTGCGCTGGCGGCTGCTGCACGCCCTCGTCGCGCACGGGGCGGCGGGCGCCGACGAGATCGAGGCCGAGCTCGCGCGCGACAACACCGCGACCGGACAGCGCATGGCCGAGCGGGCGCGGGCGCTCGTCCCGACCCCCGAGGCCAAGGCCACGGCCTGGGAGCGGGCGGTCTACGACGACTCGCTGCCCAACGCGATCAACATGGCGATCATCATGGGCTTCTCGCACCCGGCGCAGGGGGCGCTGCTCACCGACTACCGCGACAAGTACTTCGCGGTGGTCGACGAGGTGTGGGGCCGGCGCTCGAGCGAGCAGGCGCAGCCCTTCGTGCAGGGGCTCTTCCCGTCGTGGGCCGTCGAGCAGGCCACGGTGGAGGCGGCCGACCGCTGGCTGGCCGACGAGCACCCGTCGGCCCTGCGCCGCCTGGTCACCGAGGGCCGGGCGGGCATCGTCCGGGCCCTGCGCGCCCGCGAGGCCGACCGGGGTGCCTGACGGCCTGTGAGCACTAATCCGTGTCTGGACACGGATTAGTGCTCACGGGCGCTCCGCGCACCTTCTAATGCTTGGACCCCGCGTGGTCGCCGAGCACCCGCAGACCCTCGACGATGCCGCCGACGAGGTCGGACTCGGTGAACGACGAGACCATCGCCATCACCGCGAGCTTGGCGCCGCGGTCGTCGACCCGGCGGACGGACTCCTCGCCGGTGACGACCTCGACCACGCGCTCGCCCGGGGACACCGCGACGAGCACGGCCTCGGGGGCGGAGTCGCCCAGCGAGGCGTGCAGCTCCTCCGCGCGCTCGCGCGACCGGCCGCCGAGCTCGCCCACGAACACCGTGAACAGCAGCCCGGTGTCGGCCGAGGTGCGGGTGAGGGCCTCGTCGATGCGGGAGAGCTGCGACGAGGAGAAGGGGACTTTGTGGTCGTCGGCGACGACCTCGACGGCCTCGGAGATCCGGCCCGACGCGGTGGGGACGCGAGCGTGCCCGTAGACCGGGTCCTCGACCATCCCGGCCTCGCTCAGGACCGGGGTCTCCCCCGACCGGGCCTGACGACGGACGAGGCCCGTCTCACCAGGTGCCACGTGCGCCTCCTCGGGCGGTACGGGTCGCGACCGTGCCGACGGCGTCGACGGTCGGTTCGGGCAGGCCGGTCCCCTTGGGGTTGCCGATCCACCACAGCGAGTCGTGCGGCCAGTCGTCGCCCGAGCGGTAGGGCACCTTCCGCCCCCGCGAGCGCAGCATCGTCCACGTGAACAGCACGAGCAGGACGACGACCGGGATCACGCCGTAGATCAGGATCGTCTCGATCGGTCTCACGGCCCGAACCGTAGTGGAAAGAGCGTCCGACGTCGTGTCGTAGGTGTCCTCCGTCCGCCGGGAGTCACCAGACCGGCGGCCGCCGGTGCGCCCACGGGGACGCCGCCTCGAGCTCCGCGCCGAGGGCGAGCAGCAGGTCCTCCTCGCCGCGCCGGCCACGCAACGTGACCCCCACGGGGAGGGTGACGCCGTCGATCACGGGCCAGCCGAGGGGCAGCCCGAGCGCCGGCTCCCCGGTCATGTTCGCGATCGCGGTCCACGGGGTGAAGGCGACCTGCCGGGCGAAGTCGGTCTCCGGGCCGTCGGCGGAGAACCAGCCGACCGGGCGGGGCGGCAGGGCCACCGACGGCGTGAGCACCGCGTCGAGCCCGGACCGCTCGGCGATCATCGCCCGGGTGGCCACCTGCACGGTGTGCAGGGCGACGAGCGCGTCGATCCCCGTGACCTCCCGGCCCCGCGCCCGGAGCAGCTGTGTGAGCGGCTGCAGCCGGTCCTCGTCGTCGGGATCGACCGCGTCGGCGAGGGCGAGGGTGGCCCACAGCCCGACGAAGGCGGCGACGACCTCGTCGGGCAGCGTCAGCTCCACCGGCTCCACCCGGTGCCCGAGGGACTCCAGGAGCGCGGCGGTCTCCTCGGCGGCGGCGACGCAGACGGGGTCGACGGAGGCCCCGGTCCACGCCGGGCCGAGCAGACCCGCGAGGTCGCCGTACGGGACGGTCGTGCACACCCCGATCCGCCGCCGCGGGCCCGGGGCGCCGTGCACCACGCCGAGGTAGCCCTCCGGCGGCGGCGCGGGCGCCACCAGCGACTCCCCCGGCCACGACCGGCCGCCGCACAGCGCGTCGAGCAGCGCCGCGGCGTCGGCGACGGTCCGAGCCAGCGGTCCGGCGACCGACAGCCCCGCCGGGTCGCCGCCCGCGGGCCCGGCCGGGACCCGACCGCGCGTGGTCTTGAGCCCGACGAGCCCGCACACCGACGCGGGGATGCGCAGCGACCCGCCGCCGTCCGAGCCCTGCGCGACCGGCAGCACCCCGCCGGCCACGGCCGCCGCGGCGCCGCCGGAGGACCCGCCCGCCGAGCGCGAGACGTCCCAGGGGGTCACCGCGGGCGGGGCGCCGGCGGGCTCGGTGTAGCAGGGCAGCCCGAACTCGGGCACGGCCGTCTTCCCGATGCTCACGGTGCCGGCGGCGCGCAGGAGCCCGACGAGGTCGTCGTCGTACGCGGGCACCCATCCCCGGTGGACGACCGACCCGCGGCCGGTGGGGACGCCCGCCGTCGCGGTGAGGTCCTTGATCGCGGTCGCGACCCCGACGAGCGGCCCGGTCGGCGGGGTGGGCCCGGCCAGGGCCCCGTCGAGGGCGCGCGCGGCGTCCCGGGCGCCCTCGGGGTCGAGGACCGCGAACGCGCCGAGGCGGGCCCCGACCTCCTCGGCGCGCTCCAGCGCGTGGTCGACGACGTCGAGCGCCCGCACGTCGCCGCGCCGCACCGCCTCGGACGTCTCCAGTGCGGTCAGCTCGTGCAGGTCACCCACGTCGCGCGATCCTGCCCCACCCCGTCCTAGGCCGCGGTCTCCCCCAGGTAGGGCAGCCACTGCGGGTCGGCGTCGACCAGCCCCGCCAGCAGTCGCCAGTGGCGTCCGCGGGGCGCGGTCGGCATCGTGCGCAGCGGCCAACCGAGCTCGGCGAGCAGCTTGTCGGCCTTCTTGTGGTTGCAGCGCGCGCAGCAGGCGACGCAGTTCTCCCACGTGTGCGTGCCGCCGCGGCTGCGGGGCACCACGTGGTCGATCGTCTCGGCCTTCGAGGGGCAGTACGCGCACCGGAACCGGTCGCGGTGCATGAGTGCGGCCCGGGTCAGGGGGACGCGGGCGCGGTAGGGGACCCGCACGAAGACCCGCAGCCGGATGACCGACGGGACGTCGACCGCCCCGGCCGCGGAGTGCAGGACGAGCCCGGAGGCGTCGCCGTGGACCACGTCGGCCTTGCCGCAGACCAGCAGGACGATCGCGCGGCGCAGCGGGAGCGCCGTCAGGGGTTCGTAGGTGGCGTTCAGGAGGAGGACCCGTCGACGTCCCCAGGCGGGCACCGGCGGTTCCGGGCGGACGGTGACCGTGACGTCCAGGTCTCCGGTGGGGGCACCCGCATCGGCGGGGGCGACCGGATCGCGGACGGGGACCAGGGCGTCGGGAGGCTCGGACCTCAGAGCCCCGTCGACGGCGCTGAGCAGCGGCGTCACGGTCCTGGGTTGTCGTTCGGGCACACGACCACCTCCCACCGAGAGTGGGCACAGTCGACCACATCGAGGCCCTGCTCGCACCTGTGATAGTGGATCGTTCACCGGGGCGTTCCCCGCCGAGTGCCGGGCCCCTCTCCCCCGGCCGGTCGCGCGGGGGCGGCTCCGTATCGTCCCGGGGTGTGCTGATCGTCCCCGGCATCGTCGCCCAGCCGCCCACCCCGACGCCGTCCCCGGAGCCCTCGGTGCTGCCGGACGTGCCGATCAGCGCGCCGGCCTGCGCGAGCGACGCCGGCTCGCTGTGCGCGCGGGTGTTCTCGTACACGCACGCGTCGTGGCTCTCGCGCTCGGCCGACGCGATCGTCTCGCACGCGCTGACCGTGCTGCTGATCCTCGTCGTCGCGCTGATCCTGCGCCACGCCGTGCACCGCGGCATCCGGCGGCTCACCAGCGTCGGCGGCGCGGGCCGGGTGCCGCGCCTGCTGCGCCCCCTGCGCGACCGGGCCGCCGCGAGCCTGCGCGAGGCCGCCCCGCAGATGATCGAGCGACGGGCCCAGCGGGCCGCGACGATCGGGTCGGTCCTCCGGTCGTTCTCGACCCTGCTCATCTACGGCGTCGCGTTCGTCCTGATCCTCGGCGAGTTCGGGGTGAACCTCGCCCCGATCATCGCCTCGGCGGGCATCCTCGGCGTCGCGATCGGCTTCGGCGCCCAGAACCTCGTCCGCGACTTCCTCTCCGGGATCTTCATGATGCTCGAGGACCAGTACGGCGTCGGCGACGTCGTCGACCTCGGCGAGGCCGTCGGCACGGTCGAGGCCGTCGGCCTGCGGGTGACGACGCTGCGGGACATCGCCGGGACGGTCTGGTACGTCCGCAACGGCGAGGTCCTGCGCGTCGGGAACTCCAGCCAGGGCTACTCGGTGGCCGTCGTCGACATCCCCATCGGGCACGCCGCCGACGTCGACGACGCCCTCGAGATCGCCGAGGCCGCCGCCGTGCGCGAGTGCGCCGAGCCCGGCATCGCCGCGAAGGTGCTGGGCACCCCGGAGATGCTCGGCGTCCAGTCGGTGACCGCCGAGGGCGTCCTGCTGCGGTTGACCGTCCGCACCCGCCCCGGCGAGCAGTGGGCCGTGCAGCGCGCGGTGGCGGGCGAGGTCAAGACCGCGTTCGACGACGCCGGGGTCCCGGCGCCCACGCCGTTCGGCGGCCTCGGTGCCTCGACGGCCGGGAAGCGGACGACGTGAGACGGTGGTGGGTGTGAGCAGTCCCCAGACGTTCTACGACGAGGTCGGCGGCCACGGCACCTTCCACCAGATCGTGCACCGCTTCTACGAGCTGGTCGCCGAGGACCCGGTGCTGCGCCCGCTCTACCCGGAGGAGGACCTCGGCCCGGCCGAGGACCGCCTGCGGATGTTCCTGGAGCAGTACTGGGGCGGCCCGCAGACCTACTCCCAGCAGCGGGGGCACCCCCGGCTGCGGATGCGGCACGCCCCGTTCCCCATCGGCCCCCTCGAGCGCGACGCGTGGCTGCGCTGCATGCGGGTGGCCGTCGACGAGGCCGCCCTGCCCGCGGAGCGGCACCGCCAGATCTGGGAGTACATGGAGATGGCGGCGATGAGCATGATGAACAAGGCCTTCTGAGTTCCCGCGCCGGGACGACGCCGTCCCGGCCGTCGTCGGCGCGTCCTCGGCCGACCTGCTGGAATGGCCGCATGCCCGACAACCCGCTCCAGAACGTCAGCTTCCCCTCCAACGGGCGCACCGCCCACGGCTACCTCGCCCTCCCCGAGTCCGGCAGCGGACCCGGCGTGGTGGTCATCCAGGAGTGGTGGGGCCTGACCTCGCACATCGCCGACGTGACCAACCGGCTCGCGGCCGAGGGCTTCGTCGCGCTCGCGCCCGACCTGTACGGCGGCACCACCACGCACGACTCCGACGAGGCCGGGAAGCTCATGTCCGAGCTCCCCGTGCAGCAGGCCGCCACCGACCTCGCGGGCGCGGTCGACTTCCTGCTCGGGCACGACGCGGTGGTCGGCGAGAAGGTCGGCGCCGTCGGCTTCTGCATGGGCGGCGGCTTCGTCCTCGTGCTCGCCGCGCAGCAGGGCGACCGGATCGGGGCGGCCGTGCCGTTCTACGGGGTGCTGGGCGAGGACTACCCGAGCTTCGAGAAGCTCACGGCGCCGCTGCTCGGCCACTTCGGCGAGGAGGACGAGATGGCTACGCCGGACGCCGTCGAGGAGCTCGCCGAACGGATCGAGAAGGAGTCGGGCGTGCGCCCCGACTTCCGGATCTACCCGGCCGGCCACGCGTTCTTCAACGAGGAGAACCACCTGGGCACCTACGACCCCGAGCAGGCCGTCAAGGCCTGGAGCGCCACGCGCGACTTCCTGCGCGCGAAGCTGGGCTAGGCGCCCACCACGCCGCTCACAGCGCCAGCGGGAGCTGCGCGCGGCGGCGCCGGACCACGGCGCCGCCGCGCGCGTCCAGTCGCAGCCACCCGCCGTCGGTCGAGACCCGCACCGCGTCCTCGTCGCCGGCGCCCGGCCCGACGAAGCCCATGCCCGACAGGGCGAACACGCACCGCATGGGCACGCGCACCTCGGCGCCCGTGGCGTCGTCGGTGACCGTGAGCACCACCTGGTCGAGCAGCGCCGCCGAGGGCCGCCCGCTCGGGTCGCCCTCCCGGGCCGCGGCCACCCCACGCTCGGCGAGCCGGTTCAGCTCGGCGGCCGGGACGTCGCCCACCACCTGCCACCGGGCGTCGGGGCGCAGCGGCGGGAGCGGGCCCCGCCAGCGGTCGTCCACCGGTGTCCCGGGCTCCACCGTCTCCCCGGAGGCCACCGCGAGCGCCGCGAGGAGGTCCGACCCCACCACCGTCACGTCCGCGGGCTCGAGCGTCCCCGGGGCCGCGCGGGTGACCAGCGCGTCGAACGGGGTCGCCGCCCACGCCTCGACCGCCGGCCGGTCCCCGGGACGGGCCCGCAGCCGCACGACGACGGCCGCGTCGAGCCGCACCGCCCGCCCGACGAAGCCCGCCAGGTCCTCGCGCTGCGCCCGGTCGGGCACCGCGAGGCGCCCCGTCGTGTCCCTCGTGGCGCTCATGCGGCCTCGTAGCGCAGCAGGAACGAGCGCTCGTCGGCGGTGAGGCGCCGCGGCCGGGCGGAGGCGAGGTCGTAGGGGACGAGCTGGGTGTCGGCGGTGACCGCCGGCTTCGGGTCCCAGCCACCCTCCTCGTCGGGAAGCAGCAGTTCGTACCCGACGACGAACGACGCCGCCCTCACCGCGTGCGACCACATCCGCGCCCGCACCCCGCGCGGGTGCCACGGGATGGGGCGCCGGTAGCGCACGTCGACGCGGGCCACGAGCAGCCCGGCCTCGAAGGCCGCGACGCCCTCGCGGGCGGCCGCGTCGAAGAGCAGGTGGGTGCGGGCGTCCTCGAGCAGGGTCACGACGACGGCGTGGTTGACGTGGCGGTACGCGTCCTGGTCGGCCCAGCGGACGCGCACGTCGACGTCGTAGGTCCCCTCCGGTGCGGTCATCGGACCATGCTCCGGATCTGGCGGGCCGCCACCGACACCGTCGTGAGGTCGCGGCGCCCCGACCGGTCGATCTCGGCGAGCGAGCTGCGCGCGCGCATGAGCCGCGAGGCGTTCGCCTGCTCCCAGTGCGCGATCTTCTCCTCCGAGGACTCGGTGTTGTCGGTGTCGGCGAGCACGTCGATCGTCACGGCCCGCAGCGAGGAGTACAGCTCGTCGCGCAGCGACAGCCGGGCCAGCGCGTCCCACCGGTCCTGGCGCGACAGCGACGCCACCGCGGTGAGCAGCCGGTCGATCCCCAGGTGGTCCGAGAGCGCGTAGTACAGGTCGGCGACCGCGACGAGGTCGTCGGGATCGTCGTCGTGGTCGGCCTCGGCGATCTCGGTGATCTCGGTGACGTCGAGCAGCCCGAAGCCGTGCAGGGCGCCGACGGCGCGCCGCGCGAGCTCGGGCGGGGCCCCGTCGTCGACCAGGGCGGCCACCTTCCCCGCGAGCTCCTCGGCCTCCGAGCCGCGCAGCATGTCCGGCACCCGCGGCCCGAGGCTCGCGACCGCGGGCGAGAAGCGCTGCGTCTCGGCGCCGACCGCGAGGGGCTGGGGCCGGTGGGTCAGCAGCCACCGCGAGGCGCGGTCGAGCGTGCGGCGCGAGGCGAGCGTCAGCCGGTCGGCGACGTCGGTCGCGAGGCCGTCGGCGGTGGCCTGCGCGATGTCGGCGGCGAGGGCGTCGAGCCCGAACACGCGGGTGGCGACCTGGTAGGCGCGGACCGCGTCCGAGGGCGTCGCGGTCACCTCGGCGACCAGCCGGTGCACGTAGGAGATGCCGCCGCCGTCGACCACCTCGTTCGCGAGCATCGTCGTGACGATCCGGCGGCGCAGCGGGTGCGTCGCCACCGCCTCCGGGTAGCTGCGGGCCAGCACGGGCGGGAAGTACGACGGCAGCCGGCGCGCGAACACCTCGGCGTCGGGCAGGTCGGTCGCGGCGAGCGACTCGGTGAGGTCGAGCTTCACGTGCGCCATGATCGTCGCGAGCTCCGGCGAGGTGAGGCCCTCCCCCGCCTGCCGACGCTGCTCGAAGCCCTCGGCGTCGGGCAGGACGTCGAGCCCGCGGTCGACGGCGCCCCGCGCCTCGAGGTCGGTGACGAGGGCCTCGTGCACGGTGAGCATGTCCGGCGCGTGCGCCCGGGCGACGCCGAGCACGTCGTTCTGGGCCACGTTGTCGGCGAGCACCAGGGCGGCGACGTCGTCGGTGGTCGCCGCGATCTGCTCGTCGCGCCGTTCCTCGGCGAGCTCGCCGCGCTCCACCAGCGAGTCGAGCAGGATCTTGATGTTGACCTCGTGGTCGGAGCAGTCGACGCCCGCGGAGTTGTCGATCGCGTCGGTGTTCACCCGGCCGCCGGAGCGCGCGTACTCGATACGCCCGCGCTGGGTCAGCCCGAGGTTGCCGCCTTCGCCGACCACCCGCACGCGCAGCTCCGCGCCGTCGACCCGGACGGGGTCGTTGCTCTTGTCCCCCGCGTCGGCCTGCGTCTCCTCGGAGGCCTTCACGTAGGTGCCGATCCCGCCGTTCCACAGCAGGTCGACGGGGGCGCGCAGGATCGCGCGCATCAGCTCGGCCGGGTCGAGCTCGCCCGCGGTGGTGCCCAGGACCGCCGCGACCTGCTCGGAGACCGGGATCCGCTTCAGCGTGCGCGGGTAGACCCCGCCGCCCGCGCTGATCAGCGAGGTGTCGTAGTCGGCCCACGACGAGCGCGGCAGCTCGAACAGGCGCTGCCGCTCGGCGAACGACGCGGCCGGGTCGGGACTCGGGTCGAGGAAGACGTGGCGGTGGTCGAACGCGGCGACGATCCGCAGGTGGTCCGAGAGCAGCATGCCGTTGCCGAACACGTCGCCCGACATGTCGCCGACGCCCACCACGGTGATCTCGTCGGTCGCCACGTCCACACCGAGCTCGCGGAAGTGCCGGCGCACCGACTCCCACGCGCCCTTGGCGGTGATGCCCATGGCCTTGTGGTCGTAGCCGACCGATCCCCCGGAGGCGAACGCGTCGCCCAGCCAGAACCCGTAGTCCTTCGCGACGCCGTTGGCGATGTCGGAGAAGGTGGCGGTGCCCTTGTCGGCGGCGACGACGAGGTAGGTGTCGTCCTCGTCGTAGCGCACGATGCCCGCGGGGGTGCGCGCCGCCGAGTCGGCGGCGTGGCCCTCGCGGTCGTCGACCAGGTCGAGCAGGCCGGAGATGAACATCCGGTAGCAGGCGACGCCCTCGGCGCGCTGCGCGTCGCGGTCCACGGCGGCGTCGCCGGTCGCGGCCGGAGGACGCTTCACGACGAAGCCGCCCTTGGCGCCGACCGGGACGATGACGGCGTTCTTCACCGCCTGGGCCTTCACCAGCCCCAGGATCTCGGTGCGGTAGTCCTGCAGCCGGTCCGACCACCGCAGCCCGCCGCGGGCGATCGGGCCGAACCGCAGGTGCACACCCTCCACGCGGTTGGAGTGCACGAACGTCTCGATCGCCGGCCGCGGCTCGGGCACCCCGGGCACCCGCGACGGGTCGAGCTTGAAGGACACGAACTCCCGCGACCGGCCGTCGGCGTCGACGAGGAAGTAGTTGGTGCGCAGCGTGGCCCGGACGAGACCGAGCATGGCGCGCAGGATGCGGTCGGCATCGAGACTGGTGACGGCGTCGATGGCCGCCTCCACCTCCGCGTCGAGAGCGGCCACCCGCTCGTCCCGGTCCCGGGCCTCCCCGGCGGGGTCGAAGCGGGCCTCGAAGAGGCGGACGAGCCCGACGGCGACGGCCGAGTGCCCGCCGACCACGTCGGTGATGTAGCTCTGCCCGTAGGGGCTGCCGATCTGGCGCTGGTAGCGGGCCAGCGCGCGCAGGACGGCGGCCTGCCGCCACGTCAGGCCGGCGGTGAGGACCAGGGCGTTGAAGCCGTCGGTGCCCACGCGGCCCCGCCAGGCCTCGGTGAACGCGTCGGCGAACCGGGCGGTGAGGGACTCGTCGGGCCCGGCGGGGTCGAGGGGCATCCGCAGGCCGAAGTCGTTGATCCACGCGAGGGCGCCGTCGCTGCGCCGGACCTCGTAGGGCCGCTCGTCGATGACCTCCACCCCGAGCGACTGCAGCACCGGCAGCACCGTGGAGAGCGTGATGCGGCGCCCGACCAGGTAGAGCTTGAGGCGCCGGTTGCCGCCCTCGGGGTCGGCGTCGGGCCGGTCGGGCCGGTACAGCCGCACGGCCACGTCGTCGGGACCGCCGAGACCGTCCAGGACGAGCAGGTCGGCGACCCCGCGGTCGGGGGTGAAGTCCTCCTGGTAGGCCTGGCTGAACGGTTCACCGGACGCCGAGATCGCGGCGCGCACCCCGGGTCCGGCCGCGGCCCGCAGGCGATCGGACCAGGTGCGGGCCGCCTCCGCGAGCTCGGCGGTGAGCGCCGCGACGTCGGGGCGGGCCGGGTCGCGGTCGCCGGTGTGCACCGTGACGTGCAGGAGCGCGAGCTGGTCCTCGGTCACCCGGGCCGTGTACTCGATGTCGGTGCCCTCGAGCCGGTCGAGGAGCAGCTGCTGCATCCGCAGCCGGGCGGCCGTGGTGTAGCGGTCCCGTGGGAGGTACACCATCGCCGAGAAGTAGCGGCCCCAGCGGTCGCGGCGCAGGAAGAGCCGCAGGCTCCGGCGCTCGGCCAGCTCGAGCACCCCGGTCACCGTCTCGTGCAGCGACGCCCGGTCGGTGCAGAGCAGCTCGGAGCGGGGGTAGGTCTGCAGCACCTCGAGCATCCGCTGGCCCGACCACGACTCGAGCGGCAGGCCCGTCCGGGAGATGACCTCCTGGACCCGCCGCGAGACGAGCGGGATCTCGAGGACGTCCGCGCTGCGGGCGGCGACCGTGAGGACGCCCAGGAAGCGGTGCTCGGCGACGATCCGACCGTCGCCGTCGAACACGCGCACCGTGATCGAGAGCGGGTGCACGGGGCGGTAGACCGTCGACCGGGTGCTCGCCCGCGTCAGGATGAGGAGCCCGTCCTCGTCCGTGGCCGTCCGGGGGAGGGCGAGCCCGTCGTCCTGCAGCCCGCGGGCGGTGGTGGTGCTGCCGTCGCGGAGGATGCCGGCCCCGTCGGCCGGGCAGTCGCCCTCCACCCGGTGCCCCAGGAACGTCAGGTTCCCGTCGGCGAGCCACCGCAGCAGGGCCACGGTGTCGGTGACCTGGTGCGGTGTGACCGGTGGCGGGTCGGCCTCCACGCGATCGGCCAGCTGCAGGGCGCGCTCCACCATCGTCGCGCCGTCCTCCACCACGGCCCGGACGTCCTGGAGGACGCCCGCGAGGCGGTGGTGCAGGTCGGCGGCGAGATCCCGGATGGCGTCGGCGGCGCTCGTCCCCGTGGGAGGCGTCTCCGCCTCGACCTCGAGGTTCATCCACGACTCGGCGATGGTGCCCGGGGGCCGGTCGGCCGGCTCCGCGTCGGGCAGCACCTCGGCGAGGGCGCCGTCGGCGTCCCGCCGGACGATCACGACGGGGTGCACCACGCGGTGCACCGTCAGCCCGGTCCGCGACAGTTCCGCGATCACCGAGTCGATGAGGAACGGCATGTCCTCGGTGACGACGAGGACCTGGACCCGCTCGGGATCGATCGCGCCGGCTCCGGTCGAGCCCCCGCCGAGCACCGCCGTGACCGGCTGCCCGGGGACGCGCAGCCGCGCGAGACTGCGGTGGGCCCGCACGGTGGCGACGGCCTCGGTGGGCTGCTCCCCGGTATCGCCGAGGGTGCAGCCCTCGAAGTAGTGCACGGCGAGAGCCGCGAGCTCGACGTCGTCGGGGTCCTGGGTGAGGGCCACCGACCGCAGGGACTCGACGTCGGACCCGGGTCGGATCCCCGCCGCGGTCACCGGCCGGCCCCCGCAGCAGGGCGGTCCACCAGGACGATGCCGATCCTCGACGCAGCCACGTCGGCCACTGTAACGACCACGTGACAGGGCGCCGTTCTGCGCCGATCGGGCGAGCGGCCGTCCGAATTGGTCCAGAGACACGTGTGGCCCTCGCCGCGGGTGCGGGAGGGCCATTCGGTGTTGGTGCGTGGTGTGGGGGTGGTTGGGTGTTCCGGCGGTGTCCTACTCTCCCACGACCTGTCGGTCG